>JACRJW010000023.1 GCA_016235605.1 Candidatus Uhrbacteria bacterium | reverse complement strand
CATTTTTTTGTATGATTTCTTCTTTAAGACCTGCATCCTTTTCGAGTTTATCTCCGAGCTCAAATGCCTCTTCGAGACGCTTACGGATGCTTCGAGCCTCGAAGATGGCACCCTCAAGGAATACGGTCAGATAGCGTCTTGGTACGTCCTCAATGGCTACGCCGAGCATATGAGTCACATGAAAGTCCTTGGGTATACCCAGAGTCTGAAGCAATTCCCCCGGGGTCTGTCCATTGAACAGTTCAATTTTATTTTGGGACATAGCTAATCATTTTCATTGTACTCAATCCTCCCAAAGAGCATGTTGTTATCGAAATCGGTGAGTTCCTCTGCTTGTTCCAAAGCCTTCTCGCGTTCATCCTTCTGAGGGATCGACTTGGCTGCCGCAATTCTCATGGCGTAAGTAGGAGAGGCTCTATAGGCAGGTGCGTACTGCTCTTGGGTCACCGGTGTCTTTTGATTAGCTGGGGTGTCGAAGAAGTAGTTAGGCATATCCTTTTTTAGTAGTCCTGTTTTCAGAACAAAGTCGGATGATGTGTCGAAAGTACTCGCTCCTTGATGCCATTCGCAAACGCACGCGCTCCTTATCGACGAGTACGATCAGTTCTTGTGGCAATGTGATACAAACAGTTTTTACTTTTCGCATAAAAAAGATCAATTACAATTTTAGCGTACAATACTTGACAATGTTTGTCAATATCGCTACCTTGAACAGTCACATTAAGTGATCCCTCGTGCCATTTTGGCAGCCCAATAGGGTACTTGTAGACGAGGTGGTCGGCTTTTGAAAGCCCATTTTTGGGTGTATTCTCAATATAGGTCACAACGCAAAGATACGAGTGTGTTGCGATCCATAAGCCGTTCACCGAAACTGCTAAGGTCTACAAGCCGAGGTAGGAGTAGTGTGGGCGGCTTATGTTGATGAGTGATGCAATCAAAGAGTTCAGTGAGTGGCGAAAGTTTAAGGTCAAAAAGAATACCGTAAAAGGTTATGAATTTTCGTTGAAACATTTGTGTGTGTTTTTGCGGAATCCAGACATTGAATCAATTTTGCTTCAGGATGTCATGGAGCATCTGAATTTGATGCGCGATATTGGTTGGGAGGAAAATAGTTTTGTGGGTCGGTGCATGTCGTTTAGAAAATTTTTTGAGTTCTGGCAGTTGAGAGGACTTTCCGTGATTGATCCTGAGCTGATCCCGATCCCTAGAAAGGAGTACAAGATACCTCGTGTGGTTGATGATGAAAGTTTCAAGAAATTACTAGCCGCGATACCTTCAAAAACAAATGATGGTCGGCATTTAAGAAATCGTGCGATCGTGATGATGCTTTGGGACTCTGGGGCACGAAACGGGGAGATCATGTCCTTGGATGTCAATGATCTTGATCTGGAGAGAATGCGAGCGATCATACGGACGGAGAAGTCACGAGGACGTCGCCCGATTCGAGAAATCTTTTGGACGCGGGATACCAATGACGCACTTGTACGATGGATCGAGAAACGGAAACGCTTAGCAGGTCAACTCATTCTCAAAGAACCCGATGCACTGTTCATTTCAATTTGTGGTGGGCCACATGACACGTCCGGAGGGCGATTTACCATCAAGGGCGTGGGTGAAATGTTGAGACGTTATTGCAATCGTGCGGGTATTCCGTACATCAATGCGCACGCCTTTCGACATCACATGGGGCATGACGTTATCAAGAGGGGTGGAAGCGCAGCAGACGTGATGAACATTCTTGGTCACTCAAGTCTCGCAAGTTCGACGATTTATACGATGATGACGGACATCGAGTTGGAGGCGAGATACCGCCAAATTAAGTCTCCATTCAAAAGACGGGTTCGACACATTGGCAGGGAAGTCTTGTATAGGAACATTTGACATCAGAATCACTTGCACTTATACTTCCCAATATATGAGTCTAAACATAGCCACAATAAACCAGGAACTCAAAGAGCTGACCGAGAAACGTGCTCTACTAGATCAAAAAATGGAGGCTCTACAAAAACTTCTTGGGGCTTATCGGCAAGAGCGTGTGGGTGGAAAATCCATCGTAAATGGAGCTTCCTCACGCAGTGTGGACATTCGAGAGGAAATCAAGCGGGTTTTTGAGGTAAATGCCAACCAACCTCTTCAAGTCAAGGACATTGTTGAGGCTGTTGCAGGATTTAGGCCAGACATTGATAGGAAGGTGATTGCAAACAAAATGGTCTATGCCGTTCGACCCACAGTCGGTCTGCTTGTAAAAGCGGAGTATGGCAAATACCGTTCCGCTGTATTGCCAATGGAGTAACAAAATCCGCTCGCTCATTTTAGAGGTTCGATCAGCAGAAGGTCTCTTCTCTTGCGGAGGGAAACCTGCAATCTGGTAGAACTTCCAAAGCGAACGAACGGTGATGGTGGGGTGGTGTTTACAGGTGAAAAGTCGAGCGCCGGTGGTGGAACTAGCATACGCACTGCTCTTGAAAAGCAGCGTCCGGGCGGACATACGGGTGCAAATCCCGTCCGGCGTACCACCCCTCACCTATATCTTGCTACATTCTAGCAAATAGAGAGAGAATTTCTTATCATGTTATCAACAGGCAGTCAAGAGTGGTGGGTTTGTTGTCTTTTGAGGGTTTTGTTAGTATAAGGATTATTGTTATGGCGAATCCTCCGAAACAAGAACGAAACGATATGCTGGTAAAGCTGAAAAATGAAGGGTGGTCTTTCCGGCAGCTCGCTGATTTTTTTAACATTGATGTGCGAGCCGCTTGGGAAATATACGAGAGAGAGTCTGGGCGATCTGTGGAAAAATCAGCAGGAGATGGTGCTTGACATGGTGTTGAGGTTTGATAAAGTACATGTAAAGTTCCTTCACAATTAACAGCTCGCCTCCCTAGGGTTAAATCCCTGAGGAGACAAGCTGTGAGATAGAGGCGAGCTTCTCAAAAGGCTCCTAGGCGCGTAAAACGGCGTTCTCAACCGCATGGCACATTCGACAAGTTTAAGCGCTGTCACGGTACATAGGTCGAATAGGACCAATACGACCTATGGAGGAAAACCTTATTCCTGCGCATGGTGGTTACCGTGATCTGAAATCGTTTCAGACCACGACTATTGTCTACGATCTTACGGTAGATTTTTGTGGTCGTTTTGTGAAAGACTACCGCATGAAAGATCAGATGGTTCAGGCTGCGCGCTCGGGACGCCAGAACATTGCGGAAGGTTGTCAGGCGTCTGGGACATCCAAGAAAACAGAACTGAAGTTGATCGGTGTGGCCTGTGCGAGCCTGGAAGAGTTGTTACTCGACTTTGAGGATTACCTTCGTCAACGACAGCTGGTATTATGGGACAAAGCACACACAGAGGTTTTCAAAATTCGAAAGCTCGCCTACCTCGAGGATAGGTCCTATTCGACCTATAAGTCCTATTGTGAGAAACCTGAATCCGCTGCCAACACTGCCATCTGTCTTATTCATCAAGCGAACTATTTACTCGACCAGCAACTGCGCGCGCTCGAGCGTCAGTTCATGGTGGATGGTGGCTTTACTGAGCGACTGTACAAAATGCGCAAGGACACGAGAGGGTATTAACTGTATGACCATCATTCTTGGCTCAGGTTCACCAAGCAGAAAAGCCGTGCTCACGAGCATGGGGTTTGCGTTCACGGTGATTTCACCAGACATCGACGAGAAGACGATCCGAAGTGATGATCCACGAGAACTCGTCTCGTTGATTGCGCAGGCAAAGATGGACGCGGTTTTGCAAAAAGTCGATAGCGAAGCGATCGTTATTTGTTCCGATCAGGTGATGGTCGTGGGTGGAAAAGTCCGCGAGAAGCCGAGCTCAAAAGAAGAAGCCTACGCGTTTCTCTCGACGTTCTCGACGCAACCACAGACGGCGACCTCTTGTACGGTTGTGTGCAACACAGCAACCGGCAAACGAGTGAGTGCGATCGATGAGGTTACCGTTAACTATGGATCCCGTTCCCCAAGAGCGTGTGAACGCGTTTGTCGAATCTGGCGAAGCGCTTCGCTAGGCTGGCGGCCTTGCGGCTGAGCACCCATCGTTCCTGCCCTACGTCCATTTTGACGGCGAGATGGAAAGCCTCATGGGTTTGCCAAAAAAGAAGACGCAGGAGATGATCGAGAAGGTTCAGTTGTGACCCTCTTCAAACAGTGTATACTAGCCATATATGACACGTCTCAATCTCAAAACAATCGTCTGGAAAGAAGGAAAATATTTCGTTGCTCAGTGCTTGAATATCGATGTGTCTAGTTTTGGAAAGACAAAAAAAGAAGTCATCGCTTATTTAGATGAGGCTCTTGAACTTTATTTTGAAGATGCACCAAAGAGGAATGTCCAAAAAATTGAACGTCCAGAAATCATCCCGATGCACGTAAGCTATGCCTAAGCCGGTATGGCTGAAACGTATTTTGAGAGTCCTTGGAAACAAGGGCTTTTATTTTGTCTCGCAGAACGGAAGTCACATGAAATATCGCAGGAACGGCCGTTCAGCATTCAACGTCATTGTACCCGTTCACGGGAGAGAAGTTCCACACGGAACCTTTCGTTCAATTCTTCGTCAGTCTGGATTAAGCCAAGAAAATTTTGTCGAGTAAGCCGTATGACGGAGCATCCTCCTCTCTCCCGACAGATCCCTGAACTCGCGGGCAAGTATGCAAAGGAGCGCAAGGACGATCCGCTGCTTCCGGCGGATTTGCAGTACGCCGGTCACGGCGGGGAGAGCGTGGTGTTTCGGGTGGGTCCAAAAGAAGGTCGGGAAGGGACGCATCGACGTCTGGTGTTAAAGGCTGATATGCATTATTTGAAACGGGGTCTTCTTCGTGATGCCTATACGCGTTGGGAAACGCGTCCACGCACCACTTCCAATGACGAGAGGATTCAGGAAGGCGCAAAAGCCATGCATGAGCAAGAAGACGATTCCATCGGGATGGAGGACGTGCTTGATCGTGAGGCAGATTTTATGAAAGCTTTGCTCCGTTCTTTTCCCTCTGACCAGATTCTTCCGACACGCACGGTGATTTCAGAGGTGCCAGTGACACCTGAAGTCGCTTGTGAAATTCTTGGGCGGGAAGATCTCAAAGACCTTGCGTCCTCCTCAACCGTCCGTGTCCCAACGATCGTGCGGTATCAAGAGATGATTCCTGAGCGTGCGAGGATGCTCAAAAAAGAAGGTGGAGAAAATCACGACATGCATTCGTTTGGGTTTCGATACGTGGAGCGTTTTGATATTCCACTCAATGAGTATCAACGCCTGAACCGGATGACGTTCGGTGAGAGGGAACCGTTTGACGCAAGACTTTTTTATGGCTTTTTGCATGTTGGAACCGTCAGACTTCTTGAAGATTCATACAAAGATCAGGATCTAGCAAATAGGCTTCGCGACATGGTCCAACACATGATCACGTTTACAAAGACGAGTGACAAGATGCTTGATCTTGCTGGAGGGGGGAATGTACGCGTGTACAAAAATAACGAAGGGAAGTGGACGTACTTGATCGTCGATCCGTTTGCTGATATCGAATGGACGGGGGTGCGAGACGTCGCACAGCGACTTCTTGGGTCCACGCGTGTGGATACGCTGGCCGGGAGTGATTTTTTGAACGCAATCAATTATGCTCGGGCGCTGAATGGTATGGCGCGGATTTTGGGTCTGGAGGATCGTCTCACGTTCTTGTCTGGTGTGGACGTTCATTTGGACAAACAGTCTGAGAAACATCTCTTTTTTCTACGCTCCAGACACCATTGGCCTGACAAAAAAGTGTTTGGGAAAGCTCAAGGAACTCTCGAGGCGACCGTCCCGCGCAAAAAGTGAGGAGCCGTTTGTCCACTTGCCAGCCTTGGTCTAGTTGTTTACACTGGCGACGATTTTATTGATTGATTGATCCTATGCAAACGTGGAAGCTCAAGAAACGCGCGATGCAGAAAAGTTCACAAAATCCTTGGGGGATGCGGATGACAGCCATCCTCTTGCTCGTGCTTACCGTTGTGGTGGGAGTCTATGATTTTCCGTCTGTGTGGAATAAAGGAGTCTCTTTTGTCCAGGCTCAGGTCGGCTGGGCGCCGCCGACCTTTTCTGAGGTTCCATTCAAGCTCGGTCTTGACCTGCAAGGGGGCACGCACCTCATCTACGAGGCAGACATGAGCCAGATAGCGGAGGGAGACCGCAACGAGGCTCTGGAAGGCGTGCGCGATGTGATTGAACGTCGAGTAAACGCGTTTGGTGTTTCTGAGCCTGTCGTGCAGACAACGACCACGGGCGGGACGTATCGGGTCATCATTGAACTGGCCGGCGTGCTCGATGTCACCGAGGCGATCACCTTGATCGGTGAAACACCGGTGCTTGAGTTCAAAACACCAGGACAGGAAGTCGACCGTGATTTGACGGCTGAGGAGCAAGCGCAACTTGATACGGCAAACGAAGCTGAGCGCACGGCCGCTCGCTCGGTGCTGAACCGGGCTCTTGCCGGAGAAGATTTTGATGCGTTGGTGGCCGAGAACAGCATTGAGAAAAATAAAGACACCACCAAGGGAGTGGTCGCTGGGATTACCGACGGTTCCTATTTTGCCGAGTATGCCGCTTTGATCGAGCGCGGGATGGTCCCTGGACAGTTGTACAAGAATCTTCTGGAGAATGAAGACGGCGTGAGCGTGTTCAAATATGTGAGCCAGGAAGACAAAAAGGAGATGCACCTTTCGCATATCCTCATTTGTTTTGAAGGGAAAACAGGGTGCCAGAGCGGCCTTTCACAACTGGACGCATCTATCCAGATCGGGAAACTTAAAAAGGAGGCCACGCCAGAAAATTTTGCAGAGCTTGCCCTTGAGAACTCCACAGATCCATCAGCCGCTACCAACAAGGGTGACCTTGGTTTTGCGATCGCTGAAAATTATGTCCCTGCGTTTGGGCTTGCGGCCACAGCGCTTCCGGTCGGTGGTATTTCTGATATCGTTGAAACGGACTTCGGCTATCACTTGATTTATAAACAAGAGGAACGGACGATCCCGACGTATACCATTTCGCGGATCCTCATGGAACTTTCCGACACGTTCGACATCATTCCGGAAGCCTCGCCGTGGGTGAACTCTGAGCTTTCTGGCAAAGACCTTGAACGCGCGGCGGTGCAATTTGACCAGAACACGGGTTCCCCGTTTGTCGCGCTCACGTTTAACAGCGAAGGCGGAGACCTGTTTGGCAAACTCACCGAGCAGTATGTCGGTCAGCCTATTGCCATTTTTCTGGATGGCACGCCAATTTCCACCCCCACGGTCCAACAGGCCATCTACGGCGGCAAGGCGGTCATCACAGGCGACTTCACCTTGGAAGAAGCAAAAGTCCTTGCCCAGAGATTGAACGCAGGAGCGCTTCCGGTTCCTGTGGACCTGCTCTCACAGGAAACGATTGGCCCGACGCTTGGTCTTGCGTCTTTGCACAAAAGTTTGACGGCCGCCTATCTGGGATTTTTGTTCGTGGCGCTGTTCATGGTTGCGCTCTATCGTCTTCCTGGCGTGCTGGCTGTGCTGGCGCTGATCTTATACGTCGTCCTCAACATGGCCGCGTATCGATTGTTCGGTGTGACGATTACGCTTTCAGGAATTGCAGGACTCATCCTCTCGCTGGGAATCGCGGTGGACGCCAATGTGCTTATCTTTGAACGCATCAAGGATGAATTTCGAAGCGGCCGTGATTTGATCTCGTCAATGGATGAAGGTTTCAAGCGCGCGTGGGCGCCGATCCGTGATGGGCACTTGACGACGCTCATCTCCGCCAGTGTCCTGTACAGCTTCACTTCGAGTTTTGTGAGAGGGTTTGCGCTCACCCTTGCCGTGGGCGTCCTGTTGTCACTCTTCACGGCGATCACGGTCACTCGGACCTACATGAAAAATATCCGTGGCATCCATGCCCTGCAGGCTCCATCACTTTACGGTCTCAAACGTAAATAATCTTATGACAACTTCATTTAGCTTCGTCGGTTGGCGGAAACACTGGTTCGTCCTTTCAGCGATCTTGATTGTCGCAAGCATTGTCGCCCTCTTTCTCTTCGGACTGAAATTTGGTGTGGATTTTACCGGAGGCTCCCTCATGGAGCTTGAGTTTGCCGATGGAGCGCCCTCCACCCAGGACGTGAAAGAGGCTCTTGCGTCCCTTGAGAGCGTGTCTGTGCAATCTGCCGACAAAAACCAAAAGCTGATTGTCCGTACACAAATGCAGGACGAGGCGACCCATCAGAGTACGCTCCTGAAATTGGCAGAGACGTTTGGGGCGTTCACGGAATTGCGTTTTGATTCGATTGGTCCGACCGTCGGCAATGAATTGCGGCGCTCATCGCTCATCGGCGTGGGACTGACACTGTTGTTGATCGGGTTGTACATCTCGTGGGCATTCCGGAAAGTCTCAGACCCGATCGCTTCCTGGAAGTATGGCCTCATCACCGTGTTATGCGCCGCCCATGATGTCATCATCCCGCTTGGAGCGTTTGCGGTTCTCGGCCATTTTTATCATTGGGAAGTCGGATCAGGGTTTGTGGCGGCGATTCTGACGATTCTTGGGTATTCCATTTCTGACACCGTTGTCGTGTTTGATCGCACCCGTGAGAACTTGTCGCATCACACCGGCGAAGCCTTTCCTGTCGTTGTGGAAAAAAGCATCCGCCAGACTTTCGTGCGTTCTGTGAACACGTCCTTGACCACCTTGCTGGCCTTGGCCGCGATCTTTTTCTTCGGTGGCGAGTCCACACGACCGTTTGCCCTGGCGCTCATCATCGGTATTGCGGTGGGAACCTATTCTTCGATTTTCTTTGCAAGTCCCGCCCTGGTTGCGTGGGAGCAGTGGATCAAGAGAGCCTAGCTTCTGTGATCCTTCGCTTCGCTCAGGATGACCATGCACTGGGTGCATGGTCATTTTTTTGGTACAATGGTTGCGGTTATGTTTCCACTCTTTGCGATCCCGATTGTCGCACAAGCGACGACGGCTGTCGCACACACCAGTTCCTATTTCGACCAGCCGCTCGATGTGATCCTTTTTGATATCTTGATTTGGTTTGGATGGCTGCCGATTGCCGTGACGCTCGCCTGGGGGTTTACCGAAGTGTGGCGGGACTACCGGCGTAGGCTGTATTCGGCCAAGTTGAAGTACACCTACTTGGCCGTGGATGTCCCTTCGATGACGGAACAGACGCCAAAGGCCATGGAGAATTTTTTCGCCAACTTGTATGGCACAAAATCCACCCTTACGTGGAAGGAAATTTGGATGGATGGCAAGCTCTACCCTGTTTTTTCGTTTGAGATTGTTTCCACGGAAGGATATATCCAATTTGTCATCCGTACCCAAACGAGGTTCCGCGATGTGATTGAGGCTGGGATCTACGCCCATTATCCAGACGCGCAAATTTCTGAGATTGAAGATTACACAAAACCTTTTCCGATGGATTATCCTGATGCGGAATATGAAATGTGGGGCGGTGAGATGACACTCGATCGCGATTCCATGTACCCGATCCGCACCTATGTGGATTTTGAAGATCGGATCTCGCAGGAAATTAAAGACCCGCTGGGGTACACTCTTGAACAGCTTGGCACGATGCGTCCGGGTGAACATTTTTGGATACAGATGGTCGTCCAGCCCTCAAACAACGATTGGATGAAAAAAGGCATCAAGTATGTGAATACGATCTACGGCGTTGAGGAAAAAAAGAAAAAGGGATTGATTGAATCAGCGGGTGAGTCGCTTCTCACGCTTCCAAACGAACTGCTCAAAGAAGCGCTCGACGTGGATTTGAGCGGCCTGTTGACTCCCGGGGCAGAGACAGAGGTCAAGGATATTTGGAAGGCGTTCAAAATTTCGCCTGTGCAAAAGCAGGAAGCCGAGGCGATCGTGCTCAAAGCCAGCAAAGTTGGGCTTGGCGCAAAGATCCGGGTCATCTACATGGCAAAAAAGAACGTGTTTGTCAAAGTGGAGCGTACGGGCATTGTGAAGGGCATTTGGAACCAGTACACGAATTTAAACCTGAATAAGTTTACGTTGTTTATCCCGCAGGTGCCCAAGGATGATTATTTTTGGATGCGCTGGGTGTATACCAAAAAACAACATACGCTCATGAAAGCGTTTAAGAACCGTAGCTGGTCCATCGGCGCCACGCCCGTTGTGTTGAACTCGGAAGAGCTGGCTACCTTGTGGCATTTCCCGGCGGTCTATATCAAGGCGCCGCTTGTGAAGAAGAGCGAATCCAAGCGTGGTGAACCGCCGGTAGGGCTTCCGGTCACCTTTGCCGAGCAGTCCTTGCCTGGAGCAGAAGCTATTTTTGCTCCAGAGGAAGAAGAACGTCCCTTGGCCGGAACAGGATTTGGCATTGCTGAGCCTGCATCCGACGAGCCGCTTCACGAGACACTTCCCCATCCTGCCGCGCCGACCCACGCGAGGGAAGAGACACAAGACAAGGGGTTTGTTCCACCGAATTTACCGACGTGAGTATGTCGTACAACCACGATCACGACCATGAGGTCAACTATTTTGCGAAAACAAATTTTCGCAACAAGATGACGAAGTTCGGCATCAAGACCGACGACCGACGCCGCCATGTTTATGTGATTGGGAAAACAGGCATGGGGAAAACCGTGCTTCTGGAGAATTTGATTTTGTCCGACATCTATGCCGGCCACGGCTGTGCGTACGTTGATCCCCACGGGGACACGGCCGAGCGTCTCATCAACTTCATTCCCAGCTGGCGCATGAACGACGTCGTGTATTTCAATCCGGCGGACATGGAGTTTCCCGTCGGGTTCAATATTTTGGAAGCCGTGAGTGAGAGCCACAAACATCTGGTGGTGTCAGGCATGATGGGCGTGTTCCAAAAAATTTGGGAAAACATGTGGTCCAGCCGCATGGAGTACATTTTGAACAACACCCTTTTGGCGCTTCTGGACAATCCCGGACAGACACTGTTGGGGATCAACCGCATGCTTTCCGATGCCGACTTTCGCAAACGCATCGTCGGCAACGTGAAAGACCCGGTGGTGAAACAGTTTTGGTTGGTGGAGTTTGCTTCGTATAACGAAAAATACGCGCAGGAAGCCGTGGCGCCGATTCAAAATAAGATCGGTCAGTTTTTGTCGGCCGTGGTCATCCGCAACATTGTGGCGCAAGTAAAGTCCACCATCAACGTGCGCGAGATCATGGACAGCGAAAAAATCTTCATCATCAATCTCTCCAAGGGCAGGATCGGGGAAGATAATTCGCGCTTGCTCGGGGGACTCTTGATCACCAAGATGCAGCTGGCGGCCATGGAGCGCGTGGAAATTCCCGAGACAGAGCGCAAGGATTTTTACCTGTACGTGGATGAGTTCCAAAATTTTGCCGTTGAGTCGTTCGCGAGTATCTTGTCCGAGGCGCGTAAGTATCGATTGTGTCTCACCATGGCGCATCAATATGTGGCGCAGTTGAGTGAAGAAGTGCGCGATGCCGTGTTTGGCAACGTGGGAACGATTATCACGTTCCGTGTAGGCTCGCCGGATGCCACGTTCATGGAAACCGAGTTCATGCCGCGCTTCACGCCCGAGGACATCATCAACCTGCCAAAGTACAACGTGTACATTAAGCTCTTGATCGACGGAGTCACGAGTCAACCGTTTTCTGCTCTCACCCTGCCGCCGATTGCGCAGGTGACGGGTTCTGAAGAGAAGGTCATTAAGGTTTCGCGAGAGCGTTATGCCCAGCCTCGTGGGGTGATCGAAGAAAAGATTTTGCAATGGAGCGGCATGGAGGGCGCGGACATGGATACGCTCTTGGAAGCCGCAGAGGCGAAAAAGAAAGCGAGCAAGGAGAGCAAGAAGCCGCGATTTGAATACAAATGCTCGCGTTGTGCCAAGGAAGTTATTTTGCCCGTGGAGCTCGATCGTTCACGACCGATTTATTGTGATGATTGCATTGAGATCGTGCGTGAGGAACGTAAGGGCGGTAAAAAATCCAAGCCGTTTGTGCCAAAGCCTGAGCCTCTTCCCGTGCCAAAACCGACGGAAGGGAAGCCTGTGGAAAAGGTTTCTATGGAGCCCGCGGTGACACTCGCGGCGCTCGTCCCACCCAAACCTGCGCCTATGTCTGAGGCTCCTGTCGTTCACAAACAAGAAGCTCCTATGCCTGTGAAGCAAGAGGTCGCCCACGAGAAACCTGTCGCACAAGGCGAAACGTACACCTGTTCAGACTGCAAAAAAGATTTTTCGACAAACATCAAGCTCGATCGCTCGCGTCCTGTTTTTTGCGAGGACTGCCTCAAGAAAATCCGTGAAGCGCGCAAGGTGAATGTGGCTCCCGCGCCACAACCAGCGCTCGTTGCCTCAGTTCATCCACAAGAGCCACAGGGCGATCCGAACAAAAAGAAACGGCGACGGCGTGGAAAGAAGGGTACTGGAGGCGATGAGGCTGCTCGTAGAGTGAGCGCACCGCCAGCGGTTGTCCGTGAACCTGCCGCAACACCACGCCCAGTGGCTCCCGTGCCGGTCCCTCCGCCTGTGTCTCCGCCACCGAGCGCCGGCACGGTCCGATCAGGCCAAACGATTCGGTTTGATTAATATGCACAGACTCATCCTTGCCCTCATGCTTGTTGGCTTGGGATGCACGCCTGCTCAAACTCCTATGCCAGATCGCGTGACCATGACAACGACCGACGGCGTGGAAATCGTCGGGAGTTTTGTTCGCAACAATGACCAGAAAGCGGCGATCCTGTTGCACATGATGCCGGCGGACAGGACCAGTTGGTCATCATTTGCCAAGGCACTCAATGGGATTGGTTACGCCTCGCTTGCCATTGATGAGCGCGGGCACGGAGAGAGTACGATGAACGGGACGCTCAACTACAAAAATTTTACGGATGAACAGCAGCAGGCAAAGATTTTGGATGTAGAGGCGGCTCTTGCCTATCTGGAAGGGGAGGGATTTTCCAAAGAGAACATTGTGGTCGTCGGCGCCTCGATCGGAGCGAACCTTGCGATCGAGGAACTCACGCGCCACCCAGAACTTCCCATCGCTCTCGCGCTCTCTCCTGGACTTGATTATCGCGGGATCAAGACGGATGAGTTGGTCACGAAACTTCAACCGTCACAGAAGGTGATCTTGGTTGCCAGCGATGAGGACCGCGAATCCTACAAGTCGATCCTGAAGCTCCACGAACTCAACCCGACATTCACAACCTTGATTGAACGCTCAGGGATTGGACATGGAACAGACATGATTGATGCTGATCCGAGTCTTTTGAAAGATCTCATCGAGCGTTTGCCATGAAGTCGTAAGCCGTACTAGGATAGGGTTCTATGCAGCCCTACGAGATTCGAGATCCGATTCATAAACGTATTGCGTTTGATGAATTCGAGCGGAAGATTATCGACCATCCGTTTTTTCAACGGCTGCGTTTTATTTCCCAACTTTCTTTTTTACAAACCTACGTCTATCCCGGCGCCGTCCACACGCGGTTTATGCATGGCCTTGGCGCAATGCACGTGGCTGGGCGACTCTTTGGAAAAGTCGTTGAGGGAACGCCTGCGATGGTTGAAAGGTTGGCGATGGAGGAGATAGACGGCCTGCGCTCACGCATACGGCTTGCCGGGCTTCTGCACGACATTGGCCACGGCCCGTTTTCGCACGAGTGTGAGAGTATTTTTCCGATGCGTGAGGCACTGCCCATGGATTGGACGTGGTGGCACGACAAAGAAAACAGGCAGGCGCATCACGAAGATTACAGCGTTCTGCTGCTCCAGACGATGGCAAAAGACGGAGCGATTGATTCTGTCCTGGCGCAAGACATTGGTTCACTCATCCATGCCGGCGTCACTCCATCATCTTGGATGAGCGAAATCGAACAGCGTGTCCCATCATTGCACGCCCTGCTACGTCAGTTGATTTCTGGCGAAGCGGATGCAGACCGCATGGATTATCTTTTGCGTGACAGTTACTTTTGCGGCGTGGCGTATGGGGCGTTTGATCTCGATTGGCTGGTCTCCAGCATGAGCGCGCAGGAGCATGACGGTCGATTCGTTTTGACTCTGGCAGAAAACGGTGTGCGGGCGTTTGAGGCGTTTCTTCTCGCCCGCTATCACATGTTCGATCAAGTCTACTTTCACAAAACAAAGGCTGGTTTCATCCACTATCTTGAACAGGCGATCGCTTCGCGCGAAGTGCCCCTCACGATCCCCACCGATCCTCATGCCTACGCAGCACTGCATGACGGCGCCGTGATCGAGCAACTGTTTGCCGCAGCAAAGGAGGAAAAAAATTATTGGTCGCGGCATATCCTTTCTCGCATTCCTGCCCTACGGATTTTACGTCTGCAGGAGGGCGTGCGTGAGGACCAAGAGACGCTTGAAAAAATTCGTCTGCTGTGCGAGAGCAACAACATCCACTGGTTCACCCATCGCGCCGGCAAGGAGCTCACCAGTCTTGGATCGGATGCGTCCCACGATTTGTTTGTCGAGAAAAAGATTTTGGGTGGTTCGCGCATCGTGCCGATGATGGAATATTCGGATCTTCTCATGAAGTACAACGAGAAGCTGAGGTTCGTGGATGTGTTTGTTCAGAGAGAAGATGTTGAAAAATTTCAGAGAATCTTAGGAACGGTTCACACGTGAGCCTCGTCACGGCGCAGGCTCCGTCGGTGCTCGTCGAGCTGAGCTCGACTGCGCTAGCCGGCCGGAACCAGACGCCGTGCCACTCACGTGTTGATTCGTATGGCAAAGGAAAAAGTTCTCCTCGGCATGTCCGGAGGCGTGGACTCGTCCGTGTCCGCGGTTTTGTTATTGGAGGCGGGATACGAGGTGATCGGCGCGTTCATGAAAAACTGGTCAGGATCGGTGTGTCGCCGCACGGACGATGATGAGTTTGAAGAATGCGGATGGAAGGCGGAACGGCGCGATGCGGCGCGAGTGGCGGCCAAGCTCGGCATTCCGTTTGTGACGTTTGATTTCGAGGACGAGTATCGGGCAAAGGTTGTGGAGAATATGTTTGACGAGTTCGCGGCGGGTCGCACGCCAAATCCTGACGTCCTGTGCAATAAGTTCATCAAGTTCGATCGTTTTGTTCGGGAAGCGGATCGGCTCGGGTGTGACTTCGTCGCGACAGGCCACTATGCTCGAGTGCAAGATGGTCATCTGCTCGCCGGACTCGACAAGAACAAAGACCAGTCCTACTTCCTCTGGGCGATGAAGCCAGAGATGTTGTCCCGTATCTTGTTTCCGATCGGTGAGATGACAAAGCCACAGGTTCGGGAGCGCGCTCGACGGGCTGGACTCTCTGTCGCAGACAAAAAAGATTCCACAGGAATTTGTTTTGTCGGTGAAGTGGAGATGCGGGAGTTCCTTCAGCAGCGGATTCCACAGGACCCTGGCGATGTCGTCACAACAGACAGAAGGGTAATCGGTACACACGAAGGCCTGGCGTTTTACACGATCGGTCAAAGGCAGGGACTCAAAATCGGCGGTGGAGAGCCGTATTACGTTGTTGAGAAACGGCCACAGACAAAAGAGTTGGTCGTCTCGAGTAATTTTCATCCAGCGCTGTTCAAGTCAGAACTGACCGCGTCGCAACTCAACTGGTTTGAAAAAATAGAATCGCCACGCACGTGTCTGGCAAGAATTCGGTATAGGCAACCTTTGCAATTTTGCACAATCAGTTCATTGGACGAAGATGTCCTATCGGTCCAATTTAAGGAACCTCAGCGCGCCGTCACGCCAGGTCAGTCCATCGTTTTTTACGACGGCGAAACCGTCCTTGGCGGCGGCATCATCGACTAAAGTCAAGTACGTCTGTGGATAATACCCCGGTCCATTCGTAGAACGTTTTACTGTCGCCAGCTTCCAGATTTACCTCGAGTGTTGCGTAGCTCACGGGATCGGTTTCTGTGATCGAAATGGGAACAGGTGTCAGTAGATACTCGTCGCCGAGCGTCAGCTGGACAGAGCCGGAAAGGGGAATCACGTGGACGGTTTGTAAAAAGTCGTAGTTCACAAACGAGGCGGCGCTTTTGTGGATGAGTGATTCTGTTTGGTTGGTTATGATCCGCACGGGCGTTTCAGATTCTGTTGAGACAACGATGCGACCTTTTTTCAGTTTCACGATAATCTCATCCTCGAAAATTCGGTGAAGTTCGATCTGTGTCTGTGCCGCAAGATAAACATGCGTGTCGTTTCCGATCAAAAGTTCCAGAAAACCACTCGGAGTCGATACGACCTCCCCGCGTCGCAGCTCTTCACCCGTGTGGAAGTTACTTTCTTCGCTGACAGCCGCGACCACGACGGTCAACTCAGGCGTACCAGAAAACCGCTGGAGCGCGAGCAACCCCATGACCCCCAGAAAGACCACGACTGTCAGAACACGAATCGACATGCTAAGATTCTATCACCTAACACCTACAACCTACGACCTTTCTCTATGCTGTACTTCTACTACGGTGAAGAATGTCCGCACTGCCATCACATGATGCCGATTGTGGACAAGTTGATCAAGGAGGGAATCACGATCGAAAAACGCGAGACGTGGCATAACAAAGAGAATGCCAAACTCCAAGAGAAAGCCGATAGCGGCAAGTGCGGGGGGGTGCCATTCTTTTGGAATGATGAATCCGGCCAGTTTATTTGTGGAGCCACGGATGAGGACCGTGTCCGTGATTGGGCCGCTGGAAAAGTATGAACAGGCAACCAAGGACATGGTCGGTGATCTTGGCGCTCATGCTTCTTGGGTTTGGTTGTGACTCCACGCCTGTTTCGGATCTCACACCTGAAGAAGCCTCGGCTTCCCTTGGTCTTGCGATCGACAACGAGATTGTCCTTCGCCCGACCGTACTGGGAATCGGAGGGAAAATTGTTGACCTGCTTGGTGGTGAGGCAGATGAACGGACGATCAAGATCACCCAGTGGACGCCAGGAATATCGGTGGACCTCAGCTGGAGTATCACCACCCAAACAGAAACGGCTGCGTCCGTTGCGGCGCGCGAAGCGTATGCGGCACAGTATGGCGAAACGGCGATCGGTGAGGATGTCCCTGACGCTCCTGAGCCAATCTACGAGGACACAATCAAGAGCGGGAGTCTGGGCAGTGCGTCTCTTGCAGGTGCCACGATGCTCGAGCTCCCGGAGTTGTGGAGCGAAGGTGATGGGGGAGTAAGTGATACGTCGCTCATCTGGATTTCAAAAGCGCACTATGACGAGCTTGTGTCAACGCGCAGGACGAAACTCTCTCTGGGATTATTCGACGAGTCCATCCTGCAGGTCCAAGAGGTCACAGACCAACTTACGTCGTATCTAGACAGAATCAAGAGCCTCTGGCCTGGGAATGCGACTGGGACGCCTGCACAGACTCAGGCAGATGATCTTCTCACGGTGCAGGCAAAAGCAGATTGGGGAGAGTACACGCTGCTTGTGGACGGCACGCGCACCACGGTCCAAACGATCGAAGCGAAAAACGTGTTTGCCACCTACACCATCCTCGCCAATCCTGAGAATCCCCTCATCCTGGAACTCCGCCTCACACCGCTCTCGCAAGGGAATCTGGAAGTGCTCAGTCCAAGCGGCTTCATTGAAGGGTTTGGTGGCTACGAGGTTTCACAGATCAATTTGAAAACGGGCAGCTAGCCCGTTTTGTTTTATTCGTATCGCTGCATCCAGTGTGGATCCACGTCTACCGTGAGATCGAGAAAGACTTTGGCGTCCATGGCGAGTTCGAGTTCGTGGCGGACGCTTTGGCCGATTTCTTTGATGCCTTGCCCCTTGGCGCCGATGATCATCCGTTTGTAGCGTTCCTCGGTCGTAAAGATTGTCGCCTTGATGTAGATCACGCCGTTCTCGCGTTCATCAACATCTTCGACCTCGACGTGGGTCGTGTATGGGACTTCTTGACGCAGGCGCAAAAAGAGTTTTTCACGGATGAGTTCTGCGAGCCAAAATTTGTTTGGCACGTTGGTGAGTTGGTCCTCGGGGTAGTACGCCTCCCCCTCAGGCAGATGAGTGAAGATCTCCTGGATCAATTGTCCTACCTGTGTCCCGCGCAGTGCGGAGACTTCGATCACGCTGGTAAAATATGCAGCAAGGTCCTTGTAAAAATCAAGAAAGGGTTTTTTGTCCAGATCCATTTTGTTGATGACAAGAATTTTTGGCTTGTCGATGGATTCAATGAGTCGCATGACTTCGCGTTCTTCGTCGCCGATCTCGCGCGATGGATCCACGACGTAGGCAATGACGTCCACATGACAGAGGGAGGCGCGCACCATCTGTCCGAGTTTTTTGGAAAGCATGTCGCGTGCGCCCTTCAATACTCCTGGCGTGTCGATAAAGACGATCTGGCCTTCGTCGCGTGTGACGATGCCTTGGATGGGGAGGCGGGTGGTTTGCGGTTTGGGAGTGGTGATCGCGATCTTGGATCCAACTAAAGCATTGAGAAGCGTCGACTTCCCGACATTGGATCTCCCGATCATGACAACGAAACCGGATTTGGGCATAGGGGTGGAAGGTTGTAGGTGGTAGGTTTTAGGTAGTAGTTTTTCCCCTATAACCTACTACCTACGAACTATCAGCTTTGAAACAAGCTCCACATGCGGCGTGTGAGGGAACATGTCGATGGCACGCATCTGTTCAACACGATAGGTATTTTGCAGGAGAACCATCTCGCGAGCAAAGTTTTTGGGATTGCAGGAAACGTAGACAATCACGGGTGGTTTGGTAGCAAGAATGTCTTGCAGGGTACCATCATGCATCCCAACTCTAGGCGGGTCAAGGATGACGACGTCGGCGCCAAAGGCCGCCCAGTCGAATTCCTCGGTTCGTGCATCGTAGAACGTGGATCGTGAAGCGTTCAAAGATGCGTTTATTCTGGCGTCAACAATGGCTTCTGGAACCATCTCGACTCCGATCGTGCGAGCTGCCTGATTGGCAAGAGCGACGGAGAAGAAGCCCGTCCCGCAGTAAAGATCGAGAAGAGTTTTGTTCGTGAGGTCGCCACAGAATTCTTGGACGGTTTTTTGCAAGGTGGGCGCGGCGTAAGAATTTGTTTGGAAGAAGGCCTGGGGACTCACGCGGTAGCGGAAACCGTTGATTCCTTCCTCGATAAAGCCTGGACCGGCGAGCGTCTCAAGTCTGTCACCGTAGCTCACGCCCGTGATCGTCGAATTCTGCGCCCACATAAGGGTCGTTGGTCGTGCCGTATCGAGGATGCACAGAAGATTCGATCGGACCTTATCTGCAGCCTCTGTCGACTTTGGAACACTCGTGACTATCGTAATCATGGTTTCGACCAGTGAGGTACACCGAATCACCGCATAGCGCAACAGTCCTGTGTGTGCTTTGCGATCGAAGAAACTGAGACCACACGTTTGGGCCCAGGACCTGACAGCGACAAATAGTTCGTCGATTCGCTCGTCCGCGAGAAAACACGCGTGGCCGTCGATCACTTTCCACCACTTGCCTTTTTCCTTCAGCCCGACACGTCCTTCCCAATCGATCGCAAAATCCATTCGGTTGCGATAGTGCGAAGTCTTAGGTGAGGAGATGATCGTATCGCATTTTAGGTTGAGCTTTTTCAAACCAAACGATCCGTTGATGTCAGACAGCTTTGCCTTCAACTGTTTGTCATAGGGAATGTGTGACCAGGAACACGATCCGCAGATCTCTTTTTGAGGACAGCTCATCATAGCCTCAGCACTCTATCGTACTGTTTGCCCTCGTGCAAAAAAACCGTTAAGATAACCCCATGTTGACCATTGTCATTCCAACAAAGGACGAGGAAGCGTATCTTCCTCGACTCCTATCGTCCATCAAACACCAAACGGTTCAACCGTTTGAAATTATTGTTGCTGATGCACAGTCAACCGATCGCACGCGAGAAATCGCGAGGTCGTTCGGCGCAAAAGTGGTTGAGGGAGGACCGGTTGCCATTGCCCGCAACCGTGGCGCCGCCCATGCCACGACCGACCTGATGCTTTTTTTAGATGCAGACGTCGAACTTCTCGACCCAGAGTTTTTGGAGAAATCGGTCAAAGAGATGTTCGAGAGAAAATTTGACCTTGCGACGTGCGATGTCGTCCCGCTCTCGCACGCTCGCATCGATCATTTTTTGCACAGGGCGTACAATGCCTATGTCCATGTCTGTGGATCGTTGTTTCCGCACGCACCTGGGTTTTGTATGATCGTGCGGAAAGATTTGCACGACAAGCTTGGGGGCTTTGATGAGAGCGTGGTGTTTTGTGAAGACCACGATTACGCACGACGGTTTCGATCGGTAGGTCGATTTGGTTTTTTGAGATCCACACAGATTCCGGTTTCCATCCGTCGACTCGATCGAGACGGTCGATGGACGATCGCCGTCAAGTATCTGCTGGCTGAAGTGCATTTGGCGATTTTGGGTCCGGTGAGGCACAACTATTTCCACTATACGTTTGGTCATAAGAGACCTCTGCAAAAGTCGTGATCTTGCGGCTTACGGGCGCCCGTCGACCCCACTCTACGTAGAGAACCTACGTTTCGTGGGGCTCGACAGCCCGTGCACCGCAATCTCATCGACTTTTGAGAGAGGTCTCATAAGGGGGAGCATACCCATTAGGTATGGGGACAAAAACCATCGAAGCCAAGGGCGTCAACTGGCATCACGTCAGTGGCGTTGCCGAAAAAGATCTGAAGGCGCTTCAGGAAAAATTTAAGTTTCATCATCTCGATTACGAAGACATCAGAAACGAATCACCGATTTCAAAAATGGACGCATACAAGCACTATATTTTTTTCCTGTTCCACGTGCCGAGTGTCCATGAGACCTCTGGAAATATCTACGGTGAACCCGTTTATGTTTTTCTCTCAACAGAAGATCTGGTCACCGTGACCTATAAACCCTTTCAGGAACTCGATGCGTATTTTGAGCGGATGTCCCAGAACGCAAAATTCCGTTCCGTCGTCCTGGGAAAGGGGACCTCATTTGCCATGTATCGAATCATTTCGCACCTGTTCCATGGCTCCCTTCATATTATTGGGAAGCTCACGCAAGAGGTGAATCGTCTTGAAGAATCCATCGAACACAACCATGACAAACGGCTCACCGTCGACCTAGGACATGCTCGGCGTAATGTGTTGTTCTTGCGCCATCTCGTCGATCCCCAGCGCAGTATGCTTTTGAGTTTGCGGCATACGACACGGTCGTTTATTCCGGAAGACATCCTCGTGTATTTTGATGATCTCCATGACATCCTCGATACGATCTGGCTCTCGACGGATAATTTGAAACTGCTCATCGATGGGCTTTTTGACGTGAATGAGGCGCTCATTTCCCACAAGACAAATCAGATCATCACCATCCTCACCTTTCTCTCTGCGGCGCTGATGGTTCCCACGCTCATTGCCGGTTTTTACGGGATGAATGCTTCATGGCTTCCCTTTGTAGAGAGTCCAAAGGTCATCACCCTGCTGTATGTCCTTGGGATGCTTGGGATGGTGTTTGTTCTGATGGGGATAGTGCGTCGAAAACGCTTATGAAAGTATTGGTCATTTTTATTGCGCTCCTGTTGCCTTCGATCGCTTTCGCAAAGGCTGATTTGAAAATCGAACAAAACGACATCCGTTTATCGCGCGAGACGATCGTCGCAGGTGATCAAGTCCGGTTGTATGCATCGGTGCATAACATCGGTGATGAAGACGTTTCTGGATACGTCACATTTTATCAGGGATCGAATCTCGTCGGCGCCTCGCAAGTCATTTCCGTCCTTGCCAATGGAAGCGCGGAAGAGGTCTACATCGATTTTATCGTCCCGTCGAGTTCGTTCAATATCCAAGCCCAGGTAGAAGGGACAGATCCTACCGACGAAGACGAAAGCAATAATGTCGCCATCACCTCCCTGTACCAGCCTATCCTCGATGATGATCGCGATGGAGTGGCCAATGGAGACGATGATTGTCCAACGATCGCCGATGCGTCGCAAGCGGATTCAGACGGTGATGGGCTTGGAGACCTGTGTGACACAGATGACGATAACGATGGACTTTCCGATGAAATTGAAACAGAGATTGGGACCAACTCGCTCATGACAGATACCGATGGCGACGGTGTGGAAGACCAAAGCGATGCGTTTCCGACAGATCCTGAACGCGTGAGCGAACAAGAGGAAGCGGAGCAGGGACAAGAGCAGAAACAAGAGGAGGGCGCGAGTGTGACCTTCAAAGAACTCATCTCCCAGGTCGCGCAAACGATCCAAGAGTCCTCAACAGATGAGCCTGATGAGGTTGAAGGATCGCAAGCGACAACATCGGCTCCAGAAGAGGGCCTTGAGACGGCAGAGATGACCGTTTCCCCGAATGCGATTTTTCGCTATACACGAGACGCGTGGAACACCTTTACGTTTATGGAGGTCGGTTCCGTTGATGACGATCGCATCCTTTTCTGGGATTTTGGCGACGGCGTCACCTCGTCCAAGTCTGTTGTGGTGCATACGTACGGCGCTTCCGGTACCTACACAGCCACACTCACGCTCAAGGACGCGGCAGGGGAAACCGTGAGCGAACAGACGATCGTCCGTGTCCCATTCTTCAGCCTACAGAATCCCGTTGTCTTGGTGGCCGTGGTTTTTTTGTCGCTTCTGCTTTTGATCGCTTTGGCTACTTTAGGATCAGGCTTCTTCAAGCGACGAATGCCTATGCGGCCGTCCTAACACCGGAACAAAAATGACATGCTGACATTCCTGAACCGAGAATCGAAAACCATCATCGGCGCCGCAACCCTCGTTGGTGTGCTTTCGTTTGTGAGCCGTTTGGTGGGACTGATCCGAGACCGTATCCTTGCCGGGGCGTTTGGAGCTGGCGACACGTTGGACATCTACTACGCGGCGTTCAAAATTCCCGATGTGTTGTTTACGCTCATCGTGGTTGGCGCCCTTTCAGCGAGTTTCATTCCGCTGTTTCTTTCGCATTGGACGCATCCGGAGGCACGGGCGAAAGCCTGGCAGTTTACGAATAATGCCGTGCATCTGATCGCCGTTGCCATGATCGCCGTTTCGATCGTGCTTGCCTTGTTTGCCCATCCACTCGCGTCCCTTATTGCCCCTGGATTTGCCGCGTACAAACAGGACCAAGTCGCTGTGTCCATGCGCGTCATGTTCCTGTCTCAGATCCTGCTGGCGATCTCGCTCGTGTACGGGTCTGTCCTGCAAAGCCTTAAACGGTTTTTCTTTTATTCGCTCGCGCCGATTTTTTATAATGTCGGTCTCATCGTCGGAGCTATCTGGTTTGTCGGAGTGTTTGGAACCATCGGACTGGCGTGGGGAGTAGTGTTTGGCGCGGGCCTGCATCTGCTCATCCAACTCCTTGGGCTGCGTGGCTGTGGGTATCGGTATGCCTGGCGGTTCAACCTGTTTGACCGCGACACGCGTTCCATGCTTGCGATGATGGTCCCCCGTACCCTTGGTCTTGCCGTGAGCCAGCTTTTGTTTGTCGTGCTTGGAGCCCTGGCCACTACGCTCTCTCCCGGAAACCTGACCGTTTTCCAATTTGCTTACAACATCCAATTTTTCCCCGTTGGCATCATTGGGGTCGCCTTTGCGATCGCGGCGTTCCCCGCGCTTTCGGAAAAAATAGAAGAAAAAGAACCGGCGGCGTTTATGGGTGTCCTGCTTTCAACCACGCGACAGATGGTCTACCTGCTTGCTCCCATGACCATTTTGTTCCTGATCCTGCGCGCCCAAGTCGTCCGTGTGGTCGTTGGAGCCGGGGAGTTTGACTGGGCGGCGACCATAGCGACCGCCGACACGCTCGCCTTTTTTGCGCTGACGTTTATTCCCCAGTCGCTCATTTACTTGTTTGCACGAAGCTATTTTGCCCTGAGGGACACGACCACTCCACTGTTAACAGGAGCCGTTGCCGCGCTCGTCGGCGTGCTCACCGCCATGCTCCTGGCTCCAGAGCTTGGCGTGATCGCCTTGGGGATTGGATACTCCATCTCTGCCCTTGTCCACATGAGTCTTTTGTGGTTCCTCCTGCGACAGAGGCTCGGGTCCTTCCATGAATCTGATCTCGTCCGCTTTGCCTACAAGATCATCGCCGCTTCTTTGGCCTGTGCGGTCGTGGCGCAGGGCGCGAAACCTGTGGTGGTCTCGCTCATTTCTTTGGATTCTTTTTTTGGCGTGCTCTCGCAAGGACTCATTGCTGGCGGGCTTGGATTGGTTGCCTACCTCGTTGTGGGAAAAATTTTTCAGCTCGAAGAGCAGAAGCAATTTTTTGCTTCCCTCAAACGCAATATCCTGCGGCGCGCCCAACCATCTGAAGCCGCCACGACGAACCCAAGCTAGACGGTTTCCCCGTGGATTTTGTAGAATGTGACCATTATGACCACTCACGAGATTCGACAGAAATACCTTGATTTTTTTGTTTTCCGCGGCCACAAGCTCGTCCCTTCCGCCTCGCTCTTGCCTGAAAATGATCCGACGACGCTCTTTACAGGGTCTGGCATGCAACCGATGGTGCCATATCTTTTGGGAGAAACGCATCCCAAAGGCACGAGGATTGTCGACGCACAAAAATGCTTTCGATCACAAGACATCGACGAAGTTGGCGATAATCGGCACACGACATTTTTTGAGATGCTTGGAAACTGGTCACTGGGAGACTATTTCAAGAAGGAACAGGTCGCGTGGATGTTTGAATTTCTCACGCATGAACTTAGGCTCGATCCCTATCGCCTGTATGTGACCGTGTTTCGTGGCAACGCGCAGGTTCCACGCGATGAAGAAACGGTCGGGTACTGGAAGGACGCATTTGCCTCTGTCGGAGTTTCCGCAAAGGACGTGGATTTTTCAAAGCGCGATGGCATGCAAGGCGGTCGCATCTTTTACTATGACGAAAAGAAGAATTGGTGGTCACGTTCAGGCTCCCCAGAAAAGATGCCCGTTGGGGAGCCGGGTGGACCAGACTCGGAAATGTTTTGGGATTTTGGAATTGAGCGTGGGCTTCATGAGAAATCGGCTTTTGCAAAAGACGTCTGTCACGTAAATTGTGATTGTGGACGGTTTGCTGAAATTGGAAACAACGTGTTCATGCAGTACAAGAAAACCGCAACAGGGTTCGAGTTGCTTCCAAAGGCAAACGTCGATTTCGGCGGAGGGCTTGAACGTCTCGCCTCCGCGGTCCTGGACGATCCGGACATGTTCTTGATTGATGTCTTTCACCTCGCGCGAGAAGTGATCGAGCAGAAGTCCAATACGACCTATTCGTCCCTCGGCCATGCCTCTTTGGGCATAGCCCAACGGGCGAGCCGGCCCACGGGCGAGGCTCATAGGTCCTATGCCTTCCGCGTTATCTTGGACCATTTGCGTGCCGCGACTTTTTTGGTCGCCGACGGCGTGTTTCCCTCAAACAAGGATCAGGGTTACTATGTGCGCCGTCTTATTCGACGCGCTGTGCGATTTGCAAACACGATTGGCGTTCAAGGAGCATTTTGTGGAGCTGTGGCACAGGCGTATGTGCGTGAGTATACAGCCGCCTATCCCGAGCTTGCAGAAAAGGAAAAGACGATCATCGAGGAACTCACAAAAGAAGAAACGAAATTCAAGGCGTCGTTGGGGAAAGGGCTGAAAGAATTTGAGAAACTCTTTACAAGATCCAGTGCCGTCTCTGGAGTCGACGCGTTTAATCTCTACCAGTCTTACGGTTTCCCTTGGGAGTTGACCGAGGAGTTGGCTCGGGAGCATGGTCAGAAAATCGATCGCGCAGTGTTTCAATCGGAGTTTAGCAAGCATCAAGACCTTTCACGCTCGGGGTCAGGACAGAAATTTGCGGGAGGCCTTGCGGATCATTCTGATAAAGTTGTGCGACTCCACACCGCCACGCACTTGTTGCATCAGGCTCTGCGGAGTGTCCTGGGATCTCACGTACAGCAGAAAGGATCCAATATCACCCCTGAACGTCTGCGGTTTGATTTTTCCCATCCGCAAAAAATGACTGATGACGAAAAACAACGCGTGGAGGCCATCGTGAACGAACAGATCAAAAAAGATTTGCCTGTGCATTTTGAGATCCTGGATTTGGACGAAGCGAAGCGGCGCGGGGCGATTGGATTATTTGAAGACAAGTATGCGCAACTCGGAGGAAAGATCAAAGTCTATTTCATCGGCGGTGACGTCTCAGTCGAGTCGTTTAGCCGCGAAGTCTGTGGGGGACCGCATGTGGAAAAAACAGGAGAGTTGGGGAGGTTTAAGATCCAAAAAGAAGAAGCCGTGGCAAGCGGAGTTCGACGGATAAAGGCGGTTTTAGACTAAGAGACCGTTACAAAACTCGATGAGATTGCGATGCGCGGGGAAGCCAGCCTCCGAGACGTAGTGGAAATTACGTTGAGGAGGTGGCGGGGCCCGCAAGTCGCAAGATCGCGAGTTTTGCAACGGTCTAAGTGCATTTCTTGACACGCAAGGAGGCGATCAGTACAATACCGGCGCCTTAAAACTCTGCGTTTCCTTGCCATTTGGAACGGCCAATGCTAGTATTTGGGCGCTATTTCATTATGGACAAGGGGACAAAAGATTTCATTGAGATGCGGGGCACGGTTGAGGAGCTTCTTCCGTCCGCCACCTTCAAAATTAAGCTCGAAAATGATCAAACGATCACCGGCCATCTCTCGGGGAAGATGCGAAAGTTTCGGATCCGTCTTCTTCCTGGCGACGAGGTCAAAGTCGAGATCAGTCCGTACGATTTGACCAAGGGACGTGTGGTGTATCGTTTTTGAATAGAATGGACGAGGCCAGTCTCGTCCATTCTATCGTTCTCACTATGAAAGTCAGATCTTCAGCCAAAAAAATTTGTCGTGAGTGCAAAGTCAGTCGACGCCACGGACGTGTGGTTGTGGCTTGCAGGAATCCACGACATAAACAACGGCAAGGATAATTATGGCACGCATTGCAGGCATTACTATCCCAACTCAAAAACGCGTCGTGATTGCCCTGACGTATGTTTACGGTATTGGCAAACCCACCGCGGTACGCGTCCTGAAGGAAGCGGGTGTGAGTGAAGATATCCGTGTGAAGGATTTAACGGACGATCAGGTGAACACCATCCGGACGCTGATCGAAAAAGGCCGCCGACTGGAAGGGGACTTGCGACGGGATCGGCTGGCAAGCATCAAACGGTTAAAAGAGATCGGTTCGTATCGCGGAGCTCGGCACACGAAACATCTCCCGGTACGCGGCCAACGGACGAAGACGAACTCTCGGACGGTGCGAGGCAATATGCGCAAGACGATGGGAAGCGGTAGACGTGCGCTTACAAAGACCTAAAGACGTATGACTACTGACGTGAAACCTCTTGTTGCCGATGCTCCGCTCGCGCGGGCAAAAAAGAAAAAAGCCATGCCTCAGGTCTCACAAGGATCTGCGTATATTCAGGCTACGTACAACAACACCATCGTCACGCTCACGGACTTGAACGGCAATACCCTTGCGTGGTCGAGTGCGGGAAACTGCGGATTTAAGGGTCCAAAGAAATCAACGCCTTACGCGGCAAGCGTGGTCGTGAAAACGGCGACCGACCGTGTCAAAGAAAGTGGTTTGCGGGAGGTGAATGTGTACGTGAAGGGTGTTGGAACCGGACGCGACTCCGCGATCCGTGCCTTGAATGCCAATGGGTTCCAAGTGCTTTCGATCAAGGATATCACCCCGCTTCCCCACAATGGTTGCCGTGCGCCTAAGCCACGTCGCGTCTAGCCTATGCCCAGTGAGGACAACAGTGACCTCACGCAGCATCGGCACAGACGGTTGGTCTTTCTTTGACACATAATCAGGTTTATTCATCAACGTTGTCCTACTGGGTATGGCAAGAAATACCGACTCAATCGTCAAACGCTCCCGCCGGCTTGGTTTGGTCCTTGGGAAAGAAAAGTTCGCGCGTCGGCGTGCGTATCCGCCAGGCGTCCACGGGCCCAAGCAGGCAAAAATGCGGCCCCGCATGTCGGCGTATGGCGAGCAGCTTCGTGAGAAGCAAAAAGCCAAGGCGCTCTATGGGATCCTCGAGCGCCAGTTTCGAAACATCTTCGTCAAAGCCTCTGGGAGCAAGGGCAACACCGCTGAAATGCTCGTCCGCATGCTTGAGATGCGGCTTGATAACGTCGTGTATCGTCTCGGTTGGGCAAAAACACGCCGCCAAGCGCGCCAGATGGTGGGCCATGGATTCATCCTTGTGAATGGTGAGAGCGTCGATATTCCATCCTTCATGGTCGGTGTTGGCGACGTGATCGCCGTGAAGGAAACCAAGCTGGAAAAGCCGCTCGTGAAAATGATCCCAGAGACCATGAAACTCGCGACCATGCCTAAGTGGTTGGTGCGTGACGACAAAGCGCTCAGTGGGAAGGTCACGGCTCTGCCAGAAGGAGAAGATTTGGATCAGGGATTTGCTCCTACACTCATTGTCGAATTTTACTCTCGTTAGTTATTTTTTATCTTTCGTATGGAGAACATCCTTCTTCCATCGCGTATTCAGTACGAAGCCGGCAGCCGCCCTCACGAAGGGGTGTTGGTTGTTGAGCCTTGTTTCCATGGATACGGAACCACGCTTGGCAACGCCCTGCGTCGTGTGCTTCTTTCTTCTCTCCCGGGAGCGGCGGTCACGGCCGTCAAAATGAAGGGCGTGAACCACGAATTTCAGGCCGTGAAAGGGATCAAGGAAGATGCCCTCGAAATTATTTTGAATTTGAAAGCCCTGCGGCTTAAATGTTTTTCCGATGAGCCCGTAAAGTTGTCTTTGCATGTGAAGGGGGCAAAAATCGTGACCGCCGCTGACATTGCGCCAAATGCCGACATTGAAATCATGAATCCAGATTTGGTGATTGCCACTGTCACCGAAGATTCCGCCATCCTTGATATGGAACTGACCGTCCGAAAGGGCCGTGGCTACTCTCCAACCGAAGAGCGTGTGAACGAAGTCCAGGAGCTTGGGACGATTGCGATTGACTCGCTTTTTTCCCCGATCCGCAACGTTGGGTACCGCGTGGAAAATACCCGCGTGGGTGAAATCACCAACTTCGACAAACTCATCATGACGATTGAAACAGATGGCACACTCACTCCCCAAGAGGCCGTTGAGCAATCAGCGAAAATCCTCATTGATTCTTTCGCGCTGCTGATGCCCCAAACAAGTGGATCGTCACAAGAGCTCTCGCGCGACGTATGAGACATCGAAACAAAGGAAAAATTTTGGATCGAGAAAAAGCCCCGCGTGAGGCCATGCTTCGTAATCTTGCCACAAGTGTCATCCTGCACGAAAAGGTAAAAACCACCCTGGCTCGCGCAAAGGCTGTGCGCCCATTGGTTGAGCGGGCGATTACGGTTGGGAAAAAGCCAACCCTCGCTTCACGTCGTAAACTCCTGTCCGTGTTTTATACCGACCATCCGGTCAAAAAAATTATTGAAGTCTTGGCGCCCCGTTACGACGGGCGACCCGGTGGCTATACGCGCATCAGCAAAATTGGTCCCCGAAAAAACGATGCGGCTGAAATGGTCCACATTGAACTTGTATGAAAACCTTGGAACGTGACATTCACACCATCGATGCGCAAGGGAAAGTCCCTGGTCGTCTTGCGACCACGGTTGTGCATCTTTTGATCGGAAAACATAAACCGTCATTTACCCCAAACGTGGACGCGGGCGACTACGTGCAAGTGACGAATGCTTCCAAAATGAAGATCCATCCTGTCAAAGAGGCGAAGATTTATTATCGTCATACCACCTACGCGAGCGGTCTCAAGATGAGAACGCTCAAGGGTCTCATGGCGAGTGACCCTTCCAAGGTCTTGCGGGAAGCCGTCTCGCGTATGCTTCCCAAAAATAAACAGCGTTCCCCGCGCCTTAAACGTTTGACGATCAAAAATTAGTATGGCAGCACTGACGGGCAAATACATTGAATCCCTTGGACGACGCAAGGCCGCGACGGCACGTGTTCGGTTGCATCACGGTGGATCGGGAAAGATTGTCATCAACGAACGTGGACTCAGTGAGTATCTTCCGCTCATCACCCTGCGTGAGAGTGTGATGGCGCCTTTGAAACAGACAGGCGTGCAGGACACGTTTGACATCACGGTGCATGTGACCGGTGGAGGTGTCCGCGGACAGGCAGACGCCATTCGGTTGGGCATTGCCCGAGGCCTCATTGAATTCAATCCAGAGTTTCGCAGTGTCTTGAAAAAACTTGGCTTCCTCAGCCAGGACGCCCGAAGACGCGAACGCAAAAAGCCAGGAAAAAAATCCGCGCGCCGGTCACCGCAGTGGTCAAAGCGTTAAAAGGGAAAAAACCACTCTCGCATCAGCCTGGGTGGTTTTGACTTTTTGGACTCTGCATGCTTCAATTCTCGGGGGAAGGAGGAAATGATGCCACCACAGACGCCAATCCCACTCAGGCACCTCGCACAGGTTTCGTTTCGAGACCAGCTCACGAGCCAACAGGGGAGAAAAGAAGTCAAACCTGATCTCGACTTCGCACGGCAACAGAGAATCGCGATCGTGCGGCTCTCAAACGGTTCCAGGATCCCAGCGGCCATCGGCTTGCGTACGACGGTCACAAAACAGACGCCGTCTGACTCCTACGTGACCGACCACTGGCACGTGACGATTTCGCCATTCGATAACGCGCTTCTTCGTCGTTTGCACGCCAAACGCAATCCACACGACGCGAAGGGCCGTGTCCAACTCGGGGCATACGACGCGCCAATCCCGCAAGCCCTGGAGGCCCGCTATGATGCACTCGCAGCCATCAGACAGGCCCACGAACCTTTCTCAGCCCTGTGCCCAACGGAGGGAACGGTTGTGGAGGTCACCTTCGCGATCACGCAGGACCTCACACGCGTGATGGGCTATCAAGCAAGCTCAACGCAGTTCCTGCGCACGCTCACCAGCCAGGCCGTGAACCACAACATCCGGGAACAAGAGAAATACGCAGCAGCTCACTGGCCCCTGAAAGGCCCTGTTCGTCTTCTGGATCGTCAGTTCTATCCATGGTGGAGTGTTGAGCCTCTTCACCTCTGGGATGTCCCGGCACTGCCGCTGAGCGACCCCTGGGAACCAGGGGGAGTGTACTGGGAGGCGATCGGAGACGTCGTGGCCCGTGAATTTGCTCCGATCCTGGAAAGCCTCTGGAAGGCCGCATTCTTCCAGGACGGTGAACAGGGAAGGGAGGGAAGAGCCGCCGTACAGCTTCGCGCGGCTGGCTACGACCTCGACCACTTGGAGGCCACGCGCATGGGTGTAGGGCCCCTGCGGGAACTCATGCGTGAAAATCGTCGGTCAGGGAATCTGACGCAACTGGGAACTCCAGATCTTCTGGAAGAACTGGGGCCTGAGTACATCGCTCGACTCACGCATCACGGCGGGTGACATTCACCCGTTTTTTGTTCGGATCAATTGACAGATACATCGCTACATGTTTAGATAAGGTGGCTCACGGAGGTTCATGTGGGTGATGTCACACGCATTCGCGTGGCAACTACACGCACGCAGGTTGGGAAGACAAACGGAAGCGCAGTGGCCGTCCACGTCTTGAACGACCATGGCGACACGTTCAATGAAGAGGAAGGAACAGAGCTCGGCGAGAAAGACTGGAGACAGGTGTTCGTCGAATTTCCGCAGGTCCATTCAACGGCGCCAGTCATTCTTCCAAGCCGGAGTTCTTTCCCGGAAATCGCTTGGGTGGACGTGAGCGGGCTCATGGAGCCTGAGCGTTGGATCCCCAACATCGTCGCGTTGCGTGGAACGATTGTTGATTTCAGGATCGATCCCTCGACCAACGAAGAAGAGGTCGATATCGAGATCCATCTTTTTCCTGCACAGACGGAGTTGTTGGAGATGCTCCGGCAAGGCGCCATTGCCGACAAGCTCTTTACGGCCTGCATCAGGGCCGTAAATCTTTTTCCGCGTGAACGTGTCGAAGAAGGATCGAGCTTCATCGCCTGCATCTCCATGGGGTATCAGCGCGATCAAGGGCCGGACACGACGTCCGACAGGTTGAACCTGACCAAGGTTGTCTGGGATTTGAAGGTCAGTGGTCCACTCACCAAGCAAAACGGATGGACGATTACCAAGCGATTTGCAGGCGCTTGGAAACATTGGCGCGAGGGTAGCGCGGTTTGGGAGCCATCATCGTCAAAGAGCGAACTGTACTCGCCGGCGGAAGCCAGCCTTGTCATGGACCTGCATCTTGTCCTCTCCCAGCTCTGGCAAGCGCAGTTTGGTCGAAGGGAAGAGTTGAACGCCCAACTGCGTGCGCAGGCCAGTCAGAGAGGACATCTGGGAGTCGTACGTTCTGCTCACGGGAAGTCGTCCATGCGCCCATGGACTGGGCCTGACTTGTTCCCGCAGCGCTAGACATCTACCCACCCGATCCGTTCGAGGTGGGTTTTCTAATCCCTGCGAGTTCGATACAATGTCCACACTGTGACTCACCAAGTCGCCCAAAACACCGCTTTCCTCACCCTCGCCTCTGTCGGACAAAAGATCATCGCTTTTGTCTACTTTTTGTTCGTGGCTCGCGTGATGATGCCACAGGCAACAGGGGAATACTTCCTCGCCGTATCGATCACCGTCATCTATACCGTGGTGGCAGATCTGGGCGTCACGCCGGTGGTGATCCGCGAGGTCGCGAAAGATCCGGCGCACGCAGCCAAACTTCTTTCGCAGGCGCTCTCGATCAAACTGCCGTTGCTTGTGCTCGCTTCTGTCGGTGCGGTGGTCACCGGACGCCTGCTTAACTACAGCCCTGAGCTCCAATATTTGATCTTGCTTGCGTGCGTCGTATTGTCCCTGGACGCACTCCATCTTCTGTTTTACGGCGTCCTGCGTGGGTTCCAACGGCTGCGTTATGAATCACTTGGCGTGTTTACCGGACAGCTTGTCACAGGTCTTGTGGGCGGAATTGTCCTGTGGCGCGCGCCGTCGCTCCCGCTGTTGGTTGTCGCGCTCATGGCAGGATCGCTGACAAACGTGGTCGTCGCGGGTTACAACATTGTCAAACGGCTCGGTGCTCGTGCGCTTCAACCAGCCTTTGATCGCATCGCTTGTAGACGGATACTCATCGCCGCGTTTCCGTTCGCCCTTGCCGCGCTTTTTGTCAAAATGTATTCCTACGTCGACTCGATCCTTATCTCGAAGTTCCTCGATACCACAGCGGTGGGCATCTACGCACTCGCCTACAAATTCACCTACGCGTTCCAGTTTCTTCCGTTGGCGTTCACGGCGGCGTTGTATCCCGGGATGAGCGCGGTCATCGGGAAGGATCCTGCCGAGCTTGAGCGCATTTTTTTAAAAGGCATGTGGTACATGGCCATGCTCGCCACGCCCATCGTGCTGGGACTCTCCGCGATTGCTCCTGAGGTCGTACGCCTGGCGGGCGAAGGATATTCCCAGGCGGCGATGGTGCTCTCTGTGCTTGTCTTTGTCTTGATCCCGATCTTCCTCGATTTTCCCGTCGGGAGTCTCTTGAATGCCTCAGGTCGCCAGGCAACCAAAACGGCTATCATGGGTGTCACCATGCTCATTAACGTCGTCTTGAATCTCTTGCTCGTTCCACGTCTTGGCATCATGGGCGCTGTCACTGCGGCCCTGGCGTGTTTTTGTTTTATGTTTGTGGCGGGATTATTTTTTGTGCCAAAACTCATCCCGACCTTTCGACTCCGGCACTTGGCAGGGATCCTGTTGCCTATCTTTTCCTCGGGCGTTGTGATGTTCCTGGCGGTTCTGCTCACAAAACCATTCGTCGGTTGGATCTTCGTCATTCCGTTGGGAGCAGCGATCTACCTTGCCTTGCTCCTTTTTACCAAGTCCCTGCACCTGGACGACCTCCGCTTTTTATTGAAATCCGTGCGTCCACGCGTATGAACCAAAAAAAAATGCTCCTCATCACTCCAGATTTTCCGCCCATGGAAGGCGGCGTGGCGCGCTACCTGAGTGAACTCGCGACCTTTTTTAAGGACGACATCGAGGTTCTCACAGTGCCCAATCCTGCCTGGCAGTCGTCCGATCCCAGCGCTGGCTATCCCGTGTATCGCAGCCCACTCTTGTTCAAGTGGATTTTTCCGCGCTGGTGGAAGATGGTCAGGATCCTCAAAAGCTATCAAGATCGTTACCGATTGATTTTGACCAGTCATGTTCTTCCGTTTGGAACAGCCGCCATGGTTGCGATGAAAAAGACGAAGACGCCGTATGTCGTGTTTGTGCATGGGATGGATATTCGGCTTGCACAGCAGTCAGCACGAAAAAGAGCGATGGCGACGCAGGTTCTGAAATATGCACGTGTCGTTGTTTGTAATTCGCAGGCGCTTGCGCAAGAAGTCGCAAAGGTTTTTGGAGTGACAGAGCTTCTTGTGGTGTATCCCTGTTTGCCCACGGTGCCTCTGCCGACCAAACCTGCATCTGACGGACGATTCCACCTGTTGACCGTTTCCCGACTCGTAAAACGTAAGGGCCATGCCCATGTGCTCACCGCCTTGTCACTCCTGCGCCGCCAAGGCCTGCTGGAGAATTTCGTTTACGACATCGCAGGCGAGGGACCAGAGGAAGGAACACTGAAAGAAATGGTGAGTGAACTTGGACTCCAAGACTCTGTGCGTTTTCACGGTCGAGTCGACCGCACAACAAAAAGCCAGCTCTACGCCGTGGCGGATGTGTTTGTGATGCCCGTTTCAAATGATCCTGTCGACAAGGAAGGATTTGGACTTGTCTTTTTGGAGGCCGCTCAGTACGCCGTTCCCAGCATCACCACCAACGTCACAGGTGTAACGGAGGCTGTGGTCGATCGTGAGACGGGAATCGTGCTGAGAGATCAAGATGAACAGCACCTTGCGCAAGAGATTCTTGAGCTCTCGCGCAACGCAGAACTTCGAATCAAGCTTGGACTCGCAGCCTACGACCACGCCGCGAAATTTACTTGTGAGGAGCAATTCAGAAAGTTGAAGGCCTACCTACTCCCTACAACCTCATCCCTACAACCTATGCCCCTTGGCATCTCGGTCATCATCCCAACCTACCAGCATGGCAAGACGATTACGGCGTGCCTAGATTCTCTCCTTGCTCAGACACGGCGCCCAGACGAGATCATCGTGGTTAACAATGGCTCCACGGACGATACTCGCTCACGACTTGAACCGTATCTCGATCGGATCGTCTATCTCGACTTTCAAGAAAACCAAGGCGCACCTGCCGCACGCATGGCAGGCTTTGGACGCTCGACAGGATCCTTGCTCTTTTTTTGTGATGCCGACGTGGTAGCTGAACCGACGATGCTGGAGACATTGGAGCAGGCACTGAGTGCACATCCAGAAGCTTCGTATGCCTACTCCAGTTTTTTCTGGGGGCATCGATGGTTTGCCTCACACGCTTTCGATGCGAATGCTCTGCGAAAAAATAACTACATCAACACCATGTCACTCATCCGGCGTGAGCACTTCCCTGGATTTGATCCTTCCCTCAAACGCTTTCAAGATTGGGATCTCTGGCTTACGATGCTTGAGCAAGGACATACGGGTGTCTTCGTCGACGCGTTCCTGTTCACGGTTCAACAAGATGGTGGACGCCGCGGGATTTCTACTTGGTTGCCGTCGTTCATGTATCGGATTCCGTGGAAACGCATCGGCTGGACGCCACGAGCTATCAAGGATTATCGGTCTGCCCGAGAGATCATTGTTGTGAAGCATAAATTGTGATCGAGTGCCGATCGATGAGTGACACAGTGTCTGACCCCGGCCGGCTAGCGCAGCGTCAGCGAGCACCGACGGGGTCTGCACCGTGGCGAGGCTCGTCGATCGGTAACTGAATTATGACTCAATTTTTTGGACAGACATTTTGGCGGGCGCTCATGGTCATCGCGATTCTGTATGGACTCGCTCTGCTTGGATATGGATCCGACGTGGACGTGTTCATCTTGTTGGGACTCGCCGCTGGTGCGGCTGTGCTCGCCTACAAACGCCTTGATCACGCGCTCCTGCTCGTCTTCATCGAGCTGTTCTCAAATCCCCACGGCATCCTGCTGAGCCAAACCATCGGCGGATTTTCTCTCACCCTGCGCATGGCAATTTTTATCGGCGTCATGCTTGGGTGGGGGATGGGTGTTCTCACCAAACGATATCGTCTGGAGGTCAAAGACAGCCGTATACAGATTTTTTTCCTTCTTGCCCTTGCCGCTGCGCTCGGACTGATCGTCGGCGTTTTACGTCGAGATCCACCGTTGGTCTTTGGAGATGGCAACGCGTATCTTTATCTGTTGTACCTGTTGCCGATCCTGAGCGTGGACTGGAACATGACCCGCCGCGGTGAGCTTCTCCAAGTCCTGGCCGCTGGCGCCGTGTGGATCTGCTCGTTGTCGTTGGTCTTGCTGTACATCTTCACGCACTTTGGCGAGAGCGTCCTGCAAGTGACGTATTATTTTTTTCGTGATCTACGCATCGCGGAAATTACGGGCCTTGGCACTGGTGTCTATCGCGTGTTTATTCAGTCTCAAGTCTTCTCGATTATTTTCGGCTTCCTCTTACTCTCGTTTGCGGTCTTCACAAAAAATCGCCGATGGTTCCTGCTGCTTTCAAGCCTTCTCGTCGCGACGACGATCCTCGCGCTCTCACGCAGTTTCTGGATGGGTCTTGTCCCGAGTGTCGTATTCATCTTGATGCTCCTTTGGAAACATCTGCGTCCCACATTCAAGCAGGGCGCACGATTCATCGGATCGAGCTTGTCCGTCGTGATGCTCTCCGTGCTCCTCATCACCGTCGTGATTCTATTCCCGATTCCATCACAAGATCTCACAGGATCAGACCTCGCTCTCACGCTGCGCGATCGCACGACCGACTCAGACGACGTAGCGATCGTGAGCCGTTGGAATCTCCTCACGCCCATGGTCAATAAAATTTTTGAAAGTCCACTGATAGGCCACGGCTTCGGCGCATCCGTCACGTTTGTCACGGATGATCCGCGGGTGCGAGAAATTCATCCAGACGGAACCTGGACGACATCCTCGATGGAGTGGGGCTGGCTTGAGCTCTGGATCAAGATGGGAATCCTGGGTCCTGCTGCGTTTCTCTATGCTGCCTATGAGTTCCTCAAACGTCTGTGGGCCTACCGATGGACGGACCAAGCCTGGCTTGGTTTTGGACTTATGGCCGGACTTGTTTTTATCTTTGCCACACATTTTTTCTCGCCGTACCTGAACCACCCAATCGGCCTTGGGTACATGCTTTTTCTCGTGCCATTCCTGCCAATAAAAAAACCAGCCGAGGCTGGAGCTGCTGTTAGTCCATTTTCCCGCGTTCTCCAGAGAAAAGAAGCGTCTGTTCTTGCGTCCAAGCGTTGAGAGTATGGGGTCAGGTCTGGCTATCGGCTTTTTCAAAAATGATCACTATATCAATTTATGTCCCGTCCACTTCGTGTTGAATATCCAGGAGCGCTCTATCATGTGATCGCCCGTGGAAATGCTAAACAAGATATTTTTTTAAACGACCACGATCATCGATGCCAATCTCTCCGTCGCGATGCGCGATTTGAATGGGAATTTTTCACAATGGTTTAATGTCGTACACGATCGCGTGGGGCATCTCTTTCAAGGGCGTTATAGAGCGTTTGTCATTGAGAGGGAAACGTATTTTCTTGAAGTGGCTAGGTACATCGTGCTTAACGCTGTGCGTGCAGATTTGGTTGTACATCCAAAAGATTGGAAATGGAGCAGTTATCGGGCAACGTCGGGAGCCGGACGTGTTCCGGAGTGGTTGTACGTTGATTGGTTGCTCGGAAATTTTTCAAAACAAAAACGAGACGCCCAACAAGATTACAGAACATTTGTAGAGGAGGGGATCGGTGGCAAAAATCCTTATGATGAGGTGACCAATGGATTTCTTTTGGGGAGTCCACAGTTTGTGAATTGGATTTGGGAAAAGACAAATGGATCAGAAAAACTCAAGGAGCATCCTCGTGATGAACGTATCGTTGGTCGCTTGAGTCTTGAGGAGATTTTTGCCGATGTAAAAACGAAGCAGGAACGTAACGATGCCATTATCCTTGCAAGGATTCGTTGTGGATATTTGAATTCAGAGATAGCCAGACCTGACCCCACTACCGCTACTTCAGCACAGCGCTGTTGATATCTAAATAGCCTGCCACGAAAGCCTTTGCCTGCATTTTTGGTTTCCCCTCCGGCTGGATCTCGAGAATTTCAAGCGTGCCGTCGGCGCAGTCGATGAACAGACGGCTGTCCTTGATCGTCACGGTTCCAGGATGATCGTCAGCCGTAAAATCAGATGGGCGGATGGAAAGGAGCTTGAGGCGCAGCTGTTCATCGGTTGAGCGTGTCCACACAGACCACAATCCTGGCCACTCGATGTAGGCGCGGGACTTGCGTTCGAGTGTTTCCATCGACTCTGTCCAGTTTATGTGACCGTCCTCTCGATCAAGTAGGCGAGTGACCGTCGCCGGAGATTTGGAATCATCCTGAGGCAGAGGGACAATCTCACCGTGCAGGTGGCGCCTGAGCGTCTGAATGAGAAGTCGGGAACCTGTCACCTGAACTTTTTGAGAAAGGGTTGTGTAGGTTTCCTCCGCGCTCAGATCAATCCGTTCAAACGAAAGAATCGGCCCCGTGTCCATGCCAGCGTCCAAGAGCATGATCGTCACGCCGGTGAAGACGTCGCCCTGTGCGATCGCAAACTGCATCGGAGAAGGTCCTCGATGACGTGGTAGGAGGGACGGATGAACGTTTACGACTCCATGGGGAGGAATGTCCAGAATAGACTGCGGAATAAGTTTGCCATACGCGACCACAACAAAAACGTCGGCACTAAGCTCGCGCAGCTGATCGTGGATGTGAGAATTGGTCTTCAGCGATGCTGGTGTAAAGACTGGGATGGCGCGTGAGAGAGCCAAGGTCTTCACCGGTGAGGCTTGGATTTCACCGCCGCGACCGACTGGTTTATCGCCTTGAGACACAACACCGACGACCTGTGTGTCAGGGTCGTCGATGAGGGCTTGGAGGAATGGGACAGAGAAACTTGGGGTTCCGAAAAAAACGATTTTCACATGCGTGGAGGGTTGGTGTAACGGATGACTTTGTCGATGAACAAGATGCCATCGAGATGGTCGGTTTCGTGTTGGAGAACAATTGCGAGCAAACCCTTGGCATGGATCGTGAGAGGTTCGCCGTTTCTATCGTAGGCCTTGAGCTTTACCTCTTTATGGCGCTTTACGATGCCCGTGACGCCCGGGACTGAGAGGCAGCCTTCCTCAAATTCGATTTTGCGTAGTGACTTCCCCACGATCTCGGGATTGATGAGTGGGAGGACGCCGTTCACGTCCACAATGATCACGCGTTTGTCTGATCCGATTTGTGTGGCCGCAATCCCAACACCATTTTCCACTTGCATGGTTTCGATGAGGTCGTCGATGAGGGTCTGGATCTCGGGTGAATGGATGTCTTCAACCGAAACCTTCTTCGCTTTTCTGCGAAGACGTTCATTTGGATTCTTGAGGACAGCTCGGAGATTCATAGGTGATGAAACTATCACGAAAATAAACTTGTGTCAATAATATATCGGTCGGGAAGGGAAGTGAAGAGCGACTGGAGGTCCTCTTTGTGATGGATAGGGATCCCGAACTGGAGGACAGCCCCTTCGTTTTGGTTGTGTGCCATCGCCCCGAACAGCGCGCCTGGAATTTGAGCGATGCGATCCTTCAGCTGTGTGATCTCGAGTTGCGCCTTGCGCGGTTCTTCTTCTTTGAGCGTGAGACACAGCCATTGGTAAAAGGGTGGCAGGTGGTAGGACTCACGGCAGGTGAGGTCTTCTCGCAGTAAGGCTTCTGGATCCTCAAGCGCCTTTGCGATGAGTGAGGGACTTCCCGTTTGCACAAGGAAGGGAGCATGGCTGACGTGCGCGAGCCATCGCCATTGCCACAGTTCGTGTGTGAGCGATTCCAGGGCCGATGGGTGGTCCCCAAACAGCGGCGCGTCGACGTTTACGAGCAGAACGAGGGAAAAAGGCTCGGGACGAAAGGCGTCATGGACCTGTTCAAGGAAAAAAGAGGTCACCACGAGGATCTTTGCTCCGTCGTCGCCCTGGTGGTCGCGATCGATAATAGAGATAGAACACGCTGGAAAGAGTTTTTTCACTTCCTGCGCCACTTCTTGATTCCCAGGACCAACACGGACGAGGTCGCCACTGTGGCATTTCGGACAACGGAAGATCATCGGTTCCCTCCGGTGGCAACGAGCGCACTCAAGGGTATGGGAAAACGCACTGAGCGATGTTGCGCACGCCCTACACACAGGTCGATGTCCACACGCGCGGCACAACAAAAGTTTCGCAATGCCTTTCTGGTTGTGGACGATGAGGATGCGGCCATGGGCGAGACGTTCTTGGATCAACTGCTCAGCTTGGTACGTGATTGATTTTCCTCGATGGTCTTGATCTTTGTTGACGTCGATTACGTCGGTCTTGGAGGTGATCGGCCAACTCAGGATCTCTGAGGCAGAGAAACGGGAAAAGGTTTGTGGACGTGCGACGACATCCAGACAAAAAAGATTCGTCGAAAACGACTCGTGGAGATTCCATACGAGCTCCCGCACATCATATCGCGGGTTTCGGTCTTCTTGTTTGTGGTTTACGTCTCCTGATCGGACAAGAAAAATGGTGGTAACTGAAGAGTCGATCATGAGTCCAGCCGTTCGTGTTCCCAACAAGACTCCTGAGGAAGCGCTGTGAAACGCGCTCCAACGCCTGAACCTTTCGATCGCTGTTTCCTCACCCGTGATGGTCCATGGATCCAGGCCAGAGAGTCGGGAACGGATCTGCCGCACGTCACGGATCGTCGGCGCCAAGATCAACACCTTTTGTTTTTCACTGCTCTGGATGTACCCGAGAATAATCGCCGTGGCGCGGCGAATGTCAGGAGCCTGCACGAATGCCAGCGATCGCTCCCGTAGGTGTTCCACGAGCCGCACGACGGTTTCCGCTTCAGATCTTGGGAGGGTGAGTGGCAACCAAGCAAATGACGCGGAGGCGCCGTGTGCATCTTCCTGTTTTGGCAACTGTGGAAACGCGCTGAACAACATCGTGGCCGGAGACTGGAAAAGGTCCTTGGCAAGCGATTCAAAAAAAGAGAGTTCTTCCTCCCTGAGTCGTATCCCTTTATAGAGCTGATCGATTGTTTTCAGCTGGATTCCCCGAATCGGTTTGTCCTTTACCCGTTTCACCACACCGTTCACAAACGATCGACGATAGGGAATATGCACAAACGCTCCACGCTCCACGCTCCACGTTTCAGGCACAAGATAATCAAACGCGGACAGTCCGCGGCTCATCCGTTTGAGTGGATAGACCTCGGCGATCATAGGTCGGTTAAATGAAATTCCGCCACGAGGTAGCCGACGCCGAAGGGATGTTCGTAGCTGAGGACTTCTGGACGCGCAGCTTTTTTCTCAAGGATCCCAAGCAAGATGAGGAGCTGTTCATGGAAACACTGGCCGGCTTTTATGAGCATCCCTTCTTCGAGCTTCAGGAGCGTTGAGAGAGATTGGTTTTTTACGGATGCTAAAACGTCTGCATCATACGCTTCACCCTCAGGGCGGAACCCAAGCGGGGAGTCTGAAGAAAGGCAATGCGAGAGGTCACCTGAGGCAATGACCGCAATACGTTTTGGCGAAGCGTCGATGGCATCTTTTAAAAAATTTCCGAATCGGACCTGATCGCGCGGCGGAAGGCCTGAATGGGAAACGGGGACGATCTGTACATCAGGTAATTTTTCCAATAAGAACGTGAGCGGCACCCCGGTCCCATAATCAAGCGCTGAGTCAGAGTCCAGGGTGAGCAGGATGTGCTGTTCGCGCGCGGCGCGTTGGATCTGCGTGATGGTTTCAACATCAGGTACGAGTTTTTTGTGGGCTGACAAGTCGCCGAAGTCTTTGAAATCAATCAGGTACTCGTCGTGCAAGTTGATCGCAAAGGCGTCTGGATACTGGGTGGCGTGGCTTGAGATGACGATCACGGTGTCGGGACGTGAAAGATAAAAATCCTCGGCAAGATGCTCCAAGGCTTTTGTTGTGAGACTCATGGCCTTGAGATTCTCTTACCCGATCGTCGGGATCAGAAGCGGTGTGTGGGGAGTAATGGCGGCAAAGACGAGCATACACAGATATCGTAAGTGATATTGGTCATTTGCGCCACCTAAAAATTAAAAAACAGGCACTTGACAGGGTAGAGGCAAAAGTGTCCAATGATGACAGGAGGGTAACATGCATCGTCGAGACTTTCTCGCCGGCGGAATCATTTTCCCCGCATCTTCACTGCTCACTCAGGCCGCCGCATCAACCCCGTCGGATCTTGAGGGAGACGACAACGCCACCGAAACGCTCGCAGCCCAGCAGGATGCGATCGAACGTTCCGCATGGTACCTCGAGTGCGCGTCAGAGGAAATCTCTGTGCACAGCAAGAGGCGGATCAGTGAGGAAGGAGGGCTACCTGCCCATGCAGACCGCACGGCCATGGACACCATCTGTGACTCGCTTGGGAGCCTCACCGCCGTACACGGAGTCGCCAACACTCCGATCGCCCACCAGGCGCACCCTGCCATGCAGAAGGTCACGAAGGAAGCTGCCATCCGTATCGGTCGTGCCTCGTTCGCCGCCAGGGACATCTTCCGCAAGGCACGTGAACACATGGACGCAGGTGAAATCCATCGTGTCCTCGAGTTCGCAACGGCTTCCTTCGCGACAGATATCGAATCGCCGAAGGCCGCTATCTTTCCACGCGAAATGCGTGATCAGATCGCAGACTCCGTCAAAAAATTGCGCGACCGAATCGCACGGGACGGTGGTGATTCTGTCCTCAAAAGTTTCGAGCGTCGCCTGGACAAACTCCATCGGCGCGCAGAGGACGTTGCGCGCAGGGGGCACAAAACGGGCATGCTCTCGTTGAGTGCACGGGCTGAACGAGAGGCTCGTATGGCCGCCGAACACTGGAGGTTGGTGACCAAGCAAAATCCCATCGATGCCGCACATCCGCTTGATGTCGACTTCGGCCCCTTGATCGTAGGAGCCTTCATCACTGGGGCGGGTCTGGTTGAAGGACTCATGGTAGTCCAAATAGACAGAGGCGGCACGGACCTTCTCCTGTGTCTGACGCTCCTGGTAGCGATTATTGCCATCATCATGGCCATTGCTGCTAGTCTTTAATCCGTGATGCCGCTCCGACGCACGGATCACTCCACCTACTGCGGGCTCTCTCGGAAAGCCCGTATTTTTTTCAAAATAATGACATCTATCCATAAAGCCATCGAGTTTGCTATAGACCTTCTCCTGCACGGCAGTGACTCATTCCGTTACAGCAATTTCGACCTCAGCATTTTCATCGAGATCGGTTGATACGGGCTCACCCAGCGGATGCAAGAGGACGGAGCGCTCGTTGGTCCAGACGACTTGGTCAAAACTCCAGCCGTAGGTGAAGAAGGTCACTTCATCGATAATGGGACGGCGGTTGCCTTCCGAGACAACAAAAATATCTGGGGATCCAGTGACGCCGATCAGCGTCCCATCGGCGAAACCGACTTCATCCCCACGTGGGTAGCTGTCGAGATTTTCGGGATCGACCGGCACGATGGTTTGATTCTCAAAACGGTTGGCAAGGATTTCTCGAGACACGATCGGATGCTTCTCACCATTCTCGACGTAGAACACGCCGCCTGTGGTGTTGTCCTGCAGAAGCGCACCCTGAGGATAGACGGTTTCCACACTGATCGGTGTGGCTTCTGTGTAGACATTCAAATCATCCCAGCTGACGTCCACGATCTCGTCGGGATTAAACCCGAGTGAACGGAAGGCTTCTTGGGAAGTGAATCCGCGGCGCGTGTCGTCGACAAGCAAGTACACCGTTCCGCCTGGTGAGCGCAGCAAGGAATAATTCGGGAAGCTGATCGCGTCCCCGATCGGATATTGCTCAAGAGTTGTTCCACTAACCGCGACCACCGAGTTCACATTGAAGCGCGAAAAAAACGCCGCGCGCGACGTAATCGGCCGACGTTCACCGTACTGGATGAGCCAGATGCCGCCGGTGTCTTTGTCTTGCAGGAGCGAGCCTGTGAGGTATTCCTGGCCGAACCAGCGTTCCCAGATCGTCACAAAGTTTTCGTTGCCGTGAAGGTGTGGTGTGTAGGTGTACAGCGACGAGGTGGCAAAGTTCACAGGCGTGACCGTCGTGTTATCGATCGTGACTTCGATCCCAGGACCGACACCGGTTTCGGTGTAACCGCGATTCTCAAGATCGGTGAGATAGGATTCCCTAATACGCTCAGAGGCATAGTGAACCTGCGAAGCAAAGCCCTTGAATTTTTGGATCCGAGGATCAGACTTGGAACAGTCATCGCACACGGCGTAGCCCATGGCCCAAGCGAGCTGATCGTCTGAAGGCGTTGGATCCTCCACGAGACTTTGCTCGCGCTGCAAGAGCGTCAACAAAAACTTTGGACTGAGTTCAAACTCCTGCGCCGCGTTCCAAATAATTTCTCCTGCCGTCCGTTCAACACCGTCCACATCCTCGTCGGTGTAGGACGCAAGACCGCCACGCGTCAGGAAACGCGAGATGTCTGTGAGCGACATGCTGTCAGGATCCAGGAGATCTGCATCAGATAACAAAAAATCGGGATTGAACAAAACTTCATCTGCCGCGAAAATTGGCGAGGGAACCGAAAAGACCATCGCGGCCAAAACCAAATAGCTGAGCTTTTTCATACGCCCAGCTATTATAGCATTTCCCTTAAGCCTTCACTTTTGCCAGCTTTTTGGTTTGGAAAGCGATCTCATCGTCCTTGCAACCGATGGTGACGCGTTCGCCTTCGTGGATTTCACCGCTCACAATTTTGAGCGCGAGGGGATCGAGAATCAACGACTGGATGACGCGCTTGAGTGGCCGCGCGCCGTAGGCTGGATCAAACCCTTTTGTCGCGAGCAGTTCCTTAGCAGAATCGGTGACGCTCAGTGTAATGCCGCGCTGTGACTTCAGCCGTTTTTCGACAAGGCCGATTTGAAGCTCGACCACCTTTGCAATATGCGCAGGGGACAGGGAGTGGAACATGATAATTTCGTCCACGCGGTTCAAAAACTCTGGCTTGAATTCATCCTTGAGCATTTGCATGACGCGATCCTGAACATCAGTTTCTTCTGACACGCCTTCGCCATCATCAAATCCCATAGCGGATTTTGTATTGCCGGCAGAAAGAATCACGTCAGAGCCGAGGTTGCTCGTCATGATGATGATGGTGTTTTTGAAATTCACCTTGCGACCTTTTGCGTCCGTGAGATGTCCATCATCCAAGATCTGGAGGAGCAGGTGAAACGTGTCTGGATGCGCCTTCTCAATTTCGTCGAACAAGAGAACCGCGTACGGTTTGCGTCGAACAATCTCTGTGAGCTGGCCACCTTCTTCGTAGCCGACGTAGCCAGGAGGGGACCCAATGATTTTTGAGACGGCATGTTTTTCCATGTACTCGGACATGTCGAGCCTTACGAGTGCCGACTCGTCATTGAACATGAACTCAGCCAAGGCGCGAGCAAGTTCTGTTTTGCCGACGCCCGTGGGTCCCAAGAAAATGAACGAACCGATCGGACGTTTCTCCTCGCCGATGCCTGCACGTGAACGACGCAGGGCATTGGACACGGCCTTGATGGCTTCCTCCTGCCCCACCACACGTTTTACCAATTCGGTTTCCATGTCCGCCAGTTTTTCCATTTCTGACTCAAGCATTTTGGAGACAGGAATATGCGTCCAGCGCGAAACAACTTGCGCGATGTCTTCTTCACCCACAACCTCTTTCAGAAGACCTCGTTCTTTTTGCAAACCTACGAGCTCAGATTCAATTTTGCGTAGCTTCTTCTCAGCCTGGGGAAGTTTTCCATAGCGAATCTCGGCGACCTTTTCCAAATCGCCGCGTCGTTCTTCGGCCTCGGCCTGCGCACGCAAGGAATCGATTTCTGACTTTGCTTCTTGAATTTCGGTAATTTTTTTCTTTTCGTTTTGCCAGCGACCTTCCAATCCAGAGGTGGCTTCTCGTAAATCAGCAATCTGTTTTTCAATATCACGTAATCGCTCCTTTGATTCGCGATCTTCTTCCTTTTGAAGAGCCTTTTGTTCAATCTCCAGACGCATGAGATCGCGTTTGAGTTTGTCGAGCTCTTCGGGCATGGAATCTATCTGCATGCGCAGAGCTGATCCTGCTTCGTCCATAAGATCAACGGCCTTATCTGGAAGATTGCGATCGGTAATGTAGCGATGCGAGAGCTGTGCGGCGGCAACAATCGACGGATCAGAAATGCGCACGCCGTGGTGCACTTCGTATTTTTCTTTGATGCCTCGCAGGATCGCGATCGTGTCCTGGACACTCGGTTCCTCAACGATCACAGGTTGGAACCGTCGCTCGAGCGCGGCGTCTTTTTCGATGTGTTTTTGGTATTCCCTGAGTGTCGTCGCACCGATGGCACGCAGATTTCCGCGAGCCAGGGCGGGTTTAAGAATGTTTGACGCGTCCAACGATCCTCCCTCGGTGGTTCCTGTACCGACAATCGTGTGAAGTTCATCAATAAACAAAATGATACGTCCGCTGGAGTTTTCAATTTCTTTGATAACGGCTTTCAGGCGATCTTCAAACTCCCCACGATATTTTGTGCCAGCCACAAGTGCGCCGAGATCGAGAGAGACGACGACCTTTTCTTTGAGCAATTCTGGAACGTCGCCTGAGACAATGCGCTGCGCCAACCCTTCGACGACCGCTGTTTTTCCCACGCCCGCCTCACCGATGAGCACAGGATTATTTTTGGTGCGCCGTGAGAGGACTTGCATGAGCCGACGAATCTCCATGTCGCGACCGATGATCGGATCGAGCTTTCCGTCGCGCGCTGCCTGCGTCAAATCAAAACCGTATTTTTGCAAAGCCTGGTAACGACCTTCTGGTTCAGGTGAATCAACACGCTGGTTGCCACGAATGTCTTTGAGCGCCGCCATGACGGTTTCCTCGGTGATGTTGTAGCCAAGCAGGAGACGGTTGATGGCTTTGTTGGTGAGCAGTCCAAGGAACAAATGCTCCGTGGAAATAAACTCGTCCTTGAAGGCTTTTGTTTTTTTGTGGGCCTGCGCCAAGACATTGGCCATCTGTTGGCTCATGTAAATCTGTATAAGTTCGCCTGGAGAGGCTCCGCCGGTTCGAGGAAGCGACTTAAGGATCTCGTCGACCTCACCGCGAAGTGTGGCGCGCGAAGGGGTGATTTTGTCCACGATCGCACCGACCACACCGTCGTCTTGGGTGAGCAGGGAAGAGAGAAGATGAATCGGTTCAAGAGTCTGCTGACCATGCTCCACGGCAATGTGGTGCGCCATCTGGATCGCCTCCTGTGATTTATGTGTAAAATTATTCGGCATCATAAAAAGATAGTTAGCACTCGTAAGGATAGAGTGCTAACGAGGGTTTGTCAACCTGTGAATAACCCGAGTTTTTGCTATCATGCAGCTGTGTGAAGCCGCATTACGTTTTTGATGTAAGAATAGACGATATTTCGGGCGCGGAGCTCCAGCAGCAGCTCCAGTCTTGGATTTGTGATGAAAGATGGAAGATGATCGTAACGACGAACGCAGAGTTTCTTCTCCTCACAAGAAAAAACAAAACGTTTCATGACCGACTCAACCAGAGCGACCTTTCGCTTCCGGACTCTGTGAGCCTTCGCTACGCCGTCGCTGCCCTGACGGATTCTTATTTGGGACATCGCCATCCCGGCGTTGACGTGCTCCAGGATCTTGCGCGGCTGTGTTTGCAAAATAGCAAGCGACTTCTGCTCTTGGGTGGCGATTCTGGAGTTGCGCAGGCAACGGCGATGAGGCTCAGGCAGCATCTGCTCGAGTTGGATGTCGTTGCGATCGATCCTGGAGTGATTTCCTACAATGGAACTGACGTCGCGATTACGCAGAACATTCTTGATCAAATAAAAAATACAGCGCCTGACGTCGTTGCTGTTGCACTGGGGCAGGGGAAACAGGAGGCGTTTATGTTCCAGGCGAAAGAGGTGTTGCCAAACGTGCGAATCTGGATCGGCGTTGGTGGAGCTCTGGACATGCTCTCAGGATCGAAAAGACGTTCGCCGTCCTGGATGCAGAAAATCGGTCTTGAATTCGTTTGGAGACTCATTCGTGAGCCAAGGCGCGTACGGCGCATTGTAAATGCCAGTATCATCTTTCCTTTCGCGGTGGCATTGAGTACACTAAGGTCTCGTAGATTCCTGAAAGCAGTCTCTCGTGTTTTTCCAGAGGTCCATCGTCAATTAAAAGGATTATGAACGTGAAAACTCGCTTTCCACCATCCCCAACGGGATTCCTCCATGTCGGATCACTGCGCACCGCGCTGTACAATTTTTTGTTCGCCAAAAAAAATCACGGCACGTTTCTTGTCCGCATCGAAGATACGGATCGCACACGCTACGTTGAGGGCGCCGTAGAGTCGCTTATTGCGACTCTCGATCGCATGGGTCTTTCCTATGACGAAGGGCCGATTCTTGTTGATGGCGTACTCAAGGAAAAAGGTGAAAACGGACCATACGTTCAGTCTGCGCGTCTACCGATCTACCTCGAGCATACACTGCGACTCGTTCTCCAAGGCGATGCGTATTATTGTTTCTGTACAAAAGAACGTCTTGAGGAACTGAGGAAGTCCCAAGAGCTGATCAAAGCCTCAACCAAGTATGATCGACAGTGTCTAAAACTCACCGCAAAGGAAGTTAAGGCTCGACTCGACGCTCAAGAACAACATGTTATCCGTTTAAAAATTCCAGACGGGGAGACGACATTTGAGGACGTCATCCGCGGTTCTGTGACGATCCAAAATGCACAGATCGACGATCAGGTACTCATGAAAGCGGATGGATTCCCGACATACCACCTCGCTATGGTCGTTGACGATCATCTTATGGGTGTGACGCATGTCATCCGCGGCGAGGAATGGATTTCGTCAGTGCCCAAGCATGTGCATCTCTACAAGGCGTTTGGTTTTCCACTCCCTGTTTTTGCGCATCTGCCGCTCATATTGAATCCAGACAAGTCCAAGCTCTCGAAGCGTCAAGGGGACGTGGCGGTCGAGGAGTATCTCGCAAAAGGTTATCTTCCTGAGGCGCTGTTAAATTTTGTAGCGCTCTTAGGATTTAATCCGTCGGCTGCCAGAGAGATGTACTCTCTAGACGAGCTCACGCAGGCTTTTGACCTTTCGAAGGTCAACAAAAGCGGTGCGGTGTTCGATATCGTAAAATTAAATTGGATGAACGGGATGTATATTCGATCCATGAACATTGATGAGCTGATGGAAAGCGCAAAGCCTTTTTGTGAGAGGGGAGTGGTCAGTGACGAGCTTCTAAAAAAGATCCTCGTCGTAGAACGTGAGCGACTGGTAACGCTCGCCGAGATTCCTGAACGCATTAAACCCTATACACAACCACTCTCGTACGATCTACAGATGCTTGTTTGGAAAAAATCCACCAAAGAAGACGCGATCACCCAGCTCCGGGGTGTGCTGGAACTCATCACAGATCTTGATCCTGAAGTTTTTCATGATCCTGTGTTGATTGAATCGCACGTAAAGCGGTATATTGAATCCAAGGGTCTACAAAATGGGAACGTCCTTTGGCCCATGCGCGTGGCGCTCTCAGGCTTTGACAAATCTGCAGGGCCGTTTCAAATCGCCTGGATCCTCGGCAAGGACGAAACTCTTTCCCGACTCTCAACCGCGATTGATAAACTTTCATCATGAGACACAACCTGTCTGGAATCTGCCGTGTGATACTCCTGTTGGCTCTTATGAGTCTGCCGTTATTTTATGTTGAAACTGCAAAGGCACAGGGTGATTCAGACATCGACAACCTCTCTTCAAAGATTGATGAGAAGCGCGAGGCGATCGATGCCCTAAACAGCCAGATCGATTCCTATAAAGACAAAATTGAGAACCTTCAGGCACAAGAGGCCTCGTTGTACGGAGAAATTGACCTGCTTGAAAACCGGATTGCAAAAACGAAGCTTGATATTGAAGCCGCCGAGGCTTCCATCGATCTTGTGAACATCGAGCTTGCGTCCCTTGACGGGGAAATCAAAACGATCCAGGAGAAGCTCAACTATCAACGTGAGCTCATGGCACAAGTCCTGCGTCAAATCCAAACAGAGGACACGGCCGTCCCGCTTGAACTTTTTTTTGGGAATGATTCCTTCTCCGAACTCTTCGACAATCTTGAACGTCTCTCGAATGTCTCTGAGGACTTAAAAAAAACGGTTGATGAGGCCCGTTCCATGAAAGCGGCCCTCGAGGAAAAAGTGGCGAATGAGGAAACGAAAAAGGGAGACCTCGTTTCATTGGAGGACAGCCTGGATAAGGACCTTGATCGACTCTCTGAGGAAACAGGATCAAAGGAGATCCTCATCACCCAAACCCAGCAATCAGAATCAGAATTTCAATCTCTCCTTCAGGACGTCAAACAGGAACAAACATTCATCAACCAAGAAATTCTTTTGTTACAGCAGGAGATCGAAGGGAAGCTCAGCGAAGCGGACCAAGGAGGGGATTCATCCGTGCTTTCGTGGCCGTTTAGTCCGACGCTTCGTGGTATCTCCACCTACTTCCATGACCCCACCTATCCGTTCCGAAATCTGTTTGAACATTCAGGACTTGATCTTCCAGCGGCGACTGGGACGCCTGTGGGCGTCGCTGCCACTGGCTACGTCGCATTTACCAAAACGGGACGTCTGTATGGAAATTATGTGATGGTGATCCACACAAACGGTCTTTCAACGCTCTATGCGCACCTTTCCAGGATCGATGTGGTGGCAGATCAGTTTGTCGCGCGCGGAGACACGATCGGGGCTGTTGGAAGCACAGGCCTTTCCACTGGACCGCATTTGCACTTTGAAGTTCGCAAAGACGGCATTCCGACAGACCCACTCAGTTATCTTATTTCATATTGAGCTTATGACGCTTGAATTCGTCCTCACATTTCTCGGCTGGACGTTCGCGCTTGTTCCGCTCACCGTCTTTTTAGGAGTGAGCATCAACATGGTCCGCGGGGCAGGGGAGAATGATGAGCTTATCCTTGCCCTCTCACTTATCGGTCTTACGTTTTTTCTGATTGGCGTGATCATGCTCTTACTTATTTATCTCACAGACTTTATTTAGAACTAGTCGTACAAACAGAATAATTTCGTCGAGCGGTCTGTTGAAGAGAAGGAGAACAAGCGTGTCGCACAATATGCCTTATACGACAACACTCGGTCGATTCGTATATTCGTAGCCATTCGTAATTCGCCGATTATGCAGCCCTCTATTTAAAATATACGTGATCCCCAAAACGCACATCAATGTATTCAAGGTCCCCTGGATCCTCTATTTGCTCTGCCAGGACCATTTTCAAGGCCTCTCCCTGTGCTTCAATATCTCCTGTGACGTCAAAATAGATCTCGTAGCCTTCCTGTGTCACCACACTCATCCAACCACCTACAAGACGATTTAAACGCGTCTGCGTGAAGCCGATCCCTTGTTCACTTAAGATTTTATGGAACGCAAAGACTCGTTCGATCTCTTGTTCTGTGAGTACCGTGGAACCGACCGTAACAGGGACCTTATTTATGTCGTAAAATGAAGGCAGGAATGAGGCAAGGTTCGCCTCCGCTGCGTCTTCCCTATTCAGCCGCCGGACAACCACTCCATGCACATCAACGATATATTCCTGATCCGTCATCCAAATCAAATTTGAATTCCTCTCCTCCACATGGATAGAAAGCTTCTTCCCCTCTTGTGAGACCGTGAGGGAGGCAAACGTAAATTTCTTCTCAAGTTTTTTGCGGAGGTCCTCATCCGAAAAGAGAAATTGATTCTTCCGGTGGAAAAATAGGAGGACCCGTTCATGAAGATAGGCAGAAACCTCTGTTTGAAACTCCTCTCGGTCGATATGCGTGAGTCCATCAATTTGTACTTCGTGAATGGCAAGCGCGGGATGGGCTAAAAGAAACGTTAAGAAGCCCAAAAAGACGATCGTTGTGCCCACGAAAAGACTCAGCGCCTTCCACGGGATTTTCTTTACGCGGCGAAAGTAGGGATTTTCGTGATCCCTTGTGCGATACTGCCTGCGCTCTGCGTGTCGAAAAAAATCTCGTCTGCTCATACGATCACGCGTGGAATTGAGGGATGGATCCGTGTGAGCACTTCATAGGGAATCGTCTGGGTGAGCTGCGCATGGTTTTCAGCCGTGACCCGATGGCGACCATCCGTTCCCAGTAAAATAACTTCATCTTCCTTCTGCAATTGCGGAACTTGTGACACATCCACCATCATCATGTTCATGCACACGCGTCCCATCACTTTACATCTGATCCCCTTCACAAGCACCTCGCCTTTTGAGGACAGCTGGCGGTCGTAGCCATCCCAGTATCCCACAGGAACCACCGCAAGCCTGCCGCTGCGCTTCATGACCTCTGTGAGACCGTATCCGATGGGCGTCCCCATTGGGACTGTTTTTATCTGCCCGATGCGGGATTTCCAGGTGAGTACTGGTTGAAGGTCACATCCAAGATTAAGACGTCTCACGGTATTTTCAACGAGTTCTGAGGACCAAATGCCGTACATCGAGATCCCAGCCCTCACAAGGGTCTGGTGGGTCTGAGGATACAAAATAATCGCGGCCGAACAGGCAGTGTGCCGCCATGGTGGGTTGATCTGGTGCTCTGCAAAAATGGCGAGAGCCTGCTCGTATAAGGAAAATTGGTGGGCGGCAAATTCTGGATTTTCAGAATCCTCAATGTTGGCAAAATGGGTTGAGACGCCTTCCAGTGACACACGATCACATCGTGATAGTTGAAGGGCCATGTCGGCAAGATCCGGGAGGGACGCTCCTTGGCGCATGGTCCCTGTTTCAACCTTCAGGTGGAGGGGAAACGTCCTTGCGAGTTCGCGGCCGACGGATTGGGCCTGTTCAATTTCCTCCTGGTCCGAGATGGTCAGATGGATATTCGCGCTCAGCGCTTCCCGAAACCGATCTGACAGCGTGAATCCTAACGTGAGGATGAGCGCACCAGGATAGATCTCCCGCAAGAGGAGCGCGTCATCAATGGAATCAACCGCAAAGGCATCAACCCCTGCACGCGCGGCAATGCTTGCGACCTCTGTGAGGCCATGTCCATAGGCATTCGCCTTCACCACGGCACAAAAACGTGCCTCATCCTCAAGCAGTGAGCGCAAGGTCTCGATATTGTTCGTGAGCGCTCGCTCACTGACCTCAACCCACGTGCGATGCCGTTTCATGTAAAAACGCTTTAAGGATATCGTTGTTCGCTTGCAGCATTAAAATTTGTCCATCACGTTCACAAACGCCAACAACAATGGGAAGGTCCTTGACTGGTTTCATACTTTCTTCATTCTCGACAACGGCAGATATTGTTCATGCTCGCTCATGAAGCGTACCAGATCACGTTCAAGGTTTTGCTGATCATGACCAAACACGATGAGATCTGGCTTTGCGGATTCAAGAATCCTGTAACTTCCCAGCTCTGCGTCGCACAGATATGCTTCATCCACGATCTTCAGAAGCTTCACCGCCTCAAGACGTTTCTGTTCACTCAGTATCGGGCGTTTGTCCTTGAGTGTTTTGATATGCGCATCGCGCGCCACAGCGACGATGAGATGCGTTCCCTTTGCCTTGGCCGACCGCAAGAAGAACAGGTGTCCCGCATGCAATCCATCAAAGGTCCCAAAGACCAGTACGCGCTTCACGGCCATATTAGTCCCCTTCGCGATTGGGACGGAGCGTCGGAAACCAAATCACTTCCTTGATGTTCTTGGCGCCTGTGAGCAGCATCACCATGCGGTCGATCCCAATGCCAAGTCCGCACGCCGGAGGCATTCCGTGTTTGATGGCTTCCAGATAATCGGTGTCTGTTTGGTGTGCTTCATCGAATCCAGCCTGCTCACGATTTTTTTCGTCCATGAATCGCCTTTCAAGATCGACAGGATCGTTGAGTTCAGAGTAGTTGTTCCCGATCTCCATTCCCACGGCAAACGCCTCAAACCGCTCGACGAATCGAGAATCCGATGGACATTTTTTTGCGAGCGGTGAAACCTCTACGGGATAGTCGTAGATGATGGTGGGTTGGAACAGTTTTTCTTCAACGAGCGTTTCAAACGCAAACGCCATGAGCTCACCGGTTGATTTGATGCGAGCGAGCTCTTCTGCTGCCGACTTCCCGAGTTTTTTTTGTAGTGTCTGTTGAGCTCCTTTACGATCAGACCAAATTTCTTTTTGAAGACCACCCAGTTGTTCAACCGCATCGATCAGCCGCAGGCGTTTCCATGGACGCTTCACGCTCACCACCACGTCCCCGTGTTGGATTTCTGGAGCGTCGAGTGTTTGTACCGCGGCCGTCTCGAAAATTTCCTCAAACAGGTCCATCCCGTACTCATAATTTTCATACGCAACCTGTGCTTCGAACATCGTGAACTCAGGATTGTGGTCACGATCCAGTCCTTCATTGCGAAAAACTTTGGTGATCTCGTAGACCTTTTCAAAGCCACCCACGAGCAGACGTTTCAAATACATCTCATCTGAAATACGCAGAAAAAAATTCGTATCGAGCGCATGGTGATGCGTGACAAAAGGCCGTGCAAACCCGCCGCCGTACACCGGTTGGAGCGTTGGTGTCTCGACCTCAAGGAATCCGCGGCCGTCCAAAAGCGATCGGATGGAAGAAATGATTTTTGACCTGGTCTCGAGCCGGTTGCGGACTTCCTCGCTCATGATCAGGTCCAGATAGCGTTTCCGGAAACGCGCTTCGACATCACTCAGGCCGTGCCATTTCTCAGGCAGTGGAAGCAGGGATTTACTGATGAGACGCTGACGCTCGATCTCAACGGTTTTCTCGCCTTTCTTCGTCAGGAACACCTGGCCACCCACCTCAAGAAAATCGCCCACGTCGATCGTCCCGTGGAAAAAATCATAGGCTTCTTCTCCCAGGATGTCTTTGCGTAGCGCCACCTGGATGGTTCCTGATTGGTCTTGGAGCTGGGCAAATGTAAGCCCTCCATGACGGCGCAAAAGACGGACACGTCCGATGATCTTTACAGACGTTTTCTTTTCCAGGAGTCCATCAAACGACCTTAGGACTTCTTGGATCGTGTGCGTTCGCTCAGCGTGCGTTGGATACGGGTCGATGTGAGCGGCTCGCAGTTTCGTGAGTCGTCCCAAGCGATCTTTTTCTTCTTGAATCATACTAATGAATCTCCACTATTTTGTATTTCATTGTACCAGAAGGGACCTCAATGGAAACAGTGTCACCTTCGCGGGCACCGAGAAATGCCAACCCGATGGGTGATTCGTTACTGATCTTCCCTTCCAATGGATTAGCTTCGTTTGACCCGACCATCGTGAAAGATCTTTTTTCACCATTCACCTGCGCAATGAACATGGTGCCAATGCCGATCGATGAAGCGCCTCTGGAGACATCAATCACGACGACGTCATGGATTTGGTTCTCCAGTTGGGCAATGCGCGCCTCGTTCATCCCCTGTTCTTCTTTTGCTTCCTGATATTCAAAATTTTCCGACAGGTCCCCAAGCTCTTTGGCTCCGGCGATCTTTTCGGCAATTTCGCGACGCGTAATTTTTTGTCTGCGCTCGAGTTCTTGTTTGATTTCTTCCAGGCCCTTTGATGATAAATAGGATGGCATAATTTTTCAAAAAATGAACACCCGCCGATCTGGCCGAGTGTGTCTGTAGGCTATCCTGCCCTTTCACCCTTGTCAACAACAGCCATGTGGATGAGTTTTTGATTGACAAGACCGCGTGACGCCTGCACTATTAGTCCTATCTAT
>JACRJW010000024.1 GCA_016235605.1 Candidatus Uhrbacteria bacterium | reverse complement strand
ATAACCAAACCCGCCAGCGCCGTTTTTCACTTTCTCGGCCACGACCGAACCGTCTTTTCCGGCGTTGGTGGCGATGATGCGCAGGGGTTCTTCCAGGGCCCGGCGCAAAATATCCACACCGACCCGCTCATCCGTGGAACAGGAAACTTGATCCAGGGAGCTGAGCGCGCGGATGAGCGCCACGCCACCGCCTGGCACAATCCCCTCTTCCACTGCCGCCTTGGTCGCCGACACCGCGTCTTCGATGCGATGCTTTTTCTCTTTCATCTCGGTCTCGGTCGCAGCGCCAACCTTGATGACGGCCACGCCACCAGAGAGTTTGGCAATGCGCTCTTGCATTTTTTCTTTTTCAAAATCCGAGGTTGTTGCTTCCAACTGGATCTTCAGGGACTTCACCCGATCTTCAATGTTTACCTTGTCGCCGTGGCCTTCCACGATCGTGGTTTCGTCTTTGTCCGCAACAACTTTTCGAGCTTGGCCAAGATCGCCCAGCTCAACCACATCGAGTTTCAAGCCGACTTCTTCTGACACAACTTTGCCGCCCGTCAACACGGCGATGTCTTGCAACATGGCCTTGCGGCGATCGCCAAACCCTGGCGCCTTGATGGCGAGAGTCTGAAACACCCCGCGGAGTTTGTTCACAACCAACGTGGTCAGCGCTTCGCCATCGACGTCCTCAGCAATGATGACAAGTTCTTTCTTTCCTGTAGCCGCGACTTTTTCCAAGATCGGCAGAATGTCCTGCACAGAGCTGATCTTTTTATCCGTGACCAAAATGTAGGCATCACGATACTCAGCCTCCATGCGCTCAGGGCTTGTAATCATGTAGGGCGAGACATAGCCTTTATCAAACTGCATGCCTTCCACGAACTCAACATCAATCCCAAACGACTGAGACTCCTCTACGGTGATGACACCGTTCTCCCCCACGCGTGCCATCGCCTGGGCAATCTTGGATCCGATCTCAGGATCGTTGGCTGAGATGCTCGCGACTTTTTCAATCTCCCCGCCCTTGATCGGTGTCGCGATCTTTTTGATCTCGCGCACGACTGCGTCAACCGCTTTTTCGATCCCGCGACGCAGGGACTGTGGATTCGTTCCGGCTGTGACGTTACGCAAACCCTCGGCGATCATTGCTTGAGCCAAGACGGTCGCCGTGGTGGTTCCGTCCCCTGCAACGTCGTTTGTTTTGCTGGCGACTTCTTTTACGAGTTCCGCACCGAGATTTTCAAACTTGTTCTCGAGTTCGATTTCTTTGGCAACGGTCACGCCATCCTTGGTAATGGTTGGTGCGCCAAAGCCACGGTCGAGCACGACGTTGCGACCCTTGGGACCAAGCGTCACCTTCACGGCGTTTGCCAAAATGTCTACGCCGCGTTTGAGCGATCCTCGCGCCTCCTCGTTAAATGAAATTTGTTTTGACATAGTAAGAAGGTTGTAGGTATTAGGTAGTAGGTAGTGAACATTAGGAATAGTGAGGCAATAGGAAATTTCAGTTGCTACAACCTACTCCCTACAACCTAAACCCTGAGTATTCACTCAATAATTGCCATCACGTCATCCATGCGGATCACGAGATATTCAACGCCATCGATCTTCACTTCGTCAGGCGCGTATTTTTTAAACAGGACCGTCTGACCAACAGCCACATCCATCGAGATGCGTTTCCCGCCTTCAAGCTCGCGACCCGGACCAACGGCAATCACCTCGCCGCGCTCGGCGCGTTCTTTGCTGGCCGTATCAGGAATAATAATGCCTGCCTTGGATGTTTCCTCCTTTGGGGCAGCTTTCACGATGATGTGATCGCCAACAGGGATGAGTCTCATAAGAAAAGGGGTTAGGGAGTAGGTTTTAGGTTGTAGGTGAAGAGAAAAAAGTACGCTAGCAGTCCTCCTTAAAGAGTGCTAACGGTGGCATTTTACTCAGCCGAGCAGGACTGTCAAGACCTCACTTTTTTCTCATTCTACGGGAGTCTAGCTTCCGTAGTACGGGAGTCTAGCTTCCGATTTTGACCAACGGACGATGAGCGCCAAGGCAAACGCTGAAAGAGCAAGCCCAGGCCACAGGGTCCAGAGATAGTGATCGAACACAGCGATCACAAAAAGACTGACGCCCAGAGTCACAGCAAACATGCCGTCTGGAGTCTGCATACTCATGAGACTTATGTGTCCTATTCGACCTATCCAGAAAAGAAATAAGGAAAACCCGACAAGACCTAGCTCACCAAGAATCAGCAAAAAGACATTATGAATTGGCTGGTAACTCCACACAGGTTGTCCAGGATCTTGATCGGCAAGCGTGAAGGTGTAGGCATTGGGTCCCACACCAAGAATCGGCGAGGAGAGAAAAACGTCGCCAAAGGTTTGGTATTGCGACGTACGTTCTTCTATGGAAACCGCTTCCAGGCGTAGAGTCGGATTAAAACGTGCAAAGACCTCTGTGTGAAAAATGGCGATCGTTGCGAGCAGACAGATCACTCCCAAGCCGATGATTGGCAGAGCCTGTCGTGATGGCATCTTCCTGTCCCTCACCATGAGCGCGATCAAGACGATGAGTCCGATCGTGATTCCCAACCACGCTGAACGGGAGAACGTCACGATAAGGGTCAAACCCAACAGGGCTGATCCGATCAGCATGAAGGCGAGCTCCCATTTCTTTTTTACAAATCTCGTCAGCCAGGCGAGAGCTACGACACCAACCGCAAGATAGCCGCCAAAAATATTTGGATGGGGAAACGTCCCATAGGCTCGCAGCATTCTTCCACTCACCGTCTCCACAACCGACACGCCAAGCGTCTGAGCGTCCTTTGCGGCAATGCCAAGGAGTGTGGAATCGGGACTTGCACCTGTGAGCACTTGAAACCAGCCAAGCGAAATCGGCACAAGGAGTCCCAGCAGAAACGCGACAAGGACAGGCTTCAACTTCGTGCGTTCATCGATGAGGAGGAAAAAGAAAATCGCGGCTGATACCACATGGACCATGTGAAACCAGCCGACCGAACTGAAACGGCTCGCAGAAAGAGAAAAAAAGGTCGCCGCCAAAAAAAGATAGAGCGCCCTCCCGATTCTGCGCGTCTCCATTTCCTTTGGTCGATGCATCCGCAGCAGATACACACACAGGAGCATCACCTCAACCACGGTGATGCCAAGGACCGCGTAAGCAGAGGGCTCACCTGAAACCGTCCCGACGCTCAAAATCACTTGTGTCTGCCACGGCAACAAAAAGATGGCGAGCAGATAGAGACCGTTGGCAAATTTTTGGATCATAGGTGCTCTGCCACGAGGGCTTCGAACCGGTCCCGAAACTCGAGACGTCGGTCGGTGTCATGAAACTTCAGCATGTCATCGGTAACGACGACGCGCGAATCGAGATTGGCCAGCTCACGGAGGTGTCCTGGGAGTCGTCGCTTTTGGAAGGAACGAAACAGCGGCTCCAGGAATCGTGTCTGGACAGGAAGAGGCGGAAAAAATCCGGCTGTGTGTCGACGATGCTCGCTGCGGGCTCGCGCGTTTGGCAGCAGTCTTGAGACCCAACGGTTTTCCTGCTGAAACCCTGCGAGGCCTCCATCCCGATCAAAGATGCTCACCAGCGACCTCACCCAAAAAGCCATGTAGTAATCCCGTGGAAAACACAACGGCTCCATCTGGAGCGCATCGCATGTAGAAAAAAAACTGAAACAGAATGGATCGCGTCCTTTTCTCTGTCCTGGCCGTGCACGCATGAGAGCAAACGGAAGGACCAGCCAGAAACGTGAAGACCAGATATGGCCAGGCTTCACCACCACGAACAGATCAATGTCGCTTTCGGGTGTCGTCCCCCACCACGCGAGTGTATTGACGGCGGCCACAGCCCGAACATGAGGCAGCAGACGAAACAATCGCGCCGCGCGGCGAAGACGCTTGAACTTACGCTCCGCGTCGAGAAACCGCTTTTGACGGTGAGCGATCAGGGCCTCAAGATCTCGGTCTCCCTTCACACAATAGTGCCCGTGAGAGGACTGAAGCTTCCCCATGAGCCATGTACTTCGCTCAAGAATCGACTCAACCTCGCACAAGTCATAGGCACGTGAAGGCTGGATGAGCCATTTCCAAATCTCAAATACGGTCACGGGTTGGGAAAACATCGAAAACCATACAATCGTCTTGAGAACAGCGCGCTCCAAATCGGTTGGCTGTGGATCCATACAACCGCATCTTAGCTGTCCTTCAGTCGGTTGTCCTGTGGAAAACAAAACGGAGGCCTTAGGCCTGTTGCCTAATAGATTTCTGACGATTTTGAGTGGCATTTGAGCCGAAACGATTGAAGGATGAGGAAGAATATCTAGATATTTTGACGATTCCTGAAATCGTTGCAGGCCAAATGACGCCAAAATCGGTCGAAAGATTATTAGGCAACAGGTCTACTAGGCCGCCGTTTTTGGGTGACGAATTTTTGAAAAGACGAACTGCTGTTGAAGGATTGAAACGATGTTCACCGTCACCCAGTAGAGCGTCAACCCTCCGGGAAGGCCCACACCGATGAGGACCGTCATGACCGGCATGAACATGAGCATGGACTTGTTCATGGAGGCAAGCATGGTCTCATCCATGGCGCCTTTCTTCCCTGCCACTTGCTTGGGCGGACGTCGCGTGATCATCATGCGCGTTTGCATGAATTGGAAATAACCGGCAAGGATCGCGAGGTAGGTGCTTTTGTGCGAGAGGTCGATCGTCCCCAAAAAAAGCGTGTTGATGGTGCCTGGGTTATGCACGAAGCTATACAACTGGCCCAGCGTCTCTGGAGCAAAACCACCGAGCAAAACGCGGTAGAGCGCAATGAGGATCGGGAGCTGGATGATGATAGGCAAACACGAAGAAAGTGGATTCACTTTTTCTTTTTGATACAGCTCCATCATGGCCTTGGCCAGCGTCTCTTTGTTTTCACCGTGCTGTGCCTTCAGGGCGTCGATCTTCGGCTGAAGTTCCTGGAGCGCCTTTTGGGAACGCAAAGACGTCGTCATGAACGGCCATAGGATAAGCTTGATGAGCACCGTGAGCGCAATGATGGCAAACCCAACATCCGCTCCAGGCAGAAAATCATAGAGAAACACCAACAAGTTAAAGATCGGGAGATAAAGGACGGTGTGAAAAAAGTTAGCCATAGACTAGGATTGTTCAGTTGTCGCCAGAGCCACCTCTTCCACCTTATCCACCTCTTCCACCTTCTTCTCCTCGTCCCCTGAGATATTAATCTTCCATCCTGTAAGCCGCGCGGCCAAACGGACGTTTTGTCCGCCTTTGCCGATCGCAAGTGAGAGCTGGTCTTCTTTCACTTTTGCACACGCGCTCAGGTCTTCTTTTTTCAACTCGAGACTCGTGACTTTTGCGGGCGAGAGCGCGTTGGCGATGAACGTCTCTGGATGTTCATTCCATTCAACGATATCAATCTTCTCCCCTCCTAACTCGGCGATAATCGTCTGGATGCGTGAACCGCGCTGGCCGATGCACGCCCCGATGGGATCAATGGTGTTCTCACTCGTGGTCACGGCGACTTTGGTACGTGATCCAGCTTCACGGGCGATCCCTTTGATTTCCACGAGGCCCTCCCCGACTTCCGGCACTTCAAACTCGAAGAGCTTTCGCACCATTTCCTCTGACGTGCGCGACACAAGAATTTCTGGGCCCTTGGTCGTGAGTCCCACTTGGCGGACAAACACTTTGATGCGGTCGCCTGTGTTGTAACGCTCGGTTGAAATTTGGTCCTCGGGACGCATGACGCCGGTTGTGCGACCCAAGTCCACCAACACAATCCGTCCTTCACGACGCTGGACCGTGCCGTTCATGATCGTCCCTTCGTGTTCCTTGAACTCACTAAAAATCACTTCGCGTTCTGCCTCGCGCAACTTCTGCGTGATGACTTGCTTGGCCGTCATGGCCGCCATACGACCAAACTCTCCGGCTTGGGGAAGCTCGGTTCTCAGAACCTCGCCGATTTCTGCGTCGTGCTTCAAGACACGCGCGTCAGAAAACATGAGGTCCGTTTTTGGGTTGAACCGAGGGCCCAATTCATCCTCAAATGAAATGGCCGGGACCTCCTCGCCTTTTTTACGCGCTTGTTCGACTTGGAGCGAGAGCGCCGCCATCTTGGCCTTGCGTTCTTCCTCGAGACGTTCGAGCTCGAGCAAGTCCATGTCTTCCACAACGGTCTTCACATCAAATACGTGGGACTGTGCCGTCGCGGGATCAAACTCGACTTCGATGTTTTGGTTCTTGTCGCCAAAATCTTTTCGATACGCCGCCGCAAGAGCTAACTGAATTGCATCAATGACGGACTCGTAGGCGAGCCCTTTTTCTTCACAGATTTGTCGTATTGCTTGTTCGATGGCTGAGGCCATAGGGAAGGTTTTAGGTTGTAGATATTAAGTTGTAGGTGAGAAAATCGCATATTATCTCCTACAAACTACTCCCTAATAACCTACGACCTCCTAAAAAATAAACCCGTCTTAGCGACAGGTTTCTGATGTCCAAAGACTACCAAAACCTCTCAGGGATGTCAATATCTTCGATGTGGCGCATCTGAGGCTCCCCTCGATCGTACTCAATGGCGACCACATCAATGCGCCAAGGAACCTCACCCATGCCCCTTTGATCAAGATATTCCTGTGCCGTCCTCACGAGGTGGCCGACTTTGCTTTGCGTCACAGAATCTTCCGGATCTGCCAAGTCACTGTGACGACTTTTCACCTCAACAAAAACAATTTCTTTGCCGTCCTGACAAATGAGGTCGATTTCTCCATAGGTATTTTTGTACTGTCGGTGGGTCACCGCGTACCCTTTGTTTTCCAAAAACGTCGCGGCCGCATCTTCACCCTGATTTCCAAAAATCCTCCGAGCGTCCATATTACTTTTTCTTTCGGCCGGGAAGATACTTTTGATTCGCATGCCGTAGAGTCTCTCGCTCACGCATGGTGGGAACCGTCCATTTGACGTATCGAAAAATCAAGAAGACCCACATAAGCAATCCAATGGCCCACACGAGATACCAAAACCGCGCGCCAAACAATCGGATCTCTTCAAAGCTAAAAAAGAACAATAGCACACCTAAAAGACCCATCACCACAAACAGGGTTGCAATTTTGTGTCCCACCTCACGCATAAAACGGTCTGACCCTCTGCGATCGGCAACGAGATGTCCGACAATTCCAAGGATAAACACAAAGACAAAGACCACAAAAGTGACGGACCCAAGGAGTCCTCCGACCTCGGGGGGATTCATGGTGAGCCAATAGGTGGGTTGTAAAAAGGCTGACATAGGGAACCTCTGTAAAAGTCGCGATCTTGCCTTTCACGGGGCCCCACCACCTCCTCAACGTCGAGCTCAGCTCGACGCCTCGGAGGCTGGCTTCCCCGTTCAAGGCAATCTCATCGACTTTTTTCAGAGGTTATTATTTACAGTGGATGAGGACACAGGCGAGTGACCCAAGGATATCAGAAATAATATTTGTCGCAACAAAGATACCGATGAAGGCTACAAGGACGCCAATCAGTTTGTAAAAAAATCTGGAACCGCCTGCGCCGAAGGTTTTTTCTGCAAACGGGATCTCGCCAAACCACGTAAAAAACTTTTCTGTTTTCCAGACGATCAAGAAGCCAATGACCATGATGATGAGACCAAGGGGAACACGAAAGAGTGGAGACATAGCATAAGAATTCTACCACACCCTGCTTGCCAGGAGTTACGAGTCCCGCTAGCATGACCATGATTACGGGCGTTTAGCTCAGTTGGTTAGAGCGTCTCGTTTACACCGAGAAGGCCGGGGGTTCGAGCCCCTCAACGCCCACCAAAAATCCACCTCACAACGAGGTGTATTTTTGTATCAGAAAAGCGCCATGCGTTGGCGCTTGCGTTCAAGGTTCGAGGTGGTGGGCGGTCGGACAGCGGAACTCGAATCGCAATGCGTAGGGACCGTCCAAAAAGACGCTCCACTCGCCGGTCCCCCAGCGAATCTTTCCCTTTTCCCCAAGCGACCGATCCATCCGCGGATGATCGAGGAGTCTGTCGAATACCTCGGGCGACACAAGGAACGCCACATGCGAACGGAAATGGAACAGGTGCCTCACGAGAATCGCCGGCCAGAGGAACCGACGTTGACCGGGAGCGAACGTGACGGTCGTGTTCCCCACACGGAAGTCGTACCGCATTCCAGGAAGGAAGTCGTCGATACGACATGGCTCGTCGCGTTGTGTGGCTTTGATGCCAAGCGTCTCGAAGAAGGAAATCACCCTTCCTGGCTTGATCCAACGCGGGTAGGCAAACGTGACGTGATCGATTCCCTTGATACTGCCAGGGGGCAGAAACCGACTCATGATGACCTCTTTTGGAACGCTGGAAGCATAGAAAGAACCATCCCTTTCGTCAAGTCCTTGATCGTTCACGAGACCTTGTCTATACTTCCATCGGAAAAGAACAATGCGCGGGTGGTGTAATGGTAGCCACGCCAGCTTGAGGGGCTGGTGGTCGCAAGGCCGTGGAGGTTCGAGTCCTCTCCCGCGCACCACCGAAAAAGACTGACGCTTGGTCAGTCTTTTTCGCATCATGATTCAGAATACTCGCGCCTTCCCGGTGATCACGCGCAGGAACATCGGCTCGATGCCGATGTCAAAACGGGTGGAGGTCATCTCCTCGCCGTCGACAAATAATGAAATCGGATCGTCACTGCGAATCGCCAAAGACTTCATGGGGAACACGCTCTCTTTAAAAACTTTTCTCCCAAAAATGCCCCAACCGATTTTGACCGCCGCACGTCCTGACCTTGATTCAGTTTATGAAAAAGACCGGGAGCTAGAGATAACTCAACCGGTCGTGGCGGCACTGGTCGCATACGCTTGCGGGATCAAGCGATCTCGATGTCCTGGAAGGTGACGCCGGGAGGAAATCCTCGATTTTGCTCTTCCCATTCTTGCCGGCATCGTTCACGCCGTTCGGCCTCTGCCTTGCGGGCTTCGGGTGTGCACGAACGCTTGATGGCCGCAACTCTCGCCTTCCATTCAGGAGTCGACGCCCTTTCCTCGAGCTCTTTCAGGAGCGCATCGGCTTGCGCTCGCAGAGCACGGACTCTCTCATCTTCTTTGATTTTTTCGTCTTCCATATCATCTCTCCTCTTGGTTTAACATATACCTTTCGTCAAATAAAAGCAAATTTTTTTCGAATGTGCGCTTGCACACATCTAGCAACGCAACATCTCCAGCGTTTTTCTTATCTCCAAGCGCATTATTTTTTTCACTTATTTCAAGCATTTTTTGATACGCATTTGATACAGCTACAAATACAACAGGGACCTCATCTGGATTCGTTTCCAATTTGATGCCCATTGACCTTAAATGGCCTGCCCTCAACTGATAATCGATAGAATAGACGAGTAACTCATTACTAAAATTTCCACCCTGAATATTCACAACATTCGTTCCTTTCTCTGCTCTTTTTTCCGTCTCTCGATTATCAGCCAACATGATTGTCCCAACAGGGATATAAGCATCTTTGTTGTCGTTGGTAACGTGTTGGATGACTCCGCTCATGACTTCCTGTCCAGTCTCGTTCTGACCCCAGACGATCTGATTGCCCATCAACTCCACAACATCAACGTCGATGCCTTCAACCTGTAATACTTCCCTCACTTTTGGCAGATGTTTGTCGTACCATTTCTTCGTCAGCTCCGGAGTGTTGAGTGAGAGGACGAACAGTGGAATACGTGTGATTCCCAGTTTTTGAGCGATGACTCGGATGGCCATGACAAAATTTCCATTCAGGGCAATTTGTTCATGGGGATCCGTGTTGTTGACCACGTCGTCATAGATCGCGTTGACTTGATCTCTGGTCAATCCACCAAGAACCTTTTGGTAGAAATATGGTATGAGGCCACCACAAGCCGTTATACTCTCAGGTGGACGACCACCTAACCCAAGGTTCATGTTTTTAACATGCTCAAAACGTGCTTTGTCGTCCATCGCTAAACAGAGACCCTCAACTTCTCTCAGAATCCCACGAATGCTGTAATTATCTCTGGCTTTTTCTGGATGGTCAGGGTCTTTCTCAGGAGGTCGAGTGATCGTGTCGTCGAAATTGATGACAAGGTTTGGAATGCGTGCGAGCAACTCACGGACTTCTTTCACTTCATGATCGCTGATTTTTTCACCACGTTCGAAAATATTTTTGATTCTATTTCTGACTTCATTTTCAACATGATCAACTTCAGATTTTTCTCCTTCTGTTTTTAGACGAAAATCGTGAAGGTGATCAAAATTGGGTTCCACAGAGAGGTGTAAGACGGTCGAGATGATAAATTTTTGATTGCATTTCCTAAAACACTCGCGCCTTCCCGGTGATCACGCGCAGGAACATCGGCTCGATGCCGATGTCAAAACGGGTGGAGGTCATCTCCTCGCCGTCGACAAATAATGAAATCGGATTGTCACTGCGAATCGCGAGTGACTTCATGGGGAACACACTTTCTTTAAAAACTTTGCGTCCAAAAATGCCCCAGCCGATT
>JACRJW010000025.1 GCA_016235605.1 Candidatus Uhrbacteria bacterium | reverse complement strand
TGGATTGTAATCCAGCAACTCAATCATGATACCACTCTCATCGGTTACGACGGAGGTCGAGCCAAGATGGTCGGTGTGGAGGGTGGAGGTTGTGGCAGTCGCAGACCCTGAGCTTGTCGAAGGGTTGTATTCGACCGAGGCTGTGAGACCAGCAGGGCCATTCACGTACACGGTCGACGTACCGTCAGCTTGTGTCAAACTCGTGACTGCATGAGGATTGGCATGTGCGAACGATGATACTGGAAAAAACAAAAAGAGCTGGATGACAGCGATGAACATGATTTTTAATTTGGCAGGATGGGACATGGTAGAAGAGGTTTCGAAAAATCCTATTTGTGCTATTTAAGCCTCGTTCATTTTTTGGAGCGGCAAGGTCTCCGCTGCCTGTGCGAAATCATTGGACATCGAGTTCGATGTGAAATCAGCGGCAGATGGAGCGTTCGACGGGGAGGTGAAATACATGGAGACGACGTCCCACGATGGTGGCATCGTAGCCACGACCATCGAGGGAACGTACGAAGACTCAGAACTCGCATGGACCATCGAGTGGAGCGACGGTGAGAGCGTGGATGACGCTCGCTTCAGCTTCACGGGCGAGTGGAATAACGACGAGATGAGCGGCGAGTGTTCATACGGTGCTGAATTCTGTGACGAAGCCATCGATTGCAAGTTCAAGCACGATTAAACAAGACACGATGCTGACTACCGAGTGCGGCTGGCCACTCCTTAGCCTCCCACGATGACCACGACGGACGAATACGTCGCGGTTTTTTTAAAGAAAACACGCCTTGCACTAGGAAGGCGTGAGGCGAAACGAACTGGTTGCGCGCAGACGCAGCCGCCATGGGTACATCGCCGTAGCCATGCTCGGTTCCTCCCACTCGGTCTTGAAGACCTCGGCGGGAATGTGGATGCCATGTTGCCTGCTTGCAATCTCCTCCCCGATCCAGGCGTACCGGGAATCACGGCTTGGATCTGCCATGGTCCAGCGAAACTGGTCGATATAGAGCAGGCACTCCATCGGTTCCTGTTTATGGCCGCTGTGAGCCCACTTGCGTTCGATCTCATCGTCACCACCTTTGACGATCCAGCTGTCTCGCCAGGTGGCTCCCAGACCATCGCGGCCAAACAGATGTCCGGCGCCAAATGCCCAACCAGTGATGACGAGCACGCCGGTCTTGTCGAAAAACGCGGCACTGCGAAATGGATCCATGATGTCCCCCTGTTTCCGTTGAAAAAACGGAACGTACTACTATACATCAAAATGGTCGGTGTGTCAATGCCGCTTTCCTGCTATACTAGACGCACTATGCCAACACCTGCTTCGCACATGACCATCGAGAAATGGTTCTTTCTCCTGGTGATGGGCGCGGTCATGTATCTTTTCTGGAAAATCATCCAGCCGTTTGCGCTGGTGCTTCTGTTGGGTGCGGTGGTCGCGATTATTCTCTCGCCGATTGAAACGCGGCTGCGCAAACTCATCAAAAATAGCAAGCTCTCGGCTGGGATCATGACGTTTGGAGTGCTCCTGCTTGTATTCATTCCGCTGCTCATCTTGCTGATCCTCATGGCGCGACAGGCGTCGGACCTGATTCAGCTCTCGATCGAAGACCACAGCTGGATTGACCAACTGAAACCTTCGACTTCGCCCGTGTTCGCCCTTTTGCCTTCCCAAGTCCAAGAACAGCTCCTGACGATCGACCTCACCGCCGTTGGGTCTTCCGTCGCGTCCTGGGCATTCCAAAATATCGGAGGACTATTCTCCAGCTCAACCAAATTTATTCTAAACGCCTTTTTGTTTTTTCTATGTCTGTACTATCTGTTGGTGGATCGCGATCGTGTCTACAAAGAAATTTTGCTCCTGAGTCCCTTGGAAAATAAAATCGACGCGTCGATTTTGAAACGCGTCGTTGGCACGGTACGATCGGTTGTGTTTGGTGTCCTCTTGGTCGCGATCATTCAAGGCGTCTTCGCCGGAATCGGCATGACGATCTTTCACGTTCCCGGCGCGCTCATCTGGGGCGGCCTGACGATTTTGGCCGCACTTGTCCCGCTCGTCGGTACCGCTGTTGTGCTCGTCCCTGCGATCCTCTTCCTCTTTTTCACCGGTTCCACCGGCGCGGCATTCGGACTTCTTCTCTGGTCCCTTATCTTCGTCTCCATGGCCGATAACATCATCGGTCCCTACCTCATCGGCAACTCAACACACATGCACGCCTTCCTCGTGCTGCTCTCGGTCTTGGGTGGACTCTCCGCATTCGGGGCGGTCGGCGGTATTGCAGGACCAACGATTCTCGCTGCTCTCCTCGCCCTCATCGAACTCTACAAGTCAGGAATTTTAACGTCTCACCGATCCTAAAATTTAGAGCATCCCTGCGAGCGCCACGACCGCTTCTCGAGCATATGGCCGCAAACGCGGCTCATTTGTTCAGGTAAAATTTCAGGTCCCAAAATACCCAAGCCGATCGGCTTCATGAACTCCAGTTGTAAGCGAATGATCGCATCGTAGACAACCTCGCCCATGACCAGTCCATGCTTGATCGCTCCACGCTCGATGATCCCAAGCGCCGCTGCGCCATCGATGTCGTCGCGCATGAGCAGTCGCTTAAGAGTCAGTGGCTTCTCGATCGAGCCGTGGATCCAGACTTCTTCGACAATGGTGAGATGATGCTCCGCCGCGGTCTTGCGAGCTTCGTCGAGCATCTCGTCTGCTTCTTTTTTGTGGAATGACCCGAGCACGATGGCAATGTTTGGGATAGAGGGTGTGTTCATTTTAAACTCGTTTAAAAAAACTGACATGCTCCTGGATCCTGTACAACCTGGGAAAGTGTCCGCCCCGGATAGATCACGTCTGTCATCATCCGCACAGCACTCCCACGCCTAATCACACAAGGTGTTGGCTGCTCATCAAACAGATACTCTTCAACCAAGTACCGAACATCTTCAAAGCCGAACTGCGCGCGAATCGAGGCCGTGCCCGAGACGCGTCCATTCACCTCAAAAACAACGAACCTCCCATCACAAATCTTGCCTTGCAAATTACAAGATCCGACCACGTTGCCTTTGCTTGCAAGCATTTCAGCAATGACATGAATCTGTTCATCTACAACATCCGTCGTTTCGCATTGAATCGTAGATCCAAAACGAAGAGAACGTGTAAAGGCAATCGTCCCATGGACTCTTTTGGATTTCGTCACATAAAAAGCAGCTGTAACCTCTTGACCGCCTAATGCTTCCTGAACCACGTAGTCATCCGAAAAAGCTCTGGGATTTTGACAATTGGGGAAGACATCGCGTGACAAGCCGCCGAAACGCGCTTTTACGAACGGACTTTGAAACGCCCCTTGCTCCTCACTGGGCAAGCAGCTTGGGGCAAAGGGAATGCCGAGCCGCGAGAAAAGTTGTGACGTGAGATGTTTGTCATAAAACGCGAGAGAAACATCTGCATCCGAACAGGCGACCCAGGGCAGGCGATTCTGAGCGCGTTTGAGATGGTAGGTTTCCCAATCCGTGGTCGGTAGAATAAGCTCAACCGATTCGGATGCACACACTCCTTCAAGAAAGGCAATGTCTGCCCCATCCGTTTGATGGTAGGTGGACGGAGTGAGAATCAGATGATCACATAAATGGTTGGCGGCAGAAACAGGAGTCGACGCAAGACCGACGATGCGCGTGCCTTCGGGGTGCATGGCTCGTAACAAACGAAGGACGCCACATCCCAGTGAGCCGTCGGCATTGGTAACGAGGATAGAACGAGCCATACACTTAAGCTGCGTCAGGTCGATCCGATCCTGAGAGCTGGAGCGGAGCCTGTTGGAGCTCACGCAGATGTTCCACAGAGAGGGATTTGTGCTCGATGAGTTCCCCGAGAAAGTCGCGTACGGTGTCCACCATTGCCTGCGTTTGGCGTTCCACTTCGAAATTGATCTGGTCGCCAACCTTTCTGTCTGGGAACGTTGTTCTCCTGAGCGTTTCTGGAATGAGATAGACGGTGATGGTTCGACGAGCTTTATCAACCTCAGCCACCGTCAAGCTCACACCGTTGAGCGCGAGAAATCCTTTTGGAAAAACATATTTCATCCAAGGCTCCGGCATCTCAACCGTCAAGATAAAATTATTCGGAGGTCTTTCGATCTGAGAAACCGTTGCCACTCCATCAACGTGTCCTGACACAATATGGCCACCTATTTCTGCCCCAGCATTGAACGACCGCTCCACGTTCACAACGTCTCCCTGCTGAATCGAGTACAGATTCGTGACTCTAAGCGTCTGCTGCATGACATCAAAAAGAAGCGTTTGCCCCTCAATCCGCGTGAGAGTTAAACAGACGCCGTTGACAGCAACACTCGCGCCGACCTCAACGCCATCCAAAAGTTTGGGCGGCACAGTCACCCCAAACGTTAATAGCCCATCTTGAATCTGGAGGGTGGTCACTGGATGAGCACCTTGAACAATCCCTGTGAACATAGTGCTCACAGCTTGCCTCAATTGAGCAACGTTGTAAAATGTACGTACTATGTCATCGTTTCTTATCGTGTCCTTGGTCTTTTTTGTGATCTGGCTCATGATCATGCTCTTTTCAAGTGAGACACGCCGCGAGCAAGTCATCATGTCGATCGTCGGCCTCGTGCTCTCGCCAGGTATTCTCATTATCGTCGCCTCTGACTTTCGAAACGTGGTCGCCAATGGGACAGCCGCGATCGGCATTGAAGATCTGCTCTTTGCCTTTTCGCTGTTCGGCATCGCCGCGGTGATCTACCAAGTCCTCGTTGGCCGCCACGCACACAAACTTCGCGGGAGCCGATTTGAATCTACGCACATCGGCCACTGGATAGGACACCTCATCTTAATTTTGGGACTCTGGGCCTTTGCCTCGCTTCTGATGATCCACGTCTTTGCACTCTCGACCATCCAGTCGCTCATCGTGGGAGGACTCTTGATCGGTATGTACGTAATCGCCGAGCGCCACGACCTGCTCATGAACGCGCTCTTGTCAGGACTGTTTACTGCCGCCCTCGTCTTCATCGCTGAGCAAATTTTCTTCGTCCGCTTGTTTCCTCTGGACGCTGCTACCTTCTGGCAATGGAACGCGCTGTCCAAATTCGTCATCGGTGGCATCCCGCTTGAAGAAATCATGTGGGCCGCCGTCGTCGGCTTCACCATCGGTCCCATGTACGAGTGGCTGAAAAAGTACGAGATGAGGTAAAATATCTCTGCTACTTGTCGTGAGCGACGTCGAACTATGGATCCACGCGAATCCACCTTCCAACCTTCCGACTGGCTTTCCTTGAATGAAGGACGGCTGTCGGTTGATGTTTTGGAAAACGCGACAGAAATCGTCGTACGCTCGGCGATCGCCGGCGTGAAAGCGGAGGATTTGGAAATCAACCTTTCAGAGGACACGCTCACGATCCGCGGAACACGGCAACACGGTTGTGAGGAAGAATCGCAAGGCGACGTACATGTGCAGGAATGCCACTGGGGATCGTTCTCCCGCACCATCATTTTGCCATCGCATATTGATCCCGCGTCCGTTGAAGCTGTCATGAAACGCGGCATCTTGACGATCCGCATGAAGAAGATTGAAATGGATCACAAGGTTTCCATTCACGAAGTTGCCGACCTATGACCTCGCCTGCTCCCGACCACGAAACATCCCTCTCGGCGTTGTCGGGGGGTTTTTGGAATACGCGTCGTCTTCTCTTTGTCGTATGTCTCGTCCTGTTGAGCGGTTTGTTCTCGGGAACCTTTGTGTGGGCACGAGGATATGAAGGCCGTATTCCTCCACGATCCTTTGTCGGCGAGGTGGACATGAGCGGTTTGGATCCTGAGACCGCCTTGCAGAAACTCCAAAGCCTGAGCGATGCGCTGATAGCATCAGGTATCGAGATCCGCTTGGGCGACACCCAGGCGACCCTTCCCCTTTCCACAGACGTGGCACAACTGGTTGAGTTTGATCTTGATGCGACCATCGAAGAGTTGATGGCCAACCATAGCGACCAACCGCTCCTGGACACCATGAACATGTCGCTGAGGCTCTTGCGCAAGGGACACGCTGCCATCGATGTGGCGCTCCAAAAAGAACTCATCCAATCAACCGTGCGGTCGCTGTTCCCTGATGCAGAAACGCTCTCTGTCCCAACGCTTTTTTCCATCTCCGCTCAACAGGACTCACCAGAACCTTGGTCGATCACGGTTGTCCCAGGCGCGCATGGTGAAGAATTTGTCTTTGAGCCTTTTTTGCAAAACCTGCAACGGAATCTTGCCACGCTCTCAAACACAACACTCACGCTCACGGTCCAAAGCGTGGATCCAGATGTGAGTGAACAAGAAGCGAGTCTCCAGATTGAACAAGCACAGCGTGCCCTGGAAGCTGCCCCGTTTACGATCACCTCCCAAGACCAAACGTGGGAACTGGACACCAATACGCTTGCCTCCATGCTGACTCCTGGAACACTGGGGCAGCTCAGTCTCAACCAAGATCTCTTTGATGCGTGGGCTTCCACAATGATCGAGGCCGTCGCCGTTCCGGTGCAAGATGCCCGCATCGTGATTGCGAATGCTCGCGTCAGTGAATTTGTGGAAAGCCATGAAGGGATCGACGTGCACGTGCAAACGCTGTTTGAAGATCTCGTAAAAGCCGTGCGACGCGAGGCGCCCGCGCAGATCGCCCTCACAACGAGTATCATAGAACCGTCCGTAAAAACCGCGGACGTGAACGATCTTGGGATTGATGAAATCTTGGGTGTGGGAACATCATCGTATCGTGGAAGCCCGACCAATCGTCGTGGCAACATTCAAAATGGCGTGAACCTCTTAAACGGTTTGCTCATTCCCCCAGGTGAAACCTTCTCCCTGCTTTCCGCCCTCTCTCCGTTTACGATCGAAAATGGCTATCTCCCTGAGCTCGTCATCAAGGGCGACAAAATCACGCCCGAGATTGGCGGAGGGTTGTGCCAAATCGGGACCACCACGTTCCGCGCAACAATGAAATCAGGATTGCCTGTCATTGAGAGGCAGAACCACTCACTGGTCGTTTCCTATTACAATGACCCTTCAAACGGGAACCCAGGAACGGACGCCACCATTTACGAGCCGGCTCCTGACTTCAAATTTATCAACGACACAGGAAACTACATTCTCTTTCAAGCCGAGAACCTGATCGATCTTCAAGAGCTTCACTTCACGTTTTGGGGAACGTCAGATGGTCGAGTGGGTTCTTACACGCCCCCGGTGGTGGAGCGTTGGATTCCTGTGCCTGAAAAACAAATCGTGGAGACGACCGACTTGGAACCAGGGGTCGAGCAATGCCAAAACGCACACATCGGAGCCGATGCTTCGTTCACTTACACGATCACACGGCCCGACACATCGATAGAAGAGACAGTCTTCACTTCGCATTACCGACCGTTACCAGAAATTTGTCTCGTTGGAGTTGAGGAACTCACAAAGGAAGATGTAGACCCAGGCTTAAAGACCACACCATAAATTCTTATCCACAGAATCTCTTGCGCTTCTTTCTCACTCACGAGTAAGATCGAAGTGTTCAAAAAAATAAAAATGATCCGCACATGAAGTGAGAATCATTTACCCGCCCACGGACGGGCCTTGGGCATTCCAGAAAGTGACCTGCAGGCAAGAAATTTCATGTGAGGATAGATCGAGTCCGAAAACCTGATGTATCCACACAGTGAAATCCCATGCTTGTCGTGCCTGCAGATCACTGCCTGAAATGGAAGCTGAAACAGATAACAGAACAAGAAGCGACTTGAGGATGAACTCACAAGTCTACGTCTACTATCTGAAGTTGTCAAGTCTCTTTACAACGGAGAGTTTACCTTATGACGACGGTCCTGACAAGAGGCCTATTTTTGTTGGAAAAACGATGGATTTTTTGTAAACCATCCCCGGTCTGTCCACTCCTCCTCTGGCACAGGAGGGATCCGTCCCCTAGGTAATCACCTTATCGACGAGGCCATACTTGACTGCCTCGGCGGCCGTGAGGAAATAGTCGCGCTCGGTATCTTGTTCCACCAGTGATTTTTTTTTGCCCGTGTGTTTGGCAAGGATGTCGTTCAATCGATCTTTAATCTTCAAGATGCGCTCCGCATGGATCTTAATGTCTGTTGCCTGACCCTGCACGCCGCCCAAGACTTGGTGGATCATCACCTCGGCGTTTGGAAGCGCAAACCGTTTTCCTTTTGCTCCAGCAGCGAGCAAAACCGCGCCCATCGACGCCGCGAGACCAACACAGATCGTAGACACATCTGGTTTCACATATTGCATCGCATCGTAAATCGCCAAACCTGCGGTCACGGATCCGCCAGGAGAATTCACGTACAGTTTAATGTCCTTGGTTTTGTCTTGACTCTCAAGAAAAAGCATCTGCGCAATCACGAGGTTGGCAACCGAGTCGTCAATTTCTGTGCCGAGAAAAATAATGCGATCTTTAAGAAGTCGAGAATAAATATCGTATGCTCGCTCTCCCATGTGGGTTTTCTCAATCACGGTTGGAATGAGGATGGAGGAAGATGTAGGTTTCATAGTGGTGGTTACTTTAGCACGGCCATGGCTTTTTCGACTAGCTCACGACAGCCAGCCTCGTCACAGACAAAGGTTCCATTTGGAGCCACAAATCCGGCAGCCTTGTGATGACCTCCTCCACCGAAAGCTTTTGCCACACGTGAGACATCATGCACAGATGAACGTATGCTCACTTTCAGCTCCCCCTTTTCCCTCTCTTTAATCACAAAAAGCGTATGGGCATCGACAACAAGCTGGAGAAAATTTGAAAGCCCATCGACTTCGTCAGACCCAAGGCCACTCTGTTTCAGATCATCGTGTGTCATGAAGGTAAACACGGCGCCAGATGGCGTATGGGTCGTGAGGCGACTGAGAGCCTCGCCCCAAATCCGCAGGGCGCTCACGGAGCGGCTTTGGTAGATGTGCCGGATCACGTCTTGGATCCGCCCGCCGCAGATCATGAGCTCCGACGCGGCATTGAGCGCGCGCTCACCTGTGGCAGCGTTGGAAAAGACGGTCGTGTCAAAACAGATGCCTGTGAGCAAGCACGTGGCGATGTCGCGACTCGGCACAATCTGGTTCTCCACAAAAAATTGATGCACAACTTGGGCGGTTGCCGGCGCCTCGACGATCACCTGATTCACGTCGCCGTAGCGAGGGTTGGTTGCGTGGTGGTCGATGTTCACGAGCGTCGGGGGATGGGACATGGGCTCCATAAGTCCTCGGACAAAATCCGCATCTGAACAATCAAACACCACGACGATGTCCACGGCAGGATCCTGAAAGACGTCCACGTCTGTGGTCGTCTGCTCAATCCCCGGGAGAAATCGGTACGGCTCGGGAACCGCTTCTGAGATAAACACCGGCACGGGAACGCCTCGACCCTTGAGATAGTGCGCAAGCGCCAAGGATGAACCGAGTGAATCTCCGTCAATGCGTTCATCACAAATAAACACGGGACGCGTGGCGTTCGTGAGCAGATCGTGGATGTGGCGATGGATAAAGGCTTCCATAGTTCGTAGCCAGATACACTATCCTATCCAATACGTCAGGTCAACTGATATACTTGAGGACGTTATGTTCCTCACGAAACTGGAACTCCAGGGATTCAAAACGTTTGCCAAAAAGACGCAGCTTTCGTTTCTTCCACCAAAGGCCAACCGATCCCCTGTGACGGCGATCGTTGGACCAAACGGTTCTGGAAAATCGAATCTCGCCGATGCGATCCGCTGGGTGTTGGGAGAGCAAAGTTTGAAATTGTTGCGCGGAAAAAAATCCGAGGACGTCATTTTTTCGGGATCAGAGGGCAAAGGCCGCGCCGGATTTGCGGAGGTCTCGCTCACCTTCAACAACGAAGACCACGCGATGCCGATCGACTACGCGCAGGTGACGATTCTGCGCCGGCTCTACCGCGACGGCACCAGTGAGTACCTCTTGAACGAAAGCGTGGCGCGCCTGACCGACATCCAGCTCTTGCTCGCCCAAGCCAACGTCGGTCAACGCTCCTACTCTGTCATTGGTCAGGGCATGATCGACCATATTTTGGTCTCGAGTCCTGAGGAACGCAAAGCTTTTTTTGATGATGCGACCGGTGTGAAGCCATTTCAAATCAAGCGCCACGACGCGATGCTGAAACTCGAACGGACGCACAAAAATCTCACCGACGTCGAGATGCTCCTGCGAGAAATCGAACCGCGGTTACGGTCTTTGAAGCGCCAGGCAAGCCGTCTGGAACAACGGAGCGAGATTGAAAACGAACTCCACCGCCTGGAGGAAGATTATTACGGGGCGCAGTGGTGGGAACTCTCCGATCAAAAAAAAATCACACAAGACGGATTCCAAAAAGCCGATCAAAATATCAAGCACGAACGAGCTGAACTTGTCCGCCTTGAAAAAGAAACCGAACGCGTAGAAAAAGCAGAGTCTGGTGAGGACACGGAACTCATCGCCATGCAGGAAGCCTACCGCGCCACACAAAAAAAACGTGAAGACGTTCGGTCGCTAGAATTTGAAACAGAAAAAGCGATCGAGCTGGCGCGCGTCAAAGCGCAGTCCAACTGGGCGCCGTTGCCGCTCTTAAAGATCGTGGAGGAGGTGGAGGAGATCGTGAACGGGCTAAACGGCGCAAAGGGCGCAAAGGGCGCAAAGGAAATGTTGGAAATGATAGAGAGTCTTCTACAACGCTCGAAAAAACTTTCGAAGAATCTCCAGCGGCCAAATCCGGAAGACATCAAACCCGATCCAGCCCTCGTGGCCAAACTCAAAGAACTGCGCGCGCAGGAAGACCATCTCAAAAAAGACCTCGCAAAAATGGAATCCCAGATCGACGCGCACATGGGGAAAGAAAAAACCGCACGCACCGAACTGATCGAAACCGCGCGCATGCTTCGAGAAAAACAAACCCAAATCCATCTGTTGGAAAACCAGCGCAACACGCTCCAGATCGATTTCGCACGCTTTGAAGAACGCGAGCACGCACTCATCCGCGAGATGGACGAGTTCATGAAAAATCGTGCAGTGAAGGTTAGGCATGATCGATCTACAACCTACAACCTACTCCCTAACACCTACTCAGAAATCCAACGCGCTCGCTACAAACTCGAACTCATCGGCGGCATCGATCCGGAGATCATGAAAGAGTATGGAGAAACAAAAGAGCGCCACGAATTTCTCGACGCGCAATTTCAGGATCTGAGCAAGGCGATCAAGAGCACGGAAAAAATTATTGAGGAGCTTGATGAGCAGATTGAAAAACAGTCCAAGGCTGTCTTCTCAAAAATCAACAAAGAGTTTGATCGCTACTTTAAAATCCTGTTTGGTGGTGGGTCGTGTCAGCTCATGAAGATCACGCGAGAGGAGCTGGGGGATGAAGAGGTGGATGAGGTGGAGAAGGTGGAAGAGGTAGATAAAAAACTCGCTCTTCACAAAGACCCGATCATCGGCGTGGACATCCAAGCGACGCCGCCAGGAAAAAAACTCAAGGCCCTGAATCTCCTCTCCGGCGGAGAGCGCGCACTCACGTCGATCGCGCTTCTGTGTGCGATCATGGCCGTGAACCCCGCACCGTTTGTCGTGCTCGATGAGGTCGACGCGGCGCTCGACGAAGCCAACACAATCCGCTTCGCCGCGATCTTGGATGAGCTCTCACGCACCAGCCAGTTCATCGTCATCACCCACAACCGCGCTACCATGGAAAAAGCCGACGTCCTCTACGGCGTCACCATGGGAACGGAGGGCGTGTCCAACTTGCTCTCTGTGCATTTAGGAGAACTTGCCAAAAACGGCACGGCGAGGCGATAACAAAACACCCTCCGTTCATCGAAGGGTGTTTTGATTCCAGTGATCTGTGCGCGAGTGAGACTCACGTAAAAGTCACTGCGGGCAGATGCGTCTCATCTGCCCCGGCACGTCACTCGCGAGTGACGTGCCCCGTTCCCTGTCCGGACGATTCCGGACAGGGGTTGACCTCTGCGTCACGTCGCCTTGGGCGATCGCTCCTGACGCCGACGCGCCCTTCGAACACGGCGAACGAGCGCGATTTCGAGGATCTTCTGGAGCGCGGCCGGTTCGTCGACGTGCTGGCGCACCAGTCGCTCCGTCTCGCTGCTCAGGAGCGCCAAACCCGCCTCGAAGGCAGACTTGAGCGCCTGCCTCGCTTCTGCGAGCTTGCGCTGTACGCGCTCTGCCCGATCTGGATCGAACTTGTCTACCTTGAAGTCGCGCCGAAAGCTCGCTTGCGCCGCGGCGACCCGTGCACGGCTCTGCTTGAGCCGGACAAACCGCCTGCGCAGATCATCGATGGTCAGACTCATGAGACCTCCTTTTGGTCGTGCGCATGAACACGAGAATCTTGTTGAAGTGAGGAAAGATCTCCTCAACGGAGGTTCCAACACTCGTTGGCTTCTCGGTTGAGGTCTCAAGTCGTGCGTGGACTTGAGCCGTTCCCGTCAGGCCAATTCCTGACGGGGGTTGGAGCGTGGCCGCTACTTCGCCGCGGCCTGCGAGTCCTGGAGCAGGGCGATGTCGGCGCGCAGCCGCTCGACCTTCTCAGTCTGGCGGATGACGGGATCCAGCCGGTACTCGGCTTCGGAGAGGAGATCCCGACGTTCCTCCAGACGCCGACGCTTGGTGAGCGCGAGCGACTTGGTCCCGAGGTTTCCATCGACCAGTCCACGAGCGTCGATGATCCACTCCTGGATCCCCACGAGCGTGAGCCCGCGCCCGCGAGCGCGCGGATCGAAGGAGAGCGCACGACAGGCGTCGAGGAGCTTCCACTCCACGACGCGCAGCCCACGCTCGGCGTTGTGGAGCTGGCGTTCGAGACACGCGATCTTCTCCTCGCGATTGCGGCGCTCGCTCTGGCCGCGATCCCACTCGATCTCGTCCTCGAACGCTGCCTGCGCAGCCTCGAGACGAGCTTCGGCGCGGTCGGCGCGCTTGGGATCGAAACCGTCGGCGCTGAACGCGGCGGTATGCTCGGCCCTGGCGGCCTGCAGTTCCGCCCGAGCCTTTTCCAGGCGCGAGACGGGACGATCAGAAGGTGCTGCGGACATACTAACTCCTGGGCGGTAACTCCGCCTGAGGTTGGTGTGATTAGAAGGGCCTCGCCCGTGGCCGGTCTACGGCCGAGTGGGCTATGGCCGAGGGAACTGTTTCATCCCAGAAACCTTGAGGCCAAACCTCAAGATTTCTGGTATGAAAAAAGTCGGTGCGGTTGAACGATCGACTTGTTACTCTCTCCCCAGAGAATATCCGAGTTTTAAGTGGCTGCATCATACCACTTTTTGGACATTTTGTCAAGAGGAAAGAGCCGTATTTTGGCTAAAAATAGGTTAAATTGAAAACCGTCCGAAATAGACGGTCAAGCGTGAATCAGCGCATCAAGCGCGTGGTGAAAATCTTGCAGGGTTCCCTCGTTCACAAGCGTGCGGTCGGCGAGTGCCAAGACATCGGGGACGTTGGCGTTGCCGGGAAGCGCCTCGATCGCGAGGAACTGTTACATAGTGCACGAACCATCGGACCGCGGCGACATCTTTGCCAGCGCACGGCCAACCAACGAATCCAAAAAACTTGCTCATCTGTCCTCCAGGTGGTGGAGACTATCACTTGAGATCGATCCGGTCAAACAAAAACCTCGATCTGCGATCCTTCGACTCGTCGTCACTTCGTGCCTCCTCGCTCAGGATGACACGTCTCACCAGATGTGATTCACATCGTGGCGAGACATGTCAAATGAAAAGCCACCTCGTGAGAGATGGCAGTCGTGACACGTCGTTCGCGAACGACGTGTTGTACTACTTGTTCGGCAGCGGGTAGCGGACGACGGCGAAAGTGCCTTCGGCGTAGGCCCAGGACATGATCGCCTTGCCGCGAGCGTCCTCGATGGGCGTGAGTGCATCGAACCGGCTGTAGAGCGGGAACGTGACCGTGGACGGCCGCTTGCCGCGCTCAGCACCGAAGTCGTTCCAGAGAAACGCGTGGTTCCCCGTGACCACAGTTTGGTACACGAGGCCGTGGTGGGCGCGAAGGAAACCGGTACGCGGTCCGCTGATGATTGGCGACACTTCCAGAGTACCAGTCTCTAGACGGACATCGATCACGCGACGAGTCGTACCCTGCCACGGTTCGACAATGGTAACGTGATCACCGAAGTCGAAGACCTGCGCGTCATCCTTGATCCATCCTTGACCCTGACTCATGGTTGCGATCTCTTTGAACTCACCGCGATCCATGGTCGAGTAAATCCGCTGGCCTTCCTGTTTGGAAAAATGACCGCAGCCGATCACCCGACCATCACCCCACAGGCACGGCCACATGGATTGATCAAACACGGACATCCGATGTTGTGCATTGCGACCGTACACAGCCAGCCGACCATTTTCCTCTCTGGCAACGAACTGCAGGCCGCCATCCACCAGACCGATCGACTCAGGGATGATCTGTTCGCCGCGCAGCATGATCGCTTCCACATTGCACCAACGGAGCGTCTCACACTGTCCGTCTGGATCTTCGGAGGTGATCACTGCGAATGAGCCATTCACGAGTCCCATCCATCGAACATTCTTCACATGAGTTGAGTACACAGCGACCGCGGTTGTCTCGAGGCGAGGTACACCATCCTCGATGTACGTCGCGTGCTGAAAATAATCGGCGTCTTCCCACAGCGTGAAACACGCGTCCTTGGGAACCTCATGTTCCTCCTTCCATGGGAGTTCCAGCGTCCAATTTCCCCAGACGAGTTTCTCTCCGCCGATGATCACGGCAGGCTCACTCGATCCTTCAGGGAACAGCACATGCACCTCGATGTCATCACTCACGACACCCAGGTCCCTGAACTCCGAGTATCCGCTTGGACGTGGCCAGGTGGTGAGCAGCACCCTCGACGACGTTTCATCGACGTGCTCTCCCACGACGATCGCGACCTTCCCATTCGGCGAGATCGTCACGTCGACGATCCACGCACTCTGACTCACGCCCAGATCGAACGCATCGATCACGAAGGGCGGGTTGCTCCCGAGCTGGCCGGAGAGAGCGCGCATGGCACGCTCGGACTGTTCGCTGTCAGGCTCGTTCTCGTAGAGCCGCGGAGCGATCCATTTCACGAGTCGTTGCAGGGCGTGCTGATTCGCATCTTTTGCGGACATGGTGTACTCCTTCTGTTGAACATGGGGGCCGTCGCCTTCCGTCGAAGTCCGAATGACTTGGGCGGATGGCATAACCTTTCAGACAGGATCGTCTGCATGCCGAACAGAACTGCTTTTGCAGTAGGGCCATTTGGCCAGAAGATGAAGCGTTTGTCAATCCTCGTTGCTTGACGCTTTTCTGAGCATCCTTTATATTGCCGACGTCAGTATCCAATAATCCTATCCAATTATGCTCTCCATTCGACTCTCCCGCGTTGGCAAATCCCGAGCTCCTGTCTACCGCGTCGTGGTCATGCCAAAGCACCGTGACCCGTGGGCCAACACCACCGAAATTCTTGGCCACTACAATCCTCGCAAGCACCCACACGAATTTGTCGTCAAAGCCGACCGTGTGAAGTACTGGATCAGCCAAGGCGCTGAGGTCAGCAACACGCTCTGGAATCTCTTCATCGATGAAAAAATTATCGAAGGTGAGAAAAAGCGCAGCGTGAGCCACATCTCCGACACACGCCGCGCCAAGCTCGTCACCAAGGCGGAAGAAGCTGTGAAAGCCGAAGAAGCCGCCAAGGCAAAAAAGGAAGCCGCCCTTGAACAAGAAAAAGCAGATGCAAAGGTGGCCAAGGAAGCCGAGGCAGCAGCAAAGGAAGCGGCCAAAGCCGCGGAAGCAGAAGCAGCAAAGGCCGCGGAAGCAGAAGCTGCAAAAGCCGCTGAAGCTCCTCAAGCTGAAGCGCCAGGAGAAACTCCAGCGGAAGCTCCAGCACAACCAGTCACAGAATAACCCGTGGGCGAGAGTAGTGACTCTCGCCTATTTGTTTGTATGCCTCTCACACGCCATGCACAGTTTCAACTTCTGTTTCCCGACGAACCAGCCTTTCGATGGAACCAAATCGAATCGTCATTTTTTTCGTCGGCGAAGAACTGGAGCGAGGTGACGGCGATTCCCTCAGCCATGCGCGAACGTCTCTCTCCCATTCCCTGGATGAGTGTTGAGCTTGTGCAGATGCAAGTGAGTAAAAACGGTGACACACATAAAGCGCTCCTTGAAGTGGACGGCGGTAAAGAGATCGAGACAGTCCTCATGAAAAATCCGCGCGGAGCCTGGACGATTTGCGTCTCCTCGCAAGTGGGCTGTGCCATGCGCTGCGGATTTTGTGCGACTGGCAAAATGGGTCTTACCCGTTCACTTATCAGTGACGAGATCGTGGATCAATATCGATTCTGGGGCGACTACCTCCTTACCTACAACCTACAACCTAAAACCTTTGTCCCACTTCGTATAAGCAACATCGTCTTCATGGGCATGGGAGAGCCTCTTGCCAACTACGAGGCCGTCAAAGAATCACTCAACACGCTTCTTGCCCACACTGACCTCGGCAAAACCCGCATCACGGTTTCCACGGTAGGCGTGCTCCCACGGCTTGAGCAGATCCTCACGGATCAAGACTGGCCGCATGTGCGCCTCGCCGTCTCGCTGCACTCTGCGATTGCACAAACGCGCAAACAAATCGTCCCAACCTCTTACGATGATTTTCTTCCAAAACTCGAGGACTGGGCGAAACGCTATTTAACGAAATTTGGAAACCGCCGCCATCACCTCACGTTTGAGTATGTGATGCTCAAAGACGTAAACGACACACCGGCCCACGCCAAGGCCCTCGCGCTTTTTGTGAACCGCATCGGCCACGTCCGCGTGAATCTCATCCCCTACAATCTCACGGGTGTCGAGTTTGAATGCAGCGAAGACTCGGCCATCAAACAATTTCTCGCCGCGCTTGAAGATCGCCATGTCACCACCACCCGCCGCCGCACTATGGGCTCCGACATCGCCGCTGCGTGCGGACAGCTCAGAGACCGTTACAAAACTCGCGATCTTGCGACTTGCGAGAGCCCCGCCACCTCCTCAACGTAATTTCCATTACGTCTCGGAGGCTGGCTTCCCCGCGCATCGCAATCTCATCGAGTTTTGCAACGGTCTCTTTGGATCAGTTGACCCATCCTTTCGCGTGTTGACAAACGCAGCCAAACATGATTAAATCGACTTCTCCAGACATCTGGAGTAAGGAGATTTCGTTGTTCAAAATCCACATCCAAAACCCCAATACCGAGTCCGGCACGGTCTGGGTGAGCTGGTGCGTCGACCGACCGTTGCTCGAGCTGCTCGCCAAACGGGGAGTCAATGATCCGCACGTCCTGCTCATCACCGCTCCCCAGGGTGATCGCTACCATGCCAGCAAACAGACGCGGCGGCTCGTGCCGCTCAAGGACGGCATGGGCTACGTCGACTTCCGTACCGACGGTCCTCACCGAGTCTTCGCCATGCTCGTGTTCTGGTGGTGGGCAGACATCAAGGACACGCACGAGCTCTTTTTCTCACAGGACCCGTTCGGCTTCTGGAGGACGAACCTGCTCACGGCGGATGGTTCAGCGTTAACATTTCTTCTCAACAAGAAATACACGAGCGGAGACCGCAATGCCTGCTGGGGAATCTCGGAACTGCCCAAAGAGCAGTGGCCTGACCCGAACGACGACCTGACCGATGGCTGGCGCGCCGTGACGGCAAGTCTTGACGTCGATGTCCCCGCCGAGGTCTTCGCCAAGCCGCCGCCCGCCTGGGAAGCCGCGTGGGTGAATCACTGGTTCCGCAACCCTCCCATCGACCAGTGCGAATACCGCCAGCGCCGCCTCTGGGCCTACTCGATCCAGCCGCCGGTGATGTTGCTCAACTGGCTCATCCGCCTCGCGATCACGCTCTTCGCCCTCTTGGCAGGCTTCAAGCAGGTCACTTGGAAACCAATCCTCCACCTGCTGTCGACCAGTTCCCCTGACGTCTTTGAGAGTTTCCGAAATGGGAACTACTTCTGGCCCAAGATCTGGTCGGAGAGCCGCATGCGCTTCGTGGCCCGCGCCGGACTTCCGGTCCTCACGCCGCTGTCACTGATCACGATCAGCTGGATCAGCTACAGGTGCGCAGCGGGCTTCTCGGACTCGTTCTTCCTCACCTTCATCATGATCCTCGCCTCCGTAGGAATCGGCCTCCAATTCTTGGCTCTCGTGGCCGTCGGCATCAAGACGGCAGCAATCGGAATGTTCCTGTCATGGCACTACCACAACATGATGCGCCCCGTGACCATCGACTACCTGGAGCCCGAGACCGTCATGTTCCTCTCCTGCGACAGGCTGGAAGGCGCGTCGCGGACCCTCTCGAGCATCCCCTGGCGGCGCTCCGTACGGCTCCTCTACCAGGCCACCAAGGCCGCGGTCTGCCGCCCCTTCGCGCGCTGAGCGTGAACCAGGTCGTACAACTCGGCGTCCCGATCCCGTAGCACATCTTCTCGTCGTCCCCGCGGACGGCGATTTTATTTTTTGTGAAAAGCGTGTCAGACTTTCCGCACGATGGACCTCCCCGATGCACTTCTTACCCGCCTCACAAACCAATTCGGTTCCGTCGCTACACGGACGATGCTTTTGGCGATGAGTGAAAAAAGACTCCCAACGTTTCGCGTAAATACGCTTCATGCCACAGACGAGACCGTCATGGCAACTCTGCGTGAGGATGCTATTCAATTTGAGCGTGTGCGCGACATTCCCCACGCCTTCTTCGTGAAAAACAAAACAGACAAGGAGCTGCTCGCTCATGCGCTCACGACGTCTGGAAAAATTTACTTGCAAGGCCTCACCTCCATGCTCCCGCCGCTTGTTCTAGACGCTCAGCCTCACGAGAGCGTCCTGGACTTGTGCGCCGCGCCTGGGAGCAAAACCTCACAGATCGCCGCGCTCATGAAAAATACTGGGCGACTCGTTGCCTGTGAAATCGACGAGGTACGTTTTGAAAAACTCAAACATACGTTGACTCTTCAAGGCGTAAACGCGCAGGCTCTCCACATCGATGCGACGCTCCTCCATCACACACACAACGAAGTCTTCGATCGCGTCCTCGCCGACGTCCCTTGTTCTGCTGAGGGACGCATCAACCTAAACGACCGTCGCAGCTTTTCTTTTTGGTCACAAAAAAATATCATTGAGCATGCGAAACTCCAGCGTCGTTTGTTGCGCTCAGCCGTCGCCTGCTTGAAACCCGGCGGCACACTTGTCTATTCGACATGTACCCTTGCACCAGAGGAAAACGAAGGACAGATCGCCTGGCTCGTGGACGAGTTCCCCATGATGCAACCCGTGGCGATCACGCTCCCATTTTCGGGGAAGCAAGGTCTATACAAAACCGCAACGCTCCTACCAACCTCGAGGTATGAAGGTTTCTTCATCTCAAAACTCATGAAGTCCACAGATGGACATTTTGCGAAAATCATCTAAACTGCCCTCTGGCAATCTGGAGCGCCAATGACCTGGGTTGAGGAAATGCGAGAGCTCCTGCGACAGGGCCTCACACACGATCCCGAGACAACGCGAACGCTGGTGGCATTCGCCAGCACGCATGATGTGCACCGCACGCTCGATCAGCAGGTCGAGACACTACCGGCCATTTGCCGCGGTCGTGCCCGGCGCGTTCTCCGCAATGCCCGACAGGTCGGAGCCACCGACGAGAGGATCTGCCGACTCCTGATCCTCACCTACAACCGTGTGCGCGAAACTGACACTCCTCTCTGATGCTTCTCCCCGCGGGAGAGTCATTTTCATCGTTTGACAAAACCGTCATTTTGATGTATCCTCGTCGGTTATGCTGCTGTTCAATCTGAACACACATGACACATGCCAGAGGAATACTTTCCTCAATGGTGCGAACACAAGTGCTTTCATAGAAATGCATTTGTTGTTCCTTGACGTGTGGTTCTCGTGAAGAGAACTGCTTCCCAAGTCGCGGCTCGCAGGAGCCTCCCCACCAACCGCGCCCACGCCGGAAACGGAAAGGCACACAGAGAGGAACTCATGGACAACAGCTTTCACAACCTAGACACCGTGTACGCACCGAGCGTCATCGTCCTCACGCGCATCGGACACCCAGCTCAGGAACTTCGCGTGCTGGTCAAGCAGGGAACCGCGCGCTGGTGGATCGACCCGCAGCAGGAAGTCGCAGGGGCGATCATGAACAACCTCCTGCCCGCACGTGCCGGCTGCATCCTGTCCTTCGCCGAGGGACTGGTGGCCGCAGGTCAGACGGTCATCATGCAAGAGCGGCGCCGCGGGAAACACTGGAGCGACTATTCATTCCAGAAGTCCTCCTTCATCGACTTCGCCTACTTCCTCTTCGGCCTCGCCTGGGGGAAGGCGCAGTGGGAACAAGTGCGTGAACGGCTCCAAACCACGGTCGTGCCCAGTCAGCGCCTCGCAGTGCTCGCCGAAACCGGCAAGTACTACGACACGCACCGGTGGGAGCGCCCCATCGCCCTGCGCGTGCCCGTCACGTGAACACAACAGCTCCGAGGCAACGTCGGAGCTTTTCTATTGACACGGACCCATTCATCGCCTATCCTTTTTCCACGGAGACTCCTCATGCTTGACATCCCTGGCCCAGACGAGCGTCCCGACATCCTGCTCACCATCTTCCACTTGGTCGAAGACCATGGTCACACACCGATGACCAGAAAAGAGGTCGAGAGCCTCATCCGTGCATGCGGCCCATTCGTGTCTTCCGACTTCCTCTTCCGTCACTGGCTGGCCTCAGGGTATCTGTGCGAACGCCGTGAATGTTTCTACGTACCTCTCGAACACGCCAAGAGGTTGGAGCAGGCAGGACTGAAGCCGGCGCTCGATCAGCAGGCACGCAACGGTTGGGTATACGACAATACGACGACGGGCTTCTGGTAGCGAGAATGGACGCGTTCGACCAAACGTAAACGACCCCCGAGGGTCGTTATTCTTTTTGATGCGCTTTGCGCCACTCCTCAATTTTTTTGTGATCGCCAGAGAGCAATACCTCTGGCACCTTCCATTTTTTGTACACGGGAGGTTTGGTGTACTGGGGATGTTCACGGTAGCCTTCATCGCTGTGGCTCTCCCGCACTAATGATTCTTTTTCAATGACGCCAGGTATGAGGCGCGCAATCGCGTCGATCATCACCATCGCAGGAAGTTCTCCACCAGTGAGCACGTAGTCGCCGATAGAGAGTGCCTCATCTGCGACGTGATCCTCAACACGCTGGTCAACGCCTTCGTAGCGCCCACACAAAAAAATCAACTGGTCGTACTTGGCAAGTCGTTTGGCATCAGTTTGCGTAAAAATTTTTCCTGAAGCTGATGTGAGAACGACTCTGGCCTTTACGCCCTTTACGGCCTGTACGGCTCTCTCAAACACCTCCACCTTCATCACCATCCCCGGGCCTCCTCCATACGGTGTGTCGTCCACTTTGTGATGTTTGTCAGTTGCGAAGTCACGCAGTTGATGCGCGCGGATTTCGATGAGTTTCGCCTTCTGCGCCCGACCCAAAATAGACGCCTGCACATACGGCAGAACCACTTCGGGAAAAATTGTGATCACATCGAATTGTTTTTTCTTGAGCTTCGCCATAGAAAGTGAGATCATAGGGATCACTATGATCAGCGTAAACGACCTCCTGCCTACTATAACAAATCTTGGCGTATTGAGTTACTGGATCATCTTCCTCATCGCTCTTCTGGAATCCATGCCTCTCATCGGTCTTGTGATTCCAGGGACCATCGTTCTCTTGTTCGCTGGGTTTCTTTCAAAGACCGGCGCTCTTGATCTGGGTGACCTCATCTGGTTTGCGGCCGCTGGCGGCATCCTGGGCGACGCCATCGCTTACACGCTTGGCGCCTCTGAGCGCCTGCAAAATCGCTTGCTCCAAAAATTTCCAAAACGATTCGTCGAGCGTTCAGAACAGTTCATCGAAAACCATGGCGGAAAAAGTATCCTGTTCGCACGATTCCTTGCGCCTGTGAGACCCTTTGTCCCTTATCTCTCAGGAATGTTGGGCATGAAGCGCCTGAATTTCTATGTGTGGAATGTGGTGAGTGGATGTGTCAGCGCAGTGGTATATCTTCTGCTTGGTTGGATCTTCGGTCAAGCCTGGCAGACGGTCCTGACCTGGTCGTCGCGTCTTGGGTTCCTCTTCGTCATCGTGTGTGTCAGCGTGTTGTTGCTCCTGCTTACGCGCTCCTTCATTGGTCGCTCTGGAACAGAAATCTGGCGATTCACTGTTTCGATCCTGAAATCCCTACGAGAAGCTGTGGAGACAAATCCTGACGTAAAACAATTTACTCAGAACCACCCGCGGCTCATCAACTTTTTCCAAAAACGATTATCCGCCAAAACCTTCACGGGTCTCCCCTTGTCCTTTCTCATCGTGGCGATCGTCTATGCCATTGCAACCTTGGCGGGTCTCGTGCAAGACGTGATCGCCTCTGACCCCATTGTGGCTGCAGACATCCGGATTGAAAACCTGCTCTATTTTTTCCGTAGTCCACGAGCCACGGAATGGTTCCTTTGGCTCACACAGTTGGGAAACTGGAAGGTCATCATCCTGTGGTCCTTTGGCGTGTCTCTTGTCCTGTACCTGTGGCACAACAAAAAATTTATTTTTCCGCTGTGGGTTTCCCTGCTGGGCGCTGAAGTGTTGGCCCTCATGGGAAAATTCATCGTTGCTCGAGAGCGACCCGAAGGACTTGCCGTCTACGCCGAAGATTCTTTTTCTTTTCCCAGTGGCCACGCGACCGTCGCCGTGGTCTTCTGGGGATTTTTGGCCTACCTCGTTTGGCGAACAATCCGAAATCGAAGTGTCCGTTTGAACATGATATTTCTAAGCACAGTCATCATCCTGCTCATCGGATTCAGTCGGCTCTATCTTGGCGTGCACTATTTGAGTGATGTCCTTGGAGGATACTTGCTCGGCATGATCTGGCTCATCATCGGCATCTCGCTATGTGAATGGAAAGGCGCGTCGAAATTCCAGACGACCTCCAAGGTGCACGGCTCTCGTTTCCGCGTGCTGACCACAGCGATCCTGCTCCCTGTCATTCTGCTCTCACTGGGATACATCTTCATCACAACCAAACCCGTGGTCGAGACCATCGCTCAGCTAGAGTCTGCTCTGCCTGTTATCCCGACGGTCGATCCTCTCACAGGATTCAGCGATGAAACGCTGTCTCGCTATTCGGAAGACCTGCTGGGAAACACCCGAGAGCCACTCAGTTTCTTGGTCCTTGCAAAAACGGATGAAGATCTTATCCAAACCTTGGGTGAGGCGGGATGGCAGAAGGCTGATCCGCTCACGCTTTCAACGATCACAAAAGTCGCCCGTGCCGCCTTTCTAAACGTCGGCTACTCGACAGCTCCCATGACGCCCGCTTTCTGGAACGCGCAAGTCAACGACTTTGGATTTCAAAAAGCCACACAAGAGGACAGCATCCGTAAACGGCATCACGCCCGTTTTTGGCGCACGAACATGGTCACGCAGGGTGGGTTCAGGGTCTATGTTGGAACCGCGAGTTTTGATTCAGGGCTCAAGTGGGGCGTGACACATAAAATTGAACCAGATATCGATACCGAGCGGGATCTCTTGCTGTCAGACCTTGAGGCAACAGCCTCAACTCAGTTACAACAAACAGTTCAGTTCGTCCATCCGATCTTGGGAGAAAATTTTATCGGCGACCAATTTTTCACGGATGGAAATCTGTATCTCCTGCTCATCACCTCTCCTGAATAAACAAAACCAGCTACCCGAGGGTAACTGGTTTTTTAATTTAAGACCTTTGAAAAATCGATGAGATTGCGGCGCACGGGGAAGCGAGCCGCTGAGACGTAGGTAAATCCTACGTTGAGGCAGTCGCGGGGCCCCGTAAGCCGCAAGATCGCGATTTTTCAAAGGTCTTTTTTGATCTAGATACCCAGATCATCTACAGACGAAGAGTCGTCGGACGAACGGAAGGAATCGCGTGGGCCTCGGTCGTCGCGGTCTTCGCGAGATTCTCGAGGTGGGCGACGGGATCCTTCTGGCTCATAAATCTTGAGGTTGACGCGCGCATTTTCTTTGGCGCCAACGATCTTGAGCAGTGTGCGGACCGCGCGAGCCGTCTGACCCTGGCGACCGATGACGTAACCCATGTCTTCTTGATTGATGTGAAGAGTGATGAGCACGCCGCGTTCGTCCACAATGCGATCGGTTCGAACGTCATCTGGATGATTGACGATCGCCCGCACAATGTATTCGACGAACTCCTGGTCGAAAAGTTTATCAGCCATAGCTGTTACATCTTTTCTTACTGTTTCTTTGTTGTTTTGATCCTCATCTTGCCTGTCGACCGAGCGAGCATGGGTGCGCGCCAGAGATGAGAATCAGGAACGGTTTAATCATAGGGAAAAAGACCTGGTTTGTCAATCAATACGGCTTTCCCCAGCCTCTCCCCAACCGTCCTTGACACTATTCTAGGCTTTTCCTACAATGCGGCCGCAAGTGAAGCCTTTGAAAAACGCGATCTGCTTGCGCTTCGGCTCACAACAGCCTCTCCGTACGTTTGTGTACGGTTCGGCCGTTGCTCGCCTCCAGCGCAGCGCATCTCATCGTTTTTCAAAGGCTTCACTAATAGCAATGCTCCTTACAACTGAACCAAACCAAATCTACCAAATGAGTCACACACCTTATCTATTGTGTGATTGCAACGTTATTCCTTATAAATATCAGAGTTTCATGGTGCCCCATCCGGAGCATTCATGAAATTATCATTGAGAGTTTGATCCTGGCTCAGGATGAACGCTGGCGGCATGTCTAAGGCATGCAAGTCGAACGGTCCATACGCGATTACATCAAAGATGGATAGTGGCAAACGGGAGCGGAACACATTGGTAACGTACCTTCAGGTCGTGAACAACCATTGGAAACGATGGCTAATACACGATACAGATGGGGGGACTTCGGTCATTCCCATTGAAAGGCTTGCCACCTGAAGAACGGCCTATGTCCTATCAGCTAGTTGGTGAGGTAATGGCCCACCAAGGCTACGACGGGTACCGGGCGTGAGAGCGTGGCCCGGCTCACTGGGACTGAGACACTGCCCAGACTCCTACGGGAGGCTGCAGTCAAGAATCTTCCGCAATGCACGAAAGTGTGACGGAGCAATGCCGCGTGATCGATGAAGGCCTTCGGGTCGTAAAGATCTTTTATCAGGGACGAACAAATGACGGTACCTGATGAATAAGAGGTTGCTAACTCTGTGAACTCGAAAGAGTTGGTGCAGAGCTCCGACGGTAACGTCGGAGAAGAAAATCTCGCTATATGCTGGAACACCTCATAAATGGTTGCGTACCAAAAATGGTGACAATCGTAACCCGACCTAAGAAGGGCCCGCTGCCCGGTACAGGTCGTGAGACAATCAGCAGGAAACCCATCATTGGGATGGGGCTCCTCAGAGACTACACGCGAGACTCCCGACATCACGTTGGGATGATGATATAGTCCAAGCTTCATGGTGACATGAAGAAAATCTCATATGGGAAAACGTGTCCAAAATATTCTTGTTGGTTCGTTACTCGGTGATGGTTGGCTGACAGCCTACCGCCCCAAAACGGGCACTTCAATCTTCTATCTGAAATATCAAGATAAGGTCATTGAATACCTGGAATGGATCCACGCACAAATCGTGGAACTTCAACCTTCTGTTCTGAAAACCATTCCTAAGTATAAACAACATTATTTTTACACGAGAGCTCGTCAAGATCTTGGTGAATTGCGGCAACTCTTTTATCCAAATGAAGGAAAAAAGCGAGTGCCGATTCAGATACAAAGTCTACTTATCGACCCACTGACTTTGGCAATCTGGTACCAAGATGATGGCACTCTAGACACGAGACGCAAATACCATTGGAATGCCATGTTTGCAACTTACTGTTTCCCCTATGAAGATTGTCAGCTACTTACGAAAGCGGTTTACAACAATTTCGAAATCGAAATGTCTGTCTGCCGATGTCAAATGCGTGGGAAAATGTACTATCGACTTTATGTGCTTTCAAAAAGCATGCAACGCTTTATTGAAACCGTAACTCCTTACATTCACCCAAACTACAGATACAAAATTTCGCTAAGTTAAGCTAGAAAGGCCAGCAGCAGCGGTAATACAGAGACCTCAAGCGTTATCCGGATTTATTGGGCGTAAAGGGTCCGTAGGTGGTTTTGAAAGTCACACGTTAAATCTTCGGGCTCAACCCGAAGGCCGCGCGTGATACTTCAAGACTCGAGGATGGAAGAGGCAGATGGAATTGCCGGTGTAGCGGTAAAATGCGTTAATATCGGCAAGAACACCAAAGGCGAAAGCAATCTGCTAGTACATTCCTGACACTGAGGGACGAAAGCGTGGGGAGCGAATGAGATTAGATACCTCAGTAGTCCACGCCGTAAACGATGAATGCTAGGTTTCGGGAGTATCGACCCTCTCGGAGCCGACGAAACAAGCTAACGCATTAAGCATTCCGCCTGGGGAGTACGGTCGCAAGACTAAAACTCAAAGGAATAGACGGGGACCCGCACAAGCGGTGGAGCGTGCGGTTTAATTCGATGATAAGCGAGGAAC
>JACRJW010000021.1 GCA_016235605.1 Candidatus Uhrbacteria bacterium | reverse complement strand
GGCGATCTCGACCTGTGCTGTTCCTGCCGCGAGAGAACGGCTGATTTCCTCACGCTCACGGCTCGTGAGACGCCGATAGTTTGTTAGATTTTGCATACGAATGGATTATGCCATTCGTTGCGCTAAATGTCTGACACGAAGTAGAAGAAAAAATCGGGCGCGCGCAAATCGGGAAAAGCAAAGAAAACTTTTTTGTGGGGCGTGCCGGTTTCCGGCACGGCGGCGGGGCGGCTTCATTGGGGGTTTTGCTCAAAATAGGTTCGTCCAAGGTTCAGAATTTCCCACCAGCTGTAAATTCAGCGAGCCCGGGACCAAACAAACCCGCCATTCAACGGCGGGTTTTGTTATGGTGAAGATCGTATCCTTTTGTTATCCTTCATCTCATCACTATGCTCAAATTCATCAAACCGACCACCTGGGAACACGTCTTTCAAGATTGGAAACAGCGCGAAGGAAACGATCCTGGTTGGATTCATTGTGCGACCGTATTGAAAGGCTGGGAGAGTTGGGAGTCATGGAGACGGTTTATCGCCGAACAAATCGGCGCGCCGACTCGGGAATGGAACCTCTTTGAGTTTACGGACCCCATGAGCGAGATCCCCAATATGCTTGTTGGTCCGTTTAGCGGCTGGCAGTCGAAGTTGCCCGCGCCTAATCGGCACACCTTTGCCGACCTCGTGCGTATCCCTGAACAAGCCATTCCTCTTTACGCCCATGAAAAAGTCACGGGCATCATGAAGGATTTTCCACCTTCGACGGTTTTTATTGGTTTGCGATTCGAAGGCACTCCACTTCGCCTTTCAGGTTTCGAGGGGCAGGCGGATCGCATCGTCTGCATTGAAGGCCATCACCGTGCGACGGCCGTGGCGCTGTCTCAGCTAGAAGGAATTGAAATTGACTTCGGCGGTCCTGTCACGATCGCCGTGGCCACTCTTGCAACAGATGAAATTTCACTTCTCGATCGCGTCCTCACGCGTGGATCATCTAAGGACGTGAAGGACGCTGGTCGCTCGGCGCTTCCCTACATCGCTCATCCTGAATCTTTGTGATAGGATACAGGCAACAAAGGAGGATATGTTACAAACAGCGATTTTCGATCAAGCGGCCGCGCAGAAGGCGCTTGAAAATATCAATTGGCTCAGTCCAACCTGGGATCTTTTTATCCTGATCTTTTTTGTCGTCGCCTCGCTCATTTACGGCATCTCCCTTGGCCGTGATCGCATCATCGTGATTCTCGTTTCCATTTACATGTCGCTTGCGATTGTGAATTACATTCCTTTCGTCGCGGAGTTCAATGCGAAAATTTCTGTGAACGACGCCTTTGCCCTGCGCGTGACCGTGTTCCTCGGGATCTTCATCCTCCTTTTTTTCTTCCTCTCGCACTCGGCTCTCATGCGCACGCTCGGCCACGGAGCCACCCAAGGCAGGTTTTGGCAGGTGATGATTTTTTCGTTCCTGCACGTGGGACTCCTCATCAGTGTCACGCTGTCCTTTTTTCCTTCTGATCTTGCGACCGTGCTCTCTCCCTTTACGCGAGCGTTGTTCGTGAGCGATATCGCTCGAGCCGTTTGGGTGATCTTGCCTGTGATCGCCATGGCGTTATTTGGTGGGAGCAAAAATGAACGGGGATATGGCTCCTTCTCTTGACAGACATACAGAGATCGTCTATCTGTGTATAGTCACGAAGATGACGTCCCATGGATAAACGGTCATTTGAAGCATTTTACAAAGCAAACCTCGATCGTATCTACCGATACGTTTTTTTTCGTGTGGGACGCGATGAGACCGTCACGCAAGACCTTGTCTCTGAGATTTTTATCAAGGTGCTCCAGAATTTTGAAAAATACGACGAAGAAATTTCTCGCTCTGCCTGGATCTATCGCATCGCGCACAATCACCTCGCCAACTATTTCCGTGACAAGAAACCGCATGTAGATCTCGATGACGTTTCGTTCACGCTCGTGGGTGAAGACGGTCGTCGGTCTATCGAGGACTGGGAAGAACACACAAAACTTGAGAGCGCCCTCCAAAAACTGCCTCAGGAGGATCGGCGTCTGGTAACGCTCAAGTACATTGAAGGGTATGCGTATGGAGAGATGGCAGACATTCTCGGCCGCACCGCAGATGCCCTAAAAGTAGCTACGCATCGTGCGATTCTGAAGCTTCGATCCATTCTCAAGGAGGCCTAATATGTTTTTTCTCAAGCGACAACTCAACCGTCTGGCAAGGCAAGGACAGCCACCCAAGGCATTTCGTGATGCCCTCTGGTTGAAGCTGTCCCAGGAGCGTGCATGCGTGTATCCGGATATTGCTTTTCGTCCGCATGGACTGCGATGGAGCGCTGTTGGACTCACCGCGCTTGTCGTGGTGTTTACGATGGGAACCGGTGTCTATGCCTACGAAAGTCCTGACGTCGTTGAAGGCCATCCATTGTATGTGGTGAAACAGACAATCGAGTCTGTGGAAAAAGGCTTGGCGCGCACACCGGAGGCTCGCGCGGAGTTTCACTCGCGTATGATGGCACGACGCCTGGAAGAAGGGGAGCATCATCTTTCACGCACACCTCAACAGGCACAAGAGGCTCTCAATGCTGCCGCCGATCAACTAGAACAATCCGTGGAGGAACTTCCTCCACAGATGCAGGATCCAGAGGGGCGCGCCAAAATGATCCAAGAACTCTCTATCCACAATGCCCGTTACCTTGAGCTATCTGCCCGTGTACAAAAGGACGAGGCAGAGAACAGAGAGCCGGCACACCTTCGATCGCGCATTGAAGGACACGGGCTTTCTCAAGATGAACAGGTTCGTTTGTTTGAGAGGAAAGCGCGTGCTAGCGATCTCGACGTCGAACCATAACCACGTTTTATGACTACCACAAGCGTTCTAAAATCACTCCGTTTTCCTGCCGCCATGTTGATGCTCGCTGGCGTCCTGCTCCTGCCGGCGCTATTCGTCTCCGCGCAAGAGGGGGGACAAAACGGGCAGCAAGACCGTCCGGGCAAGCCTGGCGTCCCGGTCCAGATCGTCTCGATCGCGACGGGAAGCAACGGTTC
>JACRJW010000022.1 GCA_016235605.1 Candidatus Uhrbacteria bacterium | reverse complement strand
GCTCTTTGCTCAATCGCTCGCGCGGGTGCCGGACACCAGAGGCTCTCATTAAATGGATTACTGGCTTCCTCTGGTTCAATCCGATAGTCACCTGCCGACCGAAAGTACCAACAGAATTAAAGCGTTAATGCCGCATATGCAGCAGACAAAAAAAATCCAACCCATGCAGATTCAAGGCGAAGACCGCCACGTACCGTCGCAAGACTTCTTGTGAGAGCTTATGCAGGGCATCGGCGCGTGACAAGCCCAGAAGGACGTACACCCCAAGCGCCAGAAACGCGGCGTTGGTGTAAAACCCGGTGGGAAGAAAAGAAATCACGGCAAACAATTCGGTGATGAGCAGCGCGGTGGCAAACGCGTACGGTCGGGCTTTCAAGGCGTCCACTTTCCCGGCCCAGAGCGTCCCGTACATGATAAACATGAGCACAAGGAAAAAGGCAAGTGAGAGCAACCACAGCGGTGTGTGCAAAAATAGCCGCAGGCCGAATCCGAGCGTGGCAAGGAAAAAAACCGAAAGCACATGGAAGAGCTGGGAGAGGTATTCCAATGTAAAGGGCTGATACTTCGTTGGGAGATGGATGAAATTAAAAACGTGCTCAACAAAAAAGAGCAGGAGAATGGTCACGAGTCCGGAGAGGAGCATCTTGACAGAGATGGACTCCAACAAAAAGAACAACCCAAAGCTCGAAAGCAAAAACAGGAGCGGCGTTCCCAGGAGATGCCAAAACTGGAACGTGCGAACCTGAAAGCCTAACAGTCGAGCCATCAGCAGACTTGTCAGGATCCCACACACAAAGACGACAAGCAACGGATGCGAAGATCCCATCAATAGCGCCGTGAAACTCAAAAGTGCCACGAGGGCAACGCCAAATGAAGAGATGCGGTGTAAGAGAATCATATTTAACGGACCTCAACGGAAAGTTCACCTGTGAGCGTCACGGCTCCCTGGGCGACCACGATCGAGTTGAGACGTGCGTACCCTATCAGGGCATCATTGAGTTTGGCCAGCTCTTGTTTGAGGAACGGGTCCAAGAGGTTCACGAGAATAAAATGCGGGATCGAAAGGCTTCCCACACGCAAACGGGTCGGGGCGATCGAGATTTTTCCGTCCTTCGCCCCCACGTCGATCATGAGGGAGATGGCCGACGCTTGAGTGTTCTTGCTCAGGGGAACAAAAAGTTCAGCTCCGTCCTGTCCGTCCAACGCGACTTGTGCTTCCGATCCATCAAGGAACGTCAGTCCCGATTCCTCGATGAGGGAACGGATCGAAGCCGTCAGGGACGCTTCCGAAAGCGTGAGGGTAAACGCACGATCCTTGAGCTCGCCAGAACCAGACTGCAGGCGCTTGGTCACTTCCTCTGTGAGGGAGTCTTTCACAAAGACATCGACTGGGATCCCAGGTTCAACCGCGTGGATCGGCTCTGGTTTGTCATACGCGAGGGTCGTGAACAGCGGAATGTACACGAGGCCTGTTGAGGCTACGACCCAAGCCATCCATGAAAAAAAACAGGCGACCAAAAATAAAAATACCAGACTACAGGTGAGCATGGGCCGCCGTTTGCGATTGTGCTCCCGCACCTCACGCACCACGCTCCCCTTCATCTCCTCAAGCTTCTCACGCACGGAAGCATTTTTTTCCACCCGCGTCATAATCCTCCTTTGATCGTCTGAATTTCAAGGAGGAATGCATCGATGTTCGTGTCATCGCTCTTGAGCGCTGTCTGGATTTTCGTGAGCGTGAGCGCAAAATCGAGGTGAAGCTGCTTATCTTCTGGCGGGACACGCAAGGCAAGGAGATCCGTCAACGCACGCTCAGCGACAACGAGTTTGGCAGGGTCGTCTGGAGCCAAAGCGATCCCTGCTTCAAATGTCGTCAGAAGATCCACGAGCGACACTCGATAGGCTTGGGCGTCCACAGGAGTGGTTGTCTGTTCATCTGCTGGCGGAGCTGTCTGTCGACTCACGGTGAGCAACATAAAGACACCGAGCAAGAGTGTCAGCAAAATAATCACCAGAGGAAAAAAAGAATGACGATGATAGTAGCGCATATTAAGATTCAGCCATGTCGCCAAAGAGATCCTCCAAAACAACCACGCCGATCATGGCAAGCGGGATAGAAAAAATGGCTCCGACGAGTCCCGCGACTTTAATGCCGACCAAGAGCGCGAGAATGCTGATGATGGGATTCAAGCCTGTCACGGTCTGCATGATTTTTGGGACCAGGACGTGATTTTCAATTTGCTGGACCAAGACATATAACAGGACGACCGCTAGGCCAAGCAATGGAGACTGCGCCAAAGCGATGATGACCGCAGGGATGAGCGAAAGCACAGGACCCACATAGGGGACGACTTCAAGGATCCCGGCCATGAGCGCGAGCAGCAGGGCGTAGGGCACTCCCAGGATCGTCAGTCCGATGAAAATGAGCGTACCAACGACCAACGCGAGGATGAGTTGCCCCCGCAACCATTCTCCCATTTTTTTCTGGACCTTTTTCATGAGATGCCCGACGTAGGGTTGATATTCAACGGGCGCAAGACTCCTAAAATATTTTCGCACTTTTTCTTCTTCCACCACCATGTAAAACGCAAGGACCATGACGATGAAGGTCGCGACCATGCCTCCCACGACCCCTTTCACCGTGCTAAAAACAGAACCAACCGATTGCCCAAACGCCTCTTGGAGCGACACAAGCGAACTCTGCAAATTATCCGCAAGCCCGTGCGTCTCACTAAATGCTTGGAGGCTTCCGAACGAATTGGCGGCTCCACTGAACGAAGTGGAGACAGAAGTGAGGAGTTGTCCTCCCTGTGTGCTGATCGCCGGGATGAGCAAAACCATCAGGATGGATACGAGCGCAAGCAAGACGGTGTAGACGATGAGCACGGCGAGTCCACGCGGAATATGCCGCGCCTGAAGCGTCGCGGCGAATGGTTCGATGAGCGACGAGAGCAGGAGCGAGGCAACAAAAATCGCCACCACGTCACGCACGTACCACAAAAACCAAATCCCCAAGACAATGAGGACGGCTTTGATAAAGGTCGCGGTGGAAATACTCACCGACTGCGGTGGATGCATCATACCAATGGAAAAATTATAGCACAGGGCACGACGAGGTGTAGAATGCCCCTACCGTATGAAGCGCCCTTGCGCCCTACGGACAGTTGCATCCTGAGGAAGCGGCGACAGTGGAGGCGTTTCTTGAGTCTTTAAGCGAGTGAGAGACCATTGACGCGCGGCAAAAAATGCGCTACCTTTCCAAGGTACGGGGCTGATCGGTATCGATGGGAGGCCTACCACTGGTGATCAAGTCGAGCAAGTACGGTTGCTCGTAAATATTTCCGTGCACGACGACAACTGCAAACAACGTCATGGCAATGATCAAGAACGCACTGCGCGTTCCATCATTCGCCCCTGTCCTCGCGTAAAGCTTGGGCCATCTGACTACGCGACGCTCGATAGCGTAGACTCAGGTGTTATATCATCGAGCTGGAACATGAGGTCGCCGGTCTCTCCTGTTTAAGAGTTGCGATCGGCTCCTTGTCACGTATTGCTTCACGCCTTGAGCGTGGCAAGGTACTAGGCGTGAATGAACTTGGAACCATCACCGTGTCAATCCTTCCAGACGGGAGTTCGATTCTCCCCAGCTCCACCAACAAAAATATCCGTGCACGTCACGGATATTTTTGTTCGAGAAGACAGATAACCGTGCGGACTTTTTTCCGCACCTGCGAACTTTTGTCCGCAGTTGATTTTCAACCATGCTTCAGATAGGCTGCCATCGGCTTACAGGAGAAGTCACCATGGACACTCTCAGTCGCGTCATTCTGGCTACGGACGAACTCACGCTTGAAGAGACCTTGACGTTGAGCGAAAAAATCGGTCACCGGGTCCTGTTCAAAATTCACAGCCTCTGGGACGAACACGGACCAGGAGTCGTGGAACAACTGAACAAGGCGGGAGTGAAACTCGTCTGGGTTGATCTCAAGCTCCACGACACACCCTCAACGGTCCGTCGCCGCGCACGAGCGGTTCGCGAATCTGGAGCCAGCTTTGTCTCGGTCCATGCCGCAGGCGAAGTTGAGATGATGATGGCGGCACTGGAGACTGGCATCCAGGTGATCGCGATCACCGTTCCCACGTCGCTCACCGAAGAGCAGGCTCATCTGCTCCACGGCCAGCCCTCCAAAGCGGGAGTCCTCTATCTAGCACGACTGGCAAAACTCGCCGGTGTGAAAAACGTCGTGTGTTCCCCCAAGGAGGTTGGACTCCTGGCCAAACGTCCTGAGCTCGTCGGGATGAATTTCATCACGCCGGGAGTGCGCTCGGCTGGCGTGGATCACGCCGATCAACAGCGTGTGGACACGCCTGCTGCCGCCATCAAGGCTGGCGCCAAGTGGTTGGTTGTCGGCCGCCAGATCACGCAGGCCAAGGATCCAGTCTCAGCGCTCAGAGCGATCGAAAGCGAAATCGAAGAAGCCCTTCATGCAGGAGGAAACCCGTCATGAGCAAGCCATCCATGATTCTCGACATGGATCTGCGAGCTCTGCGCCGGCTCAAGTGGAAGGACGTCTGGAGTGAAAGAGAATTTCTGAGTCCCGAGGAAATCCGTCACATCTTCCAGACTTGCGACGCACTGTGGCTGCACAACGGAGATCCACGAGTGCCACACGCCGAGCTCACCTCGGGCAAGTGCAGCAACGGGTTCGTCGATGTCCTGCGCGTGTTGCGCTACACCAACCTGTGCCAGATCCTGGCCGACCAACTGGTGCACAGACTGCACGAGCAAGGAGGCGGAATCGTCGACTGGGTCATCGGCTCCGATCACGCGGGAGCCACGCTTTCCTACACTGTCGCCGCCCATCTGAACGCCCAGCACGACTTCACGGAAAAAGGTCCGGACAAGACGCAGGTCTGGAAACGGTTCCAGATCAAACCAGGCGAGATCGTCCTGCAAGTGGAGGAGCTCGTGACCACGACCGGAACGCTGAAGGCCGTCCGTCAAGGCATCCGTCTCGCTCATCCCCATCCCGTCAGATTCGCACCATTCTCGTTGTGCCTTGTACATCGAACTCCCATCTACGAGTTCGAAGGCTCATCCATCGTCCCTCTCATCCACTTCGACATCCAGACCTGGGAGCCAGAGCAGTGTCCTCTGTGCGCCCAGGGCTCTGCCCGCGTCCGCCCCAAGCAGAATTGGACACAGCTCACGGGACGATAGACGTCTGAGAAACACTCGAAGGGTTCACACGAACCCTTTTTCTTTTTTCCCTACCACCTACCCCCTATTCCCTACCACCTCCAAAATTTAAAACGCCGCCCGTGGAGGACGACGTAGCTCAGGCGTTCAGCGCGTGGAACCTAGCCTTGGTCTGGACGGTTGAAATCCGAGGACGGATCGTGGAGCACACCCTCTCCGGCGTTGGCGAGTGCGTAGGATCCGCCCACGACCAGGAAGGTGAGAGCCGACCCAACCGTGATCATCTGCCCAAGGACGGAGTTCTCGGGCAGGATAACCAGCCGCAGAATGACGATGCCGAAGACACCGAGCGCACCCAGGATGATTCGATCCATTTGCTTACCTCCGACCGACAAGTTACTCCTTTTTCACAAAAAAATCAAGGGGGGCAGTCAGTTCCCCTTGAGTTTCTGACGGATTTCTCGCTGGACGTCGCGCTTTTTTATCGCCTCGCGTTTTTCAAATTGTTTTTTCCCCCGCGCCACCGCGAACTCCAGCTTCACCAACCCTCCCTTGGTATACAAAGACAACGGGATAAGTGTAAGGCCCTGTGCGTGGCGCTTGCCCACGAGCTTCATGAGCTCTCGTTTGTGCACCAAGACTTTTCGATTCCGGCTCGGATCGTAATCTTCTCGCACGCCAGCCGGTTTGTACGCGCTCACAAACGCATTCTTGAGCCATAGCTCGCCGCCGCGCAGATCAAGAAACGCTCCCTTCAGCTGGATGTGTCCCTGTTTGATCGACTTCACCTCGGCGCCCGTCAACACCAAACCGCCTTCGAGCTTCTGGAGGATCTCGTAATCAAATCGGGCTGTTTTATTGATCGCAAGAGTCGACATAACGAAACCAGTATAGCCGATCGTTTGATTTTTTCCAGGTTTTTATCTAGACTGTCCCCACCTACCTATGCGTATCCACAGACATCGATTCCGCAGGCCCAAGCTCGACATCCAACACTATCGCGTCAACGCCCGCATCAAAGCCGAACAGGTGCGTGTCATTGGGGCGCAGGGTGAAGCGCTTGGCG
>JACRJW010000020.1 GCA_016235605.1 Candidatus Uhrbacteria bacterium | reverse complement strand
CGCGACCGGAACGGGACCAAGCAAGTGCCACAGAATCACGTCCGTGCAATTATTGGCCACGGCAAAAAGGACACCAGAGTAACTGATATGTTTCCCGTAAGACACCGTCTCAGGATCGTGCGAGTGATTGCTGAGTCGATGTTGAGTGAGAAAATAAAAAAGAGCGGACGCGGCTGTTTGTGCGCAGAAATACGTGAGCACGATCAAAAAAAGACGATCGGTAAAAAATAAGGCGATGAGCATGGGAACGGTCGCGAGCAGCTCTTGAAAAATCGCATACTTGGAAAAAAGGTCGAACCGTTGTTTCCCTTGCCAATAGGCTTGATACACGGAGAAAGAAGATTTGAACGGCAAAAAAAGCGCGACGAAGACGAAAACAGTCGTGAGGGCTGAGTTTCCCTCCACGCCGTAATACAAAACCAAACCGAGCGTGAGAAAACTTCCAAGGATGCCCCACTTCATTCTTGTTAACAATGCGGGGATGAGAGACCCCTCAAATCCCTTCGCGACAGAGCGTGTGAGGGAGGTGTTCATTCCTGACAAGGTTGTGATCGCAAGAAGGATCGAAGTTGAGAGAACGTACTTGTACGCTCCATAGGTTTCCTTGGGTAGGAGGTTGGCAAAGGCTATGGCCATGCCAAAGGCAATGAGAGAGGTTGTGAACTGCCTCAGCATCATCCAAAAACTCCCATGCGCCAAATACACCATGTCCGTTTGGGTATATTTCTGCGACCACTTGAGTAGCCGCAGAATTTGTTGCTTTAGCGACAAAATTGACATAAACTCATCGAACCCAAGTGTATCATAGACGATACGGAATGATATGCCATTGCCTCCAAGAGTCTCCATTCTCATCTCTGTCTGGAACAGTGAGCGATCAGTGCGCGCTGCGGTTCAGAGTCTACTCGACCAGACATATCGAGATTTTGAATTGCTCATTGTAGATGACGGCTCGAGTGATCAGACGCCCACGATCTTGAACCAACTCTCACAGCGAGATCCGCGTGTGCGGATCATCACAAACGAAACGAATCTCGGACTGACACGATCACTCAATCTCGCCCTCGGACAGGCTCAGGGAGTATTGATAGCAAGAATGGACGCAGACGACATCGCCCTGAGAGATCGACTCCAGAAGCAAGTTGCGTTTCTGGATACACATCCCGACATCGGCATTGTGGGAACCGCGTATCAATTCATCGACACGCATGACCAAGTCATCGGCGAGCGCCATCCAGACACACAAGACGCACAGCTTCGCCATTCGCTCATCCGTTTCAACCCATTCCTCCACAGCTCAGTCATGATGCGCAGAGAACTTCTTGATCGCGTTCATGGCTATGATGAAATCTATCGTCGTGCACAAGACTACGACCTGTGGATGCGCCTGTCCCCACTCACCAAACTCGCCAACCTCACAGACATCCTCATGCAAAAACGATTCACGACTGGCATGATCTCCTACGCGCGCGAGCGAGAACAAATCCGATCAGCTCTGCGCGTCCGATGGCATGCCATCCGTGGTCATCAGTATCCTTGGTGGTGCTTATTCTTTCTCGTGAAGCCACTCCTCGCAACGATCTTGCCCGCCTCGGTTGTACGTCTCGTCCGTATTCACCTCTATCGCCAAACACTCTATCGTAAAACTTGAGTGGCACGGCGACTGACACCATGAAACTCTTTTTCTTCATCACTAAATCCGAAGCCGGTGGAGCGCAGACACATGTCGCGCAACTCACTAAGTTTTTTGTTGCACGTGGCGATGAGGTCGCGATCATGTCGGCACCTGACGGCTGGCTTGAGCAAGAAGCTCTCCGGCTGGGCGCGCACTTTTTTCCAAACCCCCATCTTTCAAATTCTCTGAATCCTTGGCGCTTTCTGCAAGCCGCAAAGACTCTCACGAACGCCGTGCATGACTTCCAACCTGACCTCATTGCCTGTCACTCCACCGTCGCCGGCCTGCTGGGACGCTTCGTGATCAGGAACCGTATCCCAACGGTCTTCACTGCCCACGGCTGGGGATTCCAACCTGGCGCTCCCCGCCCTCGACGAGTCCTGCTCCCGATCCTGGAGCGACTTGCTGCGCGATTCTGCGTGAAGATCATCTGCGTCTCACAAAATGATCTGGCGCTTGCGCGAGCTCATCATATTGCTCCGCCCGAAAAACTCACCCAGATTTACAACGGCGTCGAGATGCCAGATTTGCTATCACTGAGATCCCTCGACCCCCCTTCGACCCATTCGACAAGCTCAGGGCAGGCAGGCTCAGGGTCGCTCGGGATGACAAGGATAATATTCATCGGCCGGCTCGCACCACCAAAAAATCCATATCTGCTCATCCGCGCCGTAGCAGCGCTTCCTCAAACCCTTCGAGATCGAGTCCGCGTCATCGTGATCGGCGACGGTCCAGAGATGACTGCGCTGCAAGATTTTGTCCGTGAGTCACAGCTCGGAAACCAAGTTGATCTTCCTGGCGCTCTCCCCCGCGAGGAAGTTCTGCGACGACTACAGACACAAGCCGACCTGTTTGTTCTTCTCTCGAGCTGGGAAGGCTTCCCCTACTCGATCATCGAGGCGATGGCGTGCGGCGTTCCCGTGATCGCAAGCGATGTCGGTGGCGTGCGTGAAGCCATCACATCTCAGACAGGAATTCTACTCACACACAATGACATACAAACTCTGTCACAGGCTCTAGAACAGCTCATCCAAAATCCAAAGCAACGCAAAGCCATGGGAGAGCAAGCACATCTAGCCGCACAAAAAAAATTCTCGGTGGATCAGATGTATGAGGCAACGCTCGCGGTCTATCAGTCACTCGTCTGATATACTGATGGGGTGACTGCAGGACGCATGGATTTTCGACGAACGGTCTGGCGAGCCCCACATGACCCGGTCGTATGGGTCGGACAGACCTGAGGAGAAAAGACATACGTTCTGCAGTCACCCAATTCTATGAAGGAGGACGTTCTTACAAAACTCATCAAACAAACACCCGCTCTCGCCTTTGTCGATCCGTTCCTTGAAACGCATCCAAACGCTCAGCTCTATCTCGTGGGCGGTGCTCTGCGTGATACGTTGCTCGGGAGAAAAATGGCCGAGATGGATTTTGATTTTGTGATCCGTGGACTTGAAGCGGACGCTGTCCAGACATGGTTCAGCACCCAGGGTGAGATCAATCTCGTTGGCCAACACTTTGGCGTATTCAAATTCATGCCGCGTGGGTACTCTTCCGATCGCATCGCCTTCATCGATCTTGCTCTGCCGCGCACCGAGGCTGTAGCTGAAGGATCCCTAGGCGGCTACAAAGATTTCGATGTTCAGTCAGATCCCAACCTCCCCATCGAAGACGACCTTGCACGGCGCGATTTCACCATGAACGCGATCGCCTTTGATGTCCGCATGGAGAAACTCGTCGATCCGTTTCAAGGACAAACCGATCTCTCACAAAAAATTATCCGCGCCGTCGGCAACCCAGAAGAACGCTTCCGTGAAGACCTTACCCGCATGCTGCGCGCGATCCGATTCTCAGCCGAGCTAGGATTCACGATCGAAGAGAGCACCATGAGCGCGATCCAAACTCTCATGAGCGAAATCAACCGGATGCGCGAAGTCGATGGAAAACTCGAATTCGTTGTGCCACGCGAAATCGTCGGCGAAGAACTTGCCAAAGCACTCTTTCGAAATCCCAGCCGCGCCACCCTGATCCTCCGAGACTCAGGCGCTCTCAAAGAATTGTTCCTCGGTATCCAAGACGTCCTTGCACAAAAAGACTATCTCGAGCCTTTCACACGAACTCAACCCAACGAACTCTTGGTTGTCGTCGCGCTTCTGATGCGAGGACTCTCACAAGAGCAGCTTCACAACGCCATTCATCTTTCAGGACTCGATCGACTGCCTCGCGACTCCTCGATCCGCATCGACGTGGGCGACGTGCTGTGGCTCACGAAAATCCTTCAGTCTGATCTCTCTGTCCATGTTGTAGAAGGACTTCCAGGTTCAGAATTCGAACGTCAATTTATGAACGGTCATGGAACCGCCCTTGTGCGCTGTCTCGACGTACTTGATCAAAAAAAAGTCGCCGACGCAGCGCGAGGTCGACGAAAAGAAATTGAAAACCGTTGGCTCGTTGACTATGACGAAACGATCGCCCCTCTTTTGTCTGGAAACGACGTGCTGGCAGCCGGCGTTCCAGCCGGACCAAAAGTTCGTCTCTGGTTGGACGGCATCCGCGATCTTCAACTCGACGGCCGCCTCATGACCCGCGAAGCCGCGCTGACCTGGCTCAAGGACAACCTTCCAAGGGAATAATGGCCAACCACGCCGGAGCAACTGGATCATCGATGTAGTAGTCCGGGAGACGCTTGCGTGCCCAATTCCACCTCTGCCACTCCCAACCAAGCGTTGTCTCATTCATGTCATAGAGTTCCACATAAAACGAGCTGAGCATCTCGCGCAGATACACTCCGTCACAGGCTGTCTGATCAAACCCCTGAACATCACCTTCCTGTGCCCCATCCAAAAATGTTTTGATCACGGGATACGCTTCGTCGGTCAAAGACATGAGCAGGTAGACATCCACTTTGCAGCGCGCGACCGATCCGCACGTTTCGTGTCGTTTGATGTTAAGCGTGGCCGTAAGCTGGTCTGTCGGCGTCCAGGCAAACAAGAGTCCCGAGATTCCCAACACGATCAGTCCTTGGCGCATCAAGCTGGACTGGGAAGATGTGCGCACAATACTCACGAGCAACAGGACAAGCAGAACTCCGAGTGTGAGCATCACCCAGTAGCCAAACAGACGGTCAGGTGTGTAGCCGTACGCATCGACGTAGAGGTTGAGCCGCATGAAGGCGGAGAGAAGCACGAGCAGCGTCTCCCCAATCAAGAACGTATGGAAAGCGATGAGCCGATTGTTCACTGCATCACCATGCAGAAGCCTGAGTGTGAGCACGACGCCAATGACAAGCAGGGCACAGACGACGAGCTGAAAAAATCCCTCACGAGCATACTGGGCATACGTCACGTCTACCATGCCGGAAAACGCCGCCTCACCACCGAAGAGCGCGTAGCCTTGAACCAAGAGGAAGCTCGCGAACAAGAGCGCGATACCACCCACGATCACTTGGCTCTCAAGAACAAACCGCGGCTTGATTTCCTCTGGATCCTCGTGGGTAAAACGTTGCCAGAAGGTGGCGGCAAACACCGTGGTGAACAGCACACCCCAGAAACCAACGTAGAACACATGACCCGCCCAGCGCCCAGGTTCAAAAATGACGTTCAAGGTCGAAAAAATCTCATCTGTGTACGATCGGAACAACACATCGGCGCTCGCAAACAAGGCCATGAAGATGAGGAGGATCGGAATGAGAATCACCACGCCTTTCAGAACAGCATTTTGGCGTGACGATAATCTCTTGAGTCTCAGCTCACGAAAAATCGAAAGACGTGAGAGCAGCTTCCAGCCAAGCTCGAGTGTCCCTGTGGCGACGATTTCAAATGGATGCAGCCAGCGTCCATGATGACCCAGCGCGAAGGAAATGAATAACAGGTTGGAGATGAAGAATCCCAAAAAGGCGATGGTGAGCCCAAAGCTCCCCGTCCACACAGCGAACACGGCGCTGTAACCTAGAGCAAACCCTCCAGCGATCCAGGCGCGTTTTGGAAGTTTGTGTCCTGTCCATTTGCTCAATCCAAAACTCACGGCCAAAAAAAGAACCTGCCCCAGAAGCAAGTTGATTCCAAAACCCTGCCTGTCGAAAAACAAATTATCAAACGCGATTCCGAGCGCCAGGGCGCAAAGAAAAATTTTTGTCGGCAATGTCATACTCAAGGAATCGTCAGTGAATAAAAGAGGCCGTAGAACAAAATCAAAATCGCTGAGGCCATGATGAT
>JACRJW010000019.1 GCA_016235605.1 Candidatus Uhrbacteria bacterium | reverse complement strand
TACCTTTTTAGTATGTCATGGTGAGCGGCGACGAACCACGTCCCTTGTCGGAGCTTACCTTGAACGACCCCTGCGTTGCCGCCCCTCGTCTCCGCATCGGGGTGACAACGCAGGGGTCGTTGACGAAGGGCATCGGGATAACAAAGAAGGGACCGACGAAGGACATCGGGATGACCACGCTTTGTTTTATTGAATCGTGCTCCGAAGCGCCTTCATCTGCTCCCCATTCAAAATCTCCCCCAGCTCTTCATCCGATGCATTTTTAATGCCATCGATCGTTTTACATTTTAGCAGAATCTTTTGTCTCAGCACCGGTCCCAGCCCCGGCACCGTATCGAGCACGGATTGCTTCGCAGCCTTGAGTCCTTTTGTTTCGCGCAATTTATTTGCGAAGCGGTGCGCTTCGTCGCGGAGCCGCGTGAGAAGAAATTGTGCGGGCGAATCTTTTGCGAGTGCGATGGGATCACTCTGATCGGGAACAAAAATATCTTCATCACGTTTTGCAAGCCCTATTACCGGAATGGCAAGCTTCAGAGGACCCGACCCATCCATATATCCATTAATGGATATATGGGAATGAAAGAGTTCCAGAATCACTTCCACCGCGGCACTCAGCTGCCCTTTGCCTCCGTCGATGACGAGAAGATCCGGCGTTGCGGAAAGCGACGAATCCGTCTTGTGTTGCACGGGGTCGTACATCGTCACCAGTGGCTCACGGACGCCGTCTTTCTTCATCCGCTTGATGGAGTCCTGCAGATCTTTCGGCGGCTTGATGACGTGCCGGAAGCCGATTTCGGCGTAGTACGATTCCAGATCCGGTTTGCAGACGATGTAGGTACGGCCCTTCTTCACTTTTTTCAGCAGAGTGCGCAGCAGGTACTGGCCAAGACGCTCACCGCGGAATTTTTCTGCGATCTTCAATGAACGAATCTCGCGCAGTCCGCCTGCGTACGTGTGAAGCTTCGCGGCTCCGGCAATTTCCTTGTCCTGCCACGCAATCAAAAATGCACGGACGTCGATATCTTTCGCAGGACGTCCGAGGAATTTTGCTAACGCAGCGGCATCTGCTTTCTTCCCCTGCTTGAGAACGATCCCCTTCTCTTTCCACTGCTTCTCCTCGCTCTTCAGTCCGCCGCTGATGTGACGGAGTCTGCGGCGGAGCACTTCCTTTAATGCTCGGTAGTCGTCTATCTCCCCGCTGCGCATCGAGTGGATGGTGAAATTTCGATACTGATCGTTCGCTGCTTTGCCGTTCGCGATCACGACCATGCTCCCGACCGTCTCCGTGCCGCCGAGGTGACTGATGTCGTAGCCTTCGATGCGTTTCGGGGCCGCGGGAAGTGAAAGCGCGTCCCGAAGCCCCTCAAGGGCTTCGGTGGTATTCCGGTGTTCGGCTTCCCACTTCACTTCCATCTGCCGCGCTTTCTCGGCTGCATTTTTTTCTGCAAGCTGGACGAGTCTGGATTTGCGGCCGCGCTCGGGAATGAGGAGCGTGACCGCCCCGTGACGCCGCTCCCGGAGCATCGCGGTTATCACGTCCGGAGATTCGATTTCCTCCGGCAGCATGACCATCGGCGGCACCTCGCGTCCCTCTTCATAAAATTGCGGGAGGAATTGTTCGAGGACAGAGGCAATCGACTCCGCCTGACCTGCGAGCGGATAGTGCGATTCGCCGATCAGTCGGCCGGTTCTACGATGGAGTACGACGACGTGCGCACGATTACTGAGAATCGCCACCCCGACCACGTCACTGTCTTCGCCGGTTGTGTCGGTGGCAAGCTGTCCGGATTCTTTTTGTTCGAGTGTCTGGAGAAAATTGCGCAATCGTGCGGCGAGTTCAAACTTGTGCGCAGCCGCGGCGGCCTTCATCTTTTCCTGAAGAACGCGACGAACCGGCGCAGTGTCTCCTTTTAAATAATCAACGACACTCTCGATGCGGCTGTAATATTCTTCTTCGGAAATTTGCCCCGCGCACAGCCCATTGCAGCGACCGATTTGCGATTCGAGACACGGTTTTAATTTCGCAATTGCTTCCGCATTCCAGCGATTGTAGACCTCGATGGAATGAGGACACGCGCGGTAGCCAAGCACTTCCTGCAGCAATTCGAGCGTGCGGTACGCAGAGTCACTGTTCAGATACGGCCCGAAGTATTTCGCGCCATCCTGATGAAACCGCCGGATGGTTTCGACAACGGGAAAACGATCCTGCAACGAGACACGAATGAAGAGATAATTTTTGTCGTCCTTCATGAGCACGTTGTACTTAGGACGGAGTTCCTTGATGAGATTCGTTTCCATAAGCAGCGCCTCAAGCTCGGAATCCGCAACGGTGACGTCGAAGTCGCGGATCTGGGCAAGAAATGATCTCTTCCACGGTCCACGTAAAGCCGCTTCGCGGCCACGTGGCGCAGCCCTTACATAGGAGGTGAGACGTTTGCGCAGATTTTTCGCCTTGCCGACGTAGAGGACGGTGCCACTTTCCCCGAACCAGCGGTAGATGCCTGGGCCTGCCGGAGCCTTCGCAACCCGCGCACGGAGTGATTTGAGTGCGGGGTTTTTGTCGCCGAGGAGTTTCTTGATGATTTTCTTCAGGCGGCGGGGCATGGGGACATCATACCTCGTCGTCCTCCTTCTCCCATTGGGAGAAGGTTGGGATGAGGGGAGTGGGCGTCGGAGGGGCGTTTTGCTACTCCCAACATTTGATTTTACTCGCGACATCTCACGAACCGCGGCCCCTCTCCCTAACCCTCTCCCCCGGGGAGAGGGAATAAAGGAAGGATTTTTTTAAAACCACCCAGAGAGAAAATCTCTCTGGGGGTTGGTGTTGCACGCTTTTCTCGATTTTCAACCCCCTTCAAGCGTATAGAGGATCGTAACGAACAGCGCGATTTTTCCTGTCGCATCGACAGACTGCGACTGCGTTTGGAAGTGAACTCGCGCTTTGGGGTGATCAGTGCACCATGCGTACATGGCATCAGCCATTGATTTAGCCACATGCACAGGTGTCACCCCCTCAGACCCAAAAGAAGCGCATTCGTAGGACATCAGTCATTCCTCCAATACCAAAGAAAAGATCGACCAAATGCAACTGCATCAGTCAAACATATAGACGAAAATAGTCAATCATGTTCCCGCTTTCCGCTCGTATTGACGCCCCTTTCGCCCTTCCCTACTCTCTTCTCGCACTTTTGATGGCATTTCCGCTGTCCGAAGTCCTCTGTCCGAAGTCCTTCGTTCCCCCCCCCTCCCCGTATGACCGCCTCCTTCATTGAACTGTTTTCACCCGTCGTGGCGATTGCCGGACTCCTCTACGCCCTCGTGTTCTGGGCGCAGGTGAAGGCGGCACCGGACGGCAATGCCGCGATGCACAAAGTGGCGGACGCCATCAGCGTCGGCGCGCGCGCCTTCATCCGCAGACAGTACAAAACCATCGCGATCCTGACGATCGTCGTCGGCGTAGTAATGATGGTGGCCTATGGACTGACCGGCGGCCCCGACGGCTGGACGCACGGGGTGCGCGTGGGAACGGCATTCCTCCTCGGCAGTTTCTTCTCGGCACTCGCAGGAGTCGTGAGCATGGTGGTAGCAACCAAGGCGAACCAGAAAACGGCGGCGGCGGCGAAGAGCGGACTCAACGCCGCACTCCAGATGGCGCTGCGCGCGGGGACGGTATCGGCGATCGTCATCACAGCGATGTCGCTGCTCGGCATCAGCGGGCTCTACCTCTTCTACCGTCTCTTTCTGAATCTCCCCATCGAGAGCATCCCCGACCTCATTATCGGCTACGGCTTCGGCGCCAGCTTCGTCGCGCTCTTCGCTCAGCTGGGCGGCGGCATTTATACAAAGGCCGCGGACGTGGGAGCGGATCTTGTCGGGAAAATCGAGGCCGGTATTCCGGAAGATGACCCCCGCAACCCCGCCGTCATCGCCGACCTCGTCGGTGACAACGTCGGCGACTGCGCCGGAAGAGGCGCGGACCTGTTTGAATCCATCTCGGCGGAGAACATCGGGGCGATGATCCTCGGCGTCGCGCTCTTCTCCACATTCGGACTCAAGGGCATCCTCTTCCCGCTGATCCTGCGCTCACTGGGGCTCGTCGCTACGATCATCGGCGTCTATTGCGTGAAGGCGAAAAAGGATGAGCTGCCGATGAAGGCACTCGTCCGCGGCTACTGGGTCACGACCTTCATCACGATCGCGGCCCTGTGGGTCACGACGAAAACAATGCTCGACGGACCTAACGATTCCGCTTTCTGGTTCTTCCTCGCGGGTGTCATCGGCATCCTCACCTCGGTCGCGTTCGTCTACATCACCGACTACTACACGGGCAAACAGTACCGTCCGGTCCGCGCCATCGCGCAGGCCTCGACGACGGGACACGCGACGAACATCATCGCAGGCACGGCCATCGGCATGGAGTCGACAGGCCTGTCGGTTCTCACGGTGTGCGCCGCACTCTTTGGCTCCTACTGGTGCGGGCTCCAGACGGGCATCGATGGCGGAGGCATCTACGGGACGGCGGTGGCAACGATGGGAATGCTTGCAATGGTCGGCTACGTTTTGGCCATGGACATGTTCGGCCCCATCACCGACAACGCGGGGGGCATCGTCGAGATGTCGCAGGCATCGGAGGAAATCCGCAACGTCACCGATGAGCTGGACGCCACCGGCAACACGACGAAGGCCCTCACGAAAGGCTACGCCGTCGGCTCCGCCGCGCTGGCCGCCTTCCTCCTCTTCTCCGCTTATCTGCAGGAGACACACCTCACCGGCGTCGACCTCGCGAAGCCCGAAGTCTTCGTCGGTTCATTCCTTGGAGCGATGGTCGTCTTCTTCTTCACCTCCCTCACCATCCGCGCCGTCGGCAAGGCGGCCGGCGTGATCGTCGAGGAAGTGCGCCGTCAGTTCCGCGAGAAGAAAGGCATTATGGCGGGGACGGAAGACCCGGACTACGCGGCAGCCGTCGACATCGCAACGAAGTCTGCTCTGCATGAAATGATCCTCCCCGGTGTCACGGCCGTCGCCTCCCCCATCATCATCGGTCTCCTCTTCGGGAAGGAAGCGGTTGCGGGATTGCTGATGGTCGGCACCATCGTCGGGGTGCTGCTCGCCTGCTACCTCAATAACTCGGGTGGCGCATGGGACAACGCGAAGAAGTACATTGAGAGCGGTGCGCACGGCGGCAAGAAGAGTCACGCGCATCAGGCCTCCGTCACCGGCGACACCGTCGGCGATCCCTTCAAGGATACGGCGGGTCCGTCGCTGCATGTGCTGATCAAACTCTTCTCAACCCTGACCCTCGCACTCGCGGGACTATTCATGTAAAAAATGATTTTTCGAAAAGGCCCGACCGCATAACGGTCGGGCCTTTTGCTGTCTGCCATTTCATTTCTTCTTCTCACGCACAAGAAGTGTCATGGGGTCGCCGCGCGAGTTGAATTCGTAGACACATACGATTTCAAGACGATGCTCACGGAGGTGTGTGACAACGAGCTCCTTTGCCTCCGGCCCGAGGAGATTCTTCCGGTCAGTACGCAATTTGACGCTGAGAAGCTGATCATCAGACCCGAAAGGTTCCGCCACTACTTCTGTTTTCTCGACGAGAATCTCGCTGCCGGAGTATGTGATGAATGCCAGACTGAGCACGATCACAAGCGACAGCACAACAACTGCGGTGAGCCATTTCATGTCATTCTCCTCTATGTAACAGAACAGCGAATGAAAGTGCCCGTTGCACTCTCTGTTTGTTAAATTACATCACATTTTAGAATAAGCAAATCACAGTGTCACAGTGTGACTCCAAAGATAGACCCGCAGCGACGCTACGTTGCGGGTCAGATCTCTTACGGGAGCGCGATTATTTACGCTTTTTTTCTTGCGGGTGTGACCGGCTGTTCACGGGCACTTTTTTGCCCAGACACATCAACACAATGACTTTGCCGCTCCAGAAGAGAAAACGCAGAATGCTCATGACCTGTACCCTCCGATGTGAATGAGGACCGAGAAATGGGAAAGCTGCCCCCCGACGATAGCAAACCCATCAACCCGATGCGAGATCACTTCGCGCCTGCCTCTTTGTGGAGCAGTGCGTTAAGCCGGAAAAACGTGCGACGGAGACGATGCAGCCAGAGACGAAGTTCCTGTTTCTGCTGCGCGTCGACGACATGACGGAAGCTTGTCAGGAGCTCGCAGAATCCCTCGTACTTGTATATCCATTTAATGTAATCACGTGCGAAAAAATCAGCATCAAAGAGTGACGGGCCGAAATCTGTCAGCATGTGGAATACCGTTCCCTGTGCAATACTCTCCGGCCACAATCCAAGCTCCCGTTGAAACTCCTGTAGCAGAGCAGGGACAGCATCCGTCGGGGTTTCGCGCTCCGGCAGGACGGGAATGAGGATCACCGGACGGAGGCGAGCGCGGATAGCGGCGACCAGAGGCGCCAGAACAGCAAATTTTTTGCCGTCTGCTTCTGAACAGAGTTTCATAAGATCCGCCGCGAAGTCCCGTATCTGTGCGCGCGTACGTGAAAAACAAATTTTCGTGTACAGGCGTTCAGCGAGGTCATACGCTGAGTTTGCTTCGCTCTCCGTTTGTAGCTTCTCAAACTCCGCTTCAACGACGGTCTGGAGGTCTGCCAGTGGATCTTTCGGTTCATCGGGCATAGAGATAATTATTCTAGAATGATATTTTTGGGCAATAAGACTAATTACATTCGCAGCGCTTTCACGCTGTACAGAATTTTCACCAGATTGTTCAGCCACGGCGCTTCTGCACTATCTTTGACCAGGGGAGCAATTTCCAGACAGATAGCATCCATAAATTTGAATTCATCTTCCCAATTTTTTTCATTTTCATCCAACAGAAATGACACACGCTTCTTCATGGCAAAACAGGCCCGGGAAAATTCCCCATTCCGTAAACGTTCGGGCCATGCTTCGAGTGCGACGGTCAGTTGGGCCCGTAGATTTTGGAGCGTCTCTTCCTCAACATCGATCAATTCCCCTGAGGGCGTCAAAAGATTTTCCTCACGAAGCATCCTGCGCGTGGCATCGGCTGTTGCTTTGAGTGCGGGAAAATTCTCCGCCTCGAGGACAATGACATAAATCGCGCGTGCTTCTTTACGCAAAGTCGCAATATCCGCGGACCGGTCAATTCTGTCCGCAAGACGATTCACAACAGACATCGCATCGCGATTGTTTGTAATCAATGCATCGGCCTGGCCCATCTTTATGTGGACGATCTCTTTGTTTTTAATGAAAAATTCAGACATCGAAAATATTATACATTATATTCGACTTTTTAGCAACTGAGAGCCATCAAAAGCAAACCGCGAAATCATGTATTCTTGGCTCTCTGCCATCTCCCCTCGTCTCCGCCATCGTCCTCAATTACAAAACGCCCCAGCACGCGGTAAAGTGCGTGCAGGCGCTGCGTGCGCAAACGATCGCGGACCGCATGGAAATTCTCGTCATCGACAATCATTCCGAAGATGATTCGATCGGAGTGTTGCGAAATCGACTGAGTACGTTCCCCGACGTACGCATCATCGAGACGCCGAAGAATGTCGGCTTCGGAGCGGGATACAACCTCGGGATCCATCACGCGCGCGGAAAATATGTACTGATCAATAATCCCGCGAAACTGCCGGAGCCGGATGCAGCGGAGCGTCTGCTCACGCTCATGGAAAAAGATGAAACCATCGGCATCGCGGGACCGAAGCTGATGCAGGATGACGGCACTGTCAGGGATTCCTACCGCGCGTTTCCGGATGTGATAGACGTCATCATCAAGCGCACTTTTTTGAAGAGCTGGTTCCCTGAACGCATGCAGCATTATCTGCAGACGGGAACAGACCCCGACGAAACGCGCGACGTCGACTGGGTGATCGGCGGTTGTCTGATGATCCGCCGTGACCTCGCAGAGAAACTCCATGGATTCGATCCGCAATTTTTTCTCTTCTTCGAAGATATCGATCTCTGCCGCCGGTGCTGGGCGGAGGGAAAACGTGTCGTGTACTACCCCGAAGCGGTAGCCACCGACCGCAAGCGCAGACTCAGCGAGGGCGGTGTTGCTTCTTTACTCCTGAAGCCCGTCGGACGGGCGCATATTGCGAGCGCGGTGAAGTATTTTTGGAAGTGGCAAGGCGTTGCGGCGCCGGGACAAAGGACTTCGGACTTCGGACTTCGGAAATGAAAGGAAAAAATCTTATTTGCCCGCTGTCCTAAGTCCGCTGTCCGATGTCCTATGCTCGTACATACGGCCGAGAGAAGCCATTGACGTTTCATTCAGCCTGCCGTACGCTTCCCGCCCATGCAGATGGTTTCCCTCAAAGCGGCCCCCCGTGCAAAACAATCCGCAGCGCACCTGAGGAGGATGGGCAGTATTCCGTGCGTCGTATACGGAAATATGCCAAATACCCTTCTGCAGTGCGACGAGAAGACGCTGATGAAGGCGTACGCCACCGCCGGGGAAAGCACGATCGTTGAGCTTGATGTCGCCGAGAAGAAAGTGCCGGTCCTGTTCCACGCGCTCGATTTTGACCCCGTCAGCGATAGGGTGATCCACGTCGATTTTCTGGCCGTCGACATGAAGAAGGAAGTTGAAGCGGAGGTTCCGTTGCGCCTCACGGGTATTGCGCCGGCGGCGAAGGAACTCGCCGCGATCATCGTGACCCCGACCGATCACGTGACGGTGAAAGCTCTTCCGAGCAACCTGCCCCACGACATCGAGGTCGACCTGACTTTGCTCGTCGCCTTCCACGACACCATCACGGTCGCGAACCTGAAGGTCCCCAATGGCGTCACGATTATGGACCCGCCCGAGACCGTCCTCGTCGTCGCCCAGCAGCCGCGCGAGGAGGAAGTCGAAGAGAAGCCAGTGGTGGCCGAGGGTGAAGTAGCACCGGGAGCGGAGGGCGCAGCAGCCGTGCCGGGAGCGCCGGTGGCGGAGGGAGAGTCGAAGGAAAAGGCGGAGAAAGAGACGAAAGAGAAGAAGGTGGAGAAGAAATAAGCGACGTTGCTCGTTGGCTGGTTGGCTCGTTGCTCGTTTGAACGATTGAAAGCACCGTTTGTTCGTAAGCGAGAAACGAGCCAACGAGAAACGATCAACGAGTTTTGCCGCCACGCAACCACTCCGGCAACAATATCGCCTCTCTCACTCCCGCAATCTTCGGCACCACATCGATATCCTCCAGCGCCACTTTGCCGACGTAGAGTTTCCTGAGATCTCCCCCATCTGCGACGAAGGCCTCGATGGCGCGCAACCCGCGGAAATAGACGAGGCCCTTCGTGAAGCCGCCGGGTTCGGAGGTGTCGCTAAGGCCCCGCTTGCAGTCGATGGTTTTGGTGAGGGCTTTCTCCGCTTCGTAGCCGAGTTCCTCCGTCAGATACTTCCGCGTCCCGGCGAAGGAGTGTTCGAGGACGTAGGCCACCGCGAGGACGGAGCGCGGAGGACCGAAACGCTTCTCATGATGGGGTGAGAGAATACGGTTCTGATTGAAGATGGCGAGACCTTCCTGCGTGTCGAGGTAATGCGCGAACCCGCGGCGGAAGAGCTCGAAGGGCTGATGGGAGCCGTTCTCGGCGGTGAGAACGTGTGTTTCGATTTCATGGGCGATGAGCGAATCAATGCGTTCGGCCGAAAAGCGCGCGCCGCGCCGGACGTACACGTCGTTGCCGCCGACGGTGCAGTCGGCGACGAGCGCCGTGCG
>JACRJW010000018.1 GCA_016235605.1 Candidatus Uhrbacteria bacterium | reverse complement strand
TTTGCGATGTATCTCCCGTAGATCATTTCAAGATTGAGCCAGCCGAACGAAAAGAGATAGACAAAAATATCGATGATAAATGAGATACCAGCACTGCTGAGATCACACGCAGCGGCAATGAAATTCAAGAGGAAAATAAACCCCCGTGCCATCCCTCTTTTTATGAGGAATCTTACGACAGCGAGCTTTCCCTTTTGAGCGAGACTTTTCTTTTCTTCTTCCTGTTCGCCTTCTTGTGATTCGATTTGTTGCTTTCTCGTCATTTGCCTCAGTAACGATGCTCGTTCTTGTTCCCACTGTGCTGCTTCCTCTTCTTCCTCTGCCTCTTCTTTCACTTCTTGCTTTTCGATGTCGGTTGGCAGTCGTTTTTTCGTCGGTTGCGAGAGCGGCATCGAAAATGGCTTGGCTGTTCCTGCTTTTATGATGACTCGTCCAGCGGCAAGAGCGGCCTTGCGAGCGGAGAGGTCAGAAATGGCAGGCGCTGCCGCCTGTTTTGCGACAGAGGGCAAGAAAGCGCCTCGCATCTTGGCTTCTCCAGCTTCAACAATGACTCCGGCCACTTCTGGTGGAAGATATTTTGAGGCTTCTTCTTTGAGAGTATCGCGTGCATCTTTTCGTGATGCCGTTTTTACATATCGAATCCCATCATCCAAGTGTTTTTCAGCTACGTTCTCTGCTGCTTTCACTAACTCAGGATTGCGAGCCATGTAGGCTGCAGATTTTTCTATGAGCGCAGCAGATTTTGTCGCTCCGCGCGCACCGAGTTTTCCGGCCGCGCCTTTGAAAAATCCAGTTGATTTACCAACAATCCGTGCACCTTTTACTCCCTCTGCCACCTCTCCAACACCTGTGAAATCCAAGGCAAGACTTCCGACACCAACGAGTCCATGAACGAGGCGTTTTTTCCCAGTGAGCTTTTCACCTGTCAGACGTTCACCTGAAACGGATTCTCTGATTTGTTTGATGCCTCCCAAAAAAGGGACAAGGTCGATGACGGCTGAACCAACTTTTGTGTTTCCAACCGCTTTCACGGCTCCCCAGGAACCAGGGTTTTCTTTCATGATTTTTCCAACCGATTTTGAGTACGCAAGAAGACGTCTCGCTTGAGACTTGGTCTTTATCTGTTGTTGCGCCTCCTGTCCCATAGCTTATGCCGCGGCTAAAAGATCTTTTATTTCCTGTCGGAGATTTGTGAGAATTTCGTTTTGCTCTGGTTCTTCCATGTTATCAAAAATATCACGATAAAATTCTAACTCTTCCTTATCCTCGCCCAGTTGGACGAGCTGATCGATGAGTTGATCGACTTCACGCGTTGGCATAGTGTTTACAGACAAGAATTTTTTTGTCCTTGAGTTTGATCGTGAGCGCACGAGGGCGGTTCTTTTGGCTCAGGTGTTCGGCAATTTTGTGTTCAATGTCTTTTTCGATGAGATTGCGCAGTTGGCGGGCGCCGGATTTCGTATCAGCTTGTTTGGCGAGGTGAGCGGCAACAGAGGCGTGGATCTGGAGCGTGAGGCCTTGATTTTGAAGGCGGTTCGAGAGCTCTTTCAGTTGCAGATGGGCGATCTCGGTCAAGATTTCTGTGGTGAGCAGATTGAATACGCAAGTGTGGTCGATGCGGTTTAACAGCTCTGGGCGGAAGCGTTCGATGAGTTCTTTTTGCAGATCCGCATTCAACGTCACCGTGCGGTCGCCCTCACTTCCCATGAATCCCATCTCGCCTTGTTCAAAGCGTTCGAGCCCGACGTTGCTCGTCAAAATAATGACGGTATTTTTGAAATTGATCGTGCGGCCGGTGGCGTCGGCGAGCTCGCCTTCCTCGAGGATTTGCAAAAGTAAGTTTTGCACATCGCGATGCGCTTTTTCAATTTCGTCAAACAGCACCACCGAGTACGGACGCTGCTTCACGCGGTCGGTGAGGTTGGCGGTTTCTTTGTAGCCGATGTATCCCGCCGGCGCACCAATGAGCTTGGACATGGTAAAGCCTTCGGCATACTCGCTCATGTCCAGGCGAATGAAGTTGTTTTTTGAGTGGAACAGGGTGTGTGCCACGGCTTTCGCCAGTTCGGTTTTTCCAACGCCCGAAGGGCCCAAAAAGAGGAATGACGCGAGTGGTCGTTTGGGATGGGCAACGCCGGCTTTGGCTCGACGCAGAGCGCCAGCGACAATTTCAAGCGTCGCGTCCTGTCCAAGAACAGACGCTCTCAGCCGATCTTCAAGTTGCATGAGTTCGCTTAAATCACGTTCAAGGATGCCATCCAAGGGAATACCCGTGGCTCGAGAGACAACGCGAGCAATATCTTGTTCTGTAATCACGGGAACAGGAGTCGTGTCTTCCTCGATACGCAGTGAGGCAAGATGCGCCTGTGTCCGGTCTTCTTCGGCTTTGAGATCGAGTGCATCGCTAAATCGTTCCTCGACCACGGCTTGGCGCTTGCGTTCTTTTATTTGATCGAGGCTCTCAAAGAGCGCGCGTTCTTTTTGGATGGGCGCAGGATTCACGTCACGGACGCGTGTGGCGGCTGCGGCTTCATCAATGAGGTCGATGGCTTTATCCGGCAGCTGGCGGTCTTGGATGTAACGCTCTGATAACTGTACCGCCTCGACAATGGCGTCATGAGTGATACGGACACGATGGAAACGCTCAAAGTGTGGAGCCACACCTTCGAGAATCTCAACGGTTTTTTCGCGGCTTGGTTCCTCTACAAACACCGATTGGAAACGGCGCTCAAGGGCCGCGTCTGTCTCGATGTATTTTTTAAACTCTCCTGGAGTGGTCGCGCCGATGCAACGAATCTCTCCGCGAGCAAGGGCGGGTTTCAAAATGTTGGCGGCGTCCAGCGACCCAGAGGCTGAGCCTGCGCCGACGATCGAGTGAATTTCGTCGATGAACAAAATCATTTCAGGATCTTGTTTCACCTCATCCACGATTTGTCGCAGGCGCCCTTCAAATTCACCTCGGTACATGGTGCCAGCGACAATCAGAGCCATGTCGAGCGCAAAAATTCGTTTGTGGGAAAGCACAGGCGGTACGGTTCCCTCCACGATTTTTTTGGCCAAGCCCTCCACAATCGCCGTCTTGCCAACGCCGGGTTCACCTTGGAGCAGGGGATTATTTTTTGTGCGGCGACAAAGAATTTCCATGAGACGTTCAATTTCCAGGTCGCGACCAATCACGGGGTCGATCCGTTTCTGTGCCTCTTTTGTGGTGAGCTCCACACTAAAATATTCCACGGCGGAAATTTTTTTCTCCTGAGCTTGCGCGGCTTCCTTTGGCTGAGTCGCCCCAGGCTGCGCGACAACGGCTTGTCCTGCCTTGGGAGAGTCGGTGAGGTCTGGGAATCGCGACGTGCTTTTGAGAACAATCGCAAGTTGGGAGCGCAGTTCTTTCATGTCGGTCTGTTGAGAGAGAAAAAACTGTTGTGTAGTCGAGCTTTCAATTTGGAGAATCCCTGAGAGCAGATGCTCGGTGCCCACGTAGCGATGGCCGTACATGTTGGCGGTGAGGACCGCCTTTTCCACGATGCGCTTTGCGTCTTGTGAAAGATGGAGGGACAGGTCGCTTCCGATGCCCAGCGGATGGACGACTTGTCTCACGCCGGCTAACTTTTTAAGCTCCATGAGCTTCACCCCAGACTTTTTTAAGATCTCCGCGCCGATGCAGCCCTTCTGTGTCCCCAGCGCCCACAAGAGATGTTCTGGGTGGATGGCTTTTTGATCCGTCTCTACGACGAAACACAGCGCCCGAGTGAGGACGTTTTTCAAGTGGGATGAGAATTTGTCGACGATGTCGTAGGGCATAGGGATGTGTGACAGTGACATGCTCATTTTCAAAACACGCCTTGCCCGCTCCTGCGGCGGGCTGCGGCTCAGGGTTTCGGTGATTCGCGCCGTTAGTAAACAGGGCGTCCGAGCCGAATCACCTCAACATGGTTTTGAATATGAGCATGTCATTGTCACAGCATAGATCGGAGTAAGACTGAGTGCGCCCTCCGTGACGGTTTTTGACTGAGAATCAGCCTATACACAACCTCAACATGGTTTTGAACATGAGCCAGTCGATCACAACATAGATCGGAGTTTTGTAATTCTTTCTTCAATCGGCGGGTGGGTGGAAAAGAGTTGCTCAAACTTTTTCGTGACATGAGGATCGAAGGGATTGGCGAGGAACAGATGGGCGGTTGCGTGGTTGGCGCGTTTGAGTGGACGATCGTGGAGGGCGATTTTTTCTAGCGCCTTGGCCAGGCCTTCTGGATAGCGGGTGAGCATGGCGCCCGAGGCATCGGCTAAATATTCCCGAGAGCGCGAGACGGCCAGCTTGATGAGCTCGGCAAAAAACGGTGAGAGAATGGCGAGTACGAGTCCGACCACGACCAGAACAGCCGAGCCTCGGTTGTCGTTGTCGCGTGAGCCCCAGAACATGGTGCGCATGAGAATATCCGAGAGGAGCAGGATGATTCCTACCAGAACAATGACGATCGTCATGACGCGGATGTCGTAGTTTGTTACGTGACTGAGTTCGTGGGCGAGCACACCTTCCAGTTCGTTGTCGTCCATGATGTCCAAAAGGCCGGTGGTGACTGAGACGCTTGCATGTTCAGGATCACGACCTGTGGCAAAGGCATTCGCGGACGGATCGTTCATCACATAGACCTTTGGCATGGGCATTCCAGAGGTGATGGCGAGATTTTCCACCATGCGGTACAGACGTGGGTTGTCAGCTTTCTGGATTTCTTTGGAGCCAGAGGTTGAGAGCGCGACTTTATCGCCCCAGAAATAGCCGGTGAGATTCATGAAGGTGGCTAAGAGCACCGCGGCGATGATGCCGACGTTGCCAGCTCCTGTGTATTCACCAAAAAACCAACCTAATCCAACAATCACGATGGTAAAGATCGAGATGAGCAACCACGTCTTGCGTTTGTTGGCGGTGATTTGGGAGTACATAATTTGTGACTCCATCCAGAATCTGCTTCCTCAAAAACACGGGGTCGCCCACCTGCGTCTTTCCCCAACCTTCTCACTCGACGCCCCTCATCACTCAGGCAGCACGTGTATATTCCCTGAGCCTGTCGAAGGGGGGTGCTGCCTTCAGTGATGGTTTTTGACTGAGTTGGAACCTGGACATTTCAATTAGAATTTCACCACTGGCGTTTCTAAGGCCACATCTGGTGCGTCAAAGAATTCGCGTTTCACAAAACCAAACGTGCCGGCGATGAGGTTGGTTGGGAAGACTTGAAGCTTGGTGTTGTAGTCGCGGACGTTCGTGTTGTAGAAACGGCGTGAGGCTTGGATTTTGTCTTCGGCATCGGTGAGTTCGTGCTGGAGTTGCAAAAAGTTTTGTGAGGCTTGGAGCGCTGGATAATTTTCTGAGACGGCAAAGAGCGA
>JACRJW010000017.1 GCA_016235605.1 Candidatus Uhrbacteria bacterium | reverse complement strand
TTTTCAAAAAATGAACACCCGCCGATCTGGCCGAGTGTGTCTGTAGGCTATCCTGCCCTTTCACCCTTGTCAACAACAGCCATGTGGATGAGTTTTTGATTGACAAGACCGCGTGACGCCTGCACTATTAGTCCTATCTATGACGTTTATTTTCATCATCGTGAGCACGATCCTCATCTCGCTCCTCTCGTTTGTCGGTGTGTTGGTCGTAACCTTCACACGGCTGCGTTTACAAAATGGCATCCTCATCTTGGTGGCCTTGTCCGCAGGGGCGATGTTTGGAAATGCAGTGTTCCATCTTCTGCCTGAAACGGTCGAGCTTTCCAAGACTGGCCCGTTTTCTCTTTTTACTTCCCTGCTCATCTTGACATTCGCCTTCGTCCTTTCCTTCCAATTTGAACAATGGTTTTCTTGGCATCACTGCCACAATAAAGACCATTGTGAACCCAGACATCCATGGGGACACCTGATCCTGTTGAGCGACTTTGTCCATAATTTTGTTGACGGCATCATCATCGCGACCGCCTTTATCCTCTCTCCTTCCATCGGAGTTTTCACGACGGTCGCTATCGCGCTCCATGAAATTCCGCAAGAGCTAGGTGATTATGCCGTTTTGATCCATAGCGGCTGGAGCAAACGACAGGCCGTGTGGTCAAATTTTGCCGTGTCGCTCACCGCGATCGCCGGCGGGACCGTCGGGTATTTCCTCACCCAATCGTTCAGCTTTGCCGTGCCATTTTTGGTTCCCTTTGCGGCGGGAAGTTTCCTCTACATCGCCACCTCGGACCTCATTCCTGAGTTGAAACATCAGACGAAAGCGAAAGAAATTTCTTTGCAGTCTTTTATTTTTGTGTCCGCGCTCGTGTTTATGATCCTGGCGACATTGCTTGAATAACGCTCAGGAATGCTGAAACCACCATCGGAACAATTCTTTCGCCAGCGGGACGGCCGCGTCTGTACTTTCTCCTCCCTCCTCAACCATAACGACAAGGGTCAATGTCGGATCTTCATACGGACCAAAGCCGATAAACCATGAATGATACGGACGACCGCCGGGCGTTTGCGCGGTACCCGTCTTTCCGGCAACGGCCTGCGTCAACACAGAAAGCGATCGCGCGCTTCCGGAAGTCACGGTCTCTCGCATCCCTTCCCGAACCAACTCAAGGGCTGACGCATCGAGTCCTTCCACGGTCACAGGCGCTTGATGGACAATACGGGAGGCGCCTGCACCATCCACGGACTCAACGACGTACGGCACATATCGATTTCCGCCATTGGCGATCGTCGAGACCGCCACGGCCATTTGCAACGGCGTCGTCAAAAAATCCCCTTGTCCGATGGCGTAGTGATACGTGTCACCCACATACCAACGTTCTCCCTTCACTTGTTCCTTCCATTCCTTTGAGGGAAGGAACCCATCTGCTTCGCCAGGCAAGTCGATGCCGGTTGGACTCCCGAATCCAAATCGTTTTGCGTAGGTTGAGATGCGCTCAACCCCAAGCCCCGTGACATCATCCAACCCTCCTCCCACGATATAAAAATACGTATTCACGGACTGAGCAATTGCCTTGCGGACATCGGTCACTCCGTGTCCCCCAGCCTTCCAGTCAGGAAAAAACCATTGCCCGATGCGGACGCCTCCCGTTGAAAGAAAGGAAGTGTGTTCCCCGACAATCCCTTCTGCCAAAGCCGCGTAGGCAACAAAGGGTTTAAAAATCGAACCGGATGGATATTCTCCGGAGATCGCGCGAGGGAACAGTGGTTGGTCTGGATCGTTGAGCAGCGCCTCATAACGGTCCTGGGGGATGCCTCCCACAAAATCATTACTCTCAAAGGTTGGAAGGCTGACCAGCGCCCGGACGGCTCCAGACCTTGGATCAAGAGCCACAACGGAACCACGAGAGGCGCCGACGCGACTCAGCGTCTCTGTCAATTTTTGTTCGACAAATTTTTGAAAAGCGGCATCCAGGCTGAGCAGCATCGTCCCTGCCTCTTGCGAGTGCGTCTGTGACACGATCGAGACCTTCTCCCCCCTGGCATCCACCTCAGAGACGAGCGTCCCAGGCGTGCCTCGCAGGACCGTTTCATATTCTTTTTCCACTCCCGCCTTACCGATTTCGTCCCAGATACGATAGTTTGAAGACTTCAAAGAGGCATACTCATCGGCATTCATGGAACCGGTATACCCCAGCACATGGGAAAGGGACGGGATGGAACTGTCATAGCGCCGCATCGATCGCGTTTCCAACGCAAATCCAGGCAACAAAGAAATATGCGTGGCCAGACGGATGCTTGTTTCGTAAGGGATATCTTCCAGGACAGTGATGTTTGCCGTCTGTGCCGCTGAAGCGTTTGCCAAAAGTAGGTCAAGGTCCGTCCTCTGCAGACCGGTGAGCGCGGCCACGGTGAGAAACAGGTCTGTCTTCTGCTGCTCATCCTCGGGCAGGGTACGAGGATCCATGGTGAGGACAAAGATCGATTGGTTCCAAGCAAGCGGCTCCCCTGTCCGGTCAAGAATCACGCCACGCGGTGGAACCACCACCTGCGTTGAATAACGATTTTCTTCTGAGAGCGCCCGATAGGATGCTCCCTGCACCACTTGGAGTTGCACACTGCGGCCACTAAACGTCAACAGCACCCCAAGGAGTAGGAGCCCAATCAGCCGCAAGCGCTTTTTGGAAACCGTTACGGAAACGCTCCCAAACCGGGACGACATCTGCGCACCAAGCGACAGGTCAACGGGAACCTCGTGGAGCCTGGGAGTGCGTGAACCAAAACGGTTGTCCTCCTGGAGGACGAAGACACGCGAGGAGGATGGACGGCGAAAGAAGGACATACCGTTATGACGAGAGAAACCGTGTGTGCAGACGAACAAAAAATTCGCTCAAGGGAAAAAACAGGAGAAGCAAGATGGCTCCCATCCCCAGTCCCCACAAGCGTAATGAAAGAAGGGCTTGAAACGAGAGGGAACCATTTTGAAAGATCACCTGGAAGACCGAGAGAATCACCTCCATGCAGGTGAGGGCCAAGAGGCTGAGGGTAAAGGTTCCCAGGATTCCCCAGAAGGAACGGTTGGAGAACAAATGGCGTGAACACAGGACAAGCACCACGGCCGCCGCGCTGTAGGAGAGGGTTTCCAGTCGGACGAATGAGGTTCCCATGAGGTCGAGCATGAGGCCATGGAACACCACCCACCAGGCGCTGGGACCCACATCGAATGATTGGAAAAGAAAGACACTCACAACCAAGAGCAAAGGCGTCCGATCCATGGGGAACGGAAGGGCGGAGATGAACCCAAGCTCACCTGTGGACAGCAGGATAAAGGCAACGATGAGAAAGATCAGGCGGATCATAGAGGCTCTTTGGTCAACACAAGGACGGTTGAAAGGCGACGGATCTCTTTGAGCGGCTCAACCACGGCGGTCAGGAACAGCGTGGTTGGATCTTGTGAAACGGCATTGACCAGGCCGATCAAGAGGCCACTGGGAACTGTTTCCTCAAGCCCTGAGGTGACAACGAGATCGTTCACCTCGATCGTTTCGTCTGAGGGGATGAAACGGATTTCTACAAGCCCTCCAACCGTTCCATACGCAACCCCGATCGTCCGTCGATCGTTCAAAAGACCCACGGCCGAAGTATGGGATGGATCGGTAAGGGCCATCCCTACAGATGAACCTTCTTCAACAGCAATGACTTTTCCAACCAGGATCCCATCATCAGCCACGATGGGATCTCCGATCTGCACGCCGTCTGAGGCGCCCACGTCCAGGACAAAACGCGACACGGTTTTGGAGAGACTCTTGGTGATGACGGTGGCTGGCACGGAAATGAATCCCGTACGCTGTGAAAACCCCAGCTCCTTGCGGAGGGTTTCGTTTTCATCTGTGAGGCGGTCAAATTCAGCTCGATCGATCGCAAGGGCAACGAGTTGATCCGTGAGGGCGCGTTCTTCCTCAGAAGTGAGAGAAGCGGTCAGCGTCCCTGCCGCCTTGGAAAAAACCGACAGGAAAGGGTCCACGATGACGATCGTCCACCCACGAAAAAAGAAAAGGATCAGCACAAGCAAACAAGCAAAGACGGCGGCAAGCCAAGGGCGCTTGCCTCTGAAGGAGGGGCGAAACTTCATAAAAAAGATCCGTTAGATAATACTCCCTTCCGTGGCCGATGGAAGCGTAATATCGGTAAGAAGCTCTTGCTGGTCGAGCAACAGGCCGGCTCCCCGCACAGCACACGTCAGTGGATCTTCCGCTACGCGCACAGGGATCGCCGCTTGTCGAGAGATCAAGATGTCGAGTCCGCGAAGAAGGGCGCCTCCTCCTACAAGGACAATGCCACGCTCATAAATGTCAGCGACCAGTTCCGGCGGCGTCGTTTCAAGGGTGGCTTTAATGTTGTCGATAATGGTACGAACACAACGCTGGAGCGCCTCACGGATCTGCGTATCGTTCACCATGATTTCTTTGGGCAACCCGGTTAACAAATCCCGTCCGCGCATCTCCATCTCCATGGGTTCATCTTGTTCGATCGCCGTCCCGATGCGCATTTTTATCCTCTCAGCGATTCTTTCGCCAAGCAACAAATTAAAATGTTCACGGGCGTACTGGATAATATTTTTGTTCATCTCCTCTCCCGCACTATCCAGCGACTTCCATGTCACGATGCCCGCAAGCGACATCACCGCGATCTCCGTCGTGCCCCCGCCAATGTCGACAACCATCATCCCGACAGACTCTGAAAGCGGAAGCCTTGCTCCCAGGGCCGCGAGCATTGGATTTTCAACAAGATGGACTTTCCGAGCGCCGGCAGAAAGCGCCGCATCTTCGATCGCCTTGCGCTCGACCTCGGTGGTTTCCAGTGGAACACCGATGACAATCGTCGGCCGAGGGACAAAGGTAAACGATTCTGTGTGCACTTTATCAATGAAATACTTCAGCATTTTTTCCGTGACCTCAAAATCTGAAATGACGCCCTTGCTGAGCGGCTTGGTGATTTGGATGTGGGGCGGGGTCTTCCCGAGCATGTCCTTGGCGTCCTTTCCCACCGAGAGGATTTGGTCGGTCCGAGTGTTTACGGCAACGATCGATGGCTCGTTAATCACAATCCCCCCGTCCTTTGAATAGACAAGGGTGTTGGAGGTTCCCAGATCGATGCCAAGATCCTTTGAGAAGTGGCCAAGAAGTTTGCCGAACATACGCCCCCGATCTTACTCCATGGATCCAAGAGGTTCAAGCTTCTTCTGAATAGTTTTTGTGCTCAAGCGAATGCTGTGAGGAGACAAAGGCGAGTTCAATAAAGCCGACGATGAACAGGACAAGGAGCATCGTCCACCAACGGAACCATCCATGAGAAAAAAGAATAAGGGACACGACAAAAAGCGTCGTGAGCAGAAGTCCCTGGCGGAAAGCCTTCAGAGTAATGCGCACAGGGAGCGATGCCCGTTTTTTCCAAATGCGAACGGCGATCCCCAAGAGCGCAAGCGTCCCCAACAAGGCGATTGAGAGGGTCACATAGAAAAGAAAAAACCCGAGCCATCCAGATTGGGTTGGATCGATCGCGTTGATCACGACCACCCAGGCGCCCCAAGCGCCAAGCGTGGAGAGTGTCATCAAAATGAGATACCTACGAAAGCTCATAGCGGACAGGCTCGTGGGAAAAAATAAGTTGGATGCGTTCAATCTTGGCTGGGGGAAACTCCTCGCGCAGTTTGGTCAAGAGATCTGCCTCATGGGTTTTCATCAGGTGCCGTGCCGGAGCATTGGTCGCACGAAGACGCAGAACGCCTTTTTGGAAAGAAACGGCTTGGACATCACGAGATCGAAACGACGGCAAATACGCTGGAATCATCCGGTTGGCAGCCTCTACAACCATAGATGCCCGAACAGAGCGCAGGACTCCAGCGCGTTTGAGGGAACCGGAGAGGAGGTCGCGCAGGGAAGAAATCGCCATAGATCCATGCCATTATATCATTCTGTTATTCTCGGAACTCACAGATGTCCGCGAAGTCACAATTTTTACAGTGGAAGCCTGGAGTCGCTTGAAAGTCCGAATCGCGAATGCCCTGGACGCGGGTGACGAGCGACTCCTCCAAGTCATCGAGCTGCTTCTGAGTCCCTAAGAACGACACCGTCGAGTTATCCGAGAGGTAATGATACGTCAGACGTTTTGGTTTGAGACCGAGAACCTGGACGGCGGCGAGTTGGTACAAGAGAAGCTGTTCTTTGTCATCGAGCTCGAGCGCCGTTTTGGGTGAGCCTGTTTTGTAATCGATGATCTCGATCCCATCTTCAAACGCATCGATGCGGTCGATCCGTCCCTTGAGCGCGATGTCGCCTATTTTCATCGTGAAGCCTTGCTCGATGAGCAGAGGCGATGGTGATGCGCTGTGATACTGAGCCCAAAGTTGTTTAAGTGTGGCTGTCCCCTGATCGCGATACTTCTCACGTTCGACATCATTCTGATACCAATCATCTTGCCAAGAGGCTTTGTAGGCATCAAGAAGCTCCTGAAGGCTCACGGGAATCCCTTCTGTCGTCTGGGCGGCTGTTTCAAATAAGCTCGTCTGTTTTTTCCCCGTGCGCTCAAGCCAGAGCGTAAAAAACCGTTGGAGCGTGTTGTGCATCGTTTTGCCAAACGAGAACGTCCACTTCCCCATCACCGGAACCTTGAGCACGTGGGCGAACTTGTACTGGAGCGGACAGATTTTGAACGCGGCGAGCTGGGTAAAGGAAAATTGTTTGGGCACTGGCATCTTGACCTTGGATGTGGATTCTGGAACCGTCCCTGTATCTTCGTCGATCAACTCCAGGATCGAGTGAGGACTCTCAGGTTGTGTGTATCCGAGCTCATGCAGAAACGGTGAAATTTTTCGCTTGCGAGCGCCGCCGTAGTCATCTGCCGAGGTAAAAAATAATCCTTTCTTGGCACGCGTCATCGCCACATAAAACAACCGACGCTCTTCCTCAAGATGAGGATCACCTTCCAGGGGAGCCGAGGATCCGAGTCCTTCTGGCAACTCGATCGCATCGCGCATGGCGCGGGTTGGAAATTTCTGTGCGACCATGTTCACCACAAACACATAACGAAATTCTAATCCTTTGGCCGCGTGGATGGTCATGATGCGCACCACGTCTGGTCCAGACTCCAGATCGACAGACAACGATCCTTCCTCACCTGCGTCTCGCTCATGAGCAAACTCACGCAGAAAATTGTGCAGAACCGGATGCTCGCTGGAACGCTCGAAGGCTTTCAGGCGTTGATAAAACTGTTGGAGGAAGCTAAACGTCTCAATCTTGGCGCGCTCAGGAAGTCTGTTTACATACTCAAGATACCCAGACTCCTTTGCGACCATCACAAGCAGTTCTCCCACACGGCGGTCCCGAGCACGGCGCTCAAACTCGGAAATTTTTTGCAGCAGCTCGCGGATCGCCTGCGCGTCTGCTGGATCAAGAACGGTGAAACTTTGCGCCATCTCGCAGGCTTCGTACAGGGACTTCCCTTTACGGCTCGCAAGACGATTCAGCTCCATCACTCCCCTCTCACTGACGCCGACAACTGGAGATATGAGCAGCCGATACAAACTCGGTGAGTCAAATACATCGTCAATTACTCGCAAAAACGCCAGCATGTCGAGCACGGCGGGCTTCACGTAGAGTCCGGAGAGCGCGAGAAATTGATACGGAATTTGATGACGCTCAAGCGCTTGGGCAAAGTCTGTCCCAGCGGAGTTGGAGCGCACGAGGATCGCAAAGTCGCTCCACGACACTTCTGGTTGTGACTCACGGATCCCTAAAATTTTTCGCACGACACTTGCAACCTCGTCTTCGCTCGTGAGCGAATGCAGATGCTCGATCTGTGCCTGATGATTTTTTGTCGCCTGCAGCTTTTTTGAAAGCGCTCGAGCTGATGTCACCTCAAGACGGTTGGGATTGTTATGCTGGATGAAGTCGTAGGCAGAGTCCAGAATTTTTTGTGCAGACCGATAATTACTCGTCAGCACCACGTGGCGCGCCTCGGGATAATCTTTTTCAAATCGAAGAATGTTCGCGAGAGAAGCTCCACGAAATTTATACACACTCTGGTCATCGTCGCCGACGACCGTGAGATTATTTCTAGGCGCGGCGATTTCACGGACGATCTCGTACTGAGCGTCGTTGGTGTCCTGGAACTCATCGACCAGGACGTAGGCAAAGCGTTTGTGGATGAGGTCGCGGATACAAGGACGATCTCGCAGGAGCTTGAGCGTATAAAGCATGAGATCGCCAAAATCGAGGCAGTCGTTTTCAAGCAGAATCTGCTGGTACGTTCGATAGGCACTGGCAAGCTCACGGAGTCGTTTGAGCTCGGTGGTCGTCGCCTCATCTGACTGTGCAGAATCCAAGTCCGCAAACCGAGACTCGATCGCCGCCTGATACGCATCCGGATCCACACTGACGTCCTTGGCACGAGAAAAGTGGGTGAGGAGTGAACGGATATACTTCGTTGGATTTCCCAGTGGTCGATAGTGATCAAGTTCAAACCGATCAAAATGTTGACGCGTGAGAAGCCAGGCGTCCAGTTCGTTCACGAGTCGAAAATCCCGAGAGAGTCCAATCTCGACGCCGTGGTCTCGCAAGAGTTTCTCGGCAAACGCATGGAAGGTCGAGATCTGCAGATCGACATATCCATACGGCAGCAATCGATCCACTCGTTCTTCCATTTCTGCTGCCGCTTTCTCAGTGAAGGTCAGAGCCAGGATGTTCTCAGGCTTTGCATGACCTTGCTCGATGAGCCACGCGATTCTGTGGGTGATTACGGTGGTC
>JACRJW010000015.1 GCA_016235605.1 Candidatus Uhrbacteria bacterium | reverse complement strand
TTCTGATTCAGATCCACGGCCTTCATTCTCGTAAAAATGAATCCGGTGGTGCTCTCCAATCTGTCCTTCCATTGGGTGTGGCATAGAATTTTTGTCGTGGATGCACTACACTATCGTACGTAATTTATTTGTCAATGTTTGGCTCTGAAGTCAGGATAACACTTTTTTGTGGAGGATTCTATTATTGTATGGGTAAATTTGATAACCCAAAAGGATCGCGAGATTTTTATAGCGGACGATTTAATGAAAGGGATGTCCTCGGAGAGTTCAGGTCCAATGCCGCTGGCTTGAGAGCACTTCAGGACGAAGCCGGGGAGCGAGGATATATCGCCAGAGGCCGCGCTATTGATCTGATTAGGCAACACACGCAAGAAGATCCGACCAATCCACGAAAACCATTTGCCAAAGAACTCCGTCTTGCCGTCATCGACGAACTTGGGCTTGAGGAAGACGACGATTTGGATCGCATCCGTTTTTATAGCGCCGTTGGGACACCCTTGGACGTATTTCATGGAGTCGATGGATGGATCGAATTCGTACCGGAAAAAGGATCCATTCAGATGATCACACTCGACGTCATGTTAGATCCAGGAAAGGTTTCGCATAAGGCGGACGTCATTGTGCAGCAGTTTCCGGATCCAGTCGAGGATGAGGTGGCCTTTTTGGAAGCGGTTGAGGGGTACGCGTCAGAAGTTGCCGACCGGTTGAGGCCGTCTGTTGAAGCCATGTTGCGTCAGAGGGGCCAGCGATCGATTCCTTGACATCGAGAGATTCTTTCGATAAGTTGTCGAGTCCTCAAACAAGGAGGCCGTCATGATACGAGTCCGAGGCTCGGCGCGACGATCCGACGCACCATTGTGTTCGGTGTGTGACGGCCGGCGCCATCAGGAACCGATCATCCTGTGTGCAGACTGTGCTCACCCGAATCGGGTGCGCACATACTGCGCTTCGTGCAAGATGCGATTGGACCTTTCTTTGCAGGACGCTCGAGCCCTCTTCCTGAAGTTCGGTCTGACTATCACCCACTCTGGCATCACGTTCCTATTCTATGACGGGTGTCCATGCTGTCGTGGAGAGCAGTGCAACGCCCCGGAGATCTACGCCCTGGACGATCCCGAATTCCATCACGGCCGCGAAGCATAATGCTGCGCGGCGTTTTCTTTTTGTGATAGACTGTCACCACTATGTTTCTCGAACTTTTTTTGGGCTCGCCGGCAGTCGCAATGGTGTGGGTTGTGGCGATTCTTGGCTCGCTGACCATCCACGAATTCTCCCACGCGCTTGTGGGCAAGCTCGTCGGCGATAAGACCGCCGAGCGCGAAGGACGGTTGACACTGAATCCTCTCTCACACATTGATCCGACGGGATTTATTTTGCTCCTGCTGTTTGGATTCGGTTGGGCAAAGCCTGTGCCGTACAATCCCTACAACCTGAAGGATCCAAAATGGGACTCGGTGAAGATCGCGCTTGCAGGGCCCCTGTCGAACCTCGTGATTGCGAGCATAGCTGGCGTGGCGTTTCGTCTGTTGGTCGGCGGCGGCGTGATCGAGAGCTTGAATCTGCTGGCGATCTTTTTGTTTCTCACGATCCTGCTCAACCTCTTCCTCATGTTCTTCAACGTGATTCCTGTGCATCCACTCGATGGATCAAAACTTTTCTTCGCGCTGTTCGATCAACCCAAATATGCCGCGCTACGCACAGCTGTTGCCCTGTACGGTCCGCGTGTGCTCATGATCGCGGTTTTCATCTCCGCCTTTACGTCGCTCAATGTGTTCTTTTTTGTGAGCGCTCCGGCGTTTGCCACCTGCGACGCGCTCCTGGGCCAAAGTTGCGGCGGTTACTTCTCGTCGATTTTTTCCTTGCTATGAACGACCCAAAACAAAAACTTACGCCTGAGCAATATAACATCTGCTTCCTCAAGGGCACCGAGCCGCCGTTTTCGGGCAAGTACTACAACCTCCACGAAGACGGGATGTATGTGTGCGTGGCGTGTGGCACGCCCTTGTTTTCCTCTGATACAAAATTTGATTCTGGAACCGGCTGGCCGAGTTTCACCGACGTTGTGCAAAAGGGGAATGTAAAGCTCGCCCCGGATCGGACTCTTGACACGTCTCGGACGGAGGTTGTGTGTGAAGAGTGTGGCGCACACTTGGGGCACGTCTTTGACGACGGTCCAGCTCCGACAGGCAAGCGGTACTGCATCAATTCGCTGGCACTGGATTTTCAAAAAAAATAAAAAGACCCTCGCGTGAGCAAGAGTCTATCGCTATCCGCTCGCCGGCACGAGTGCCATGGCGATCACAGTGAGTGTGATCAAGGAGAGGATCGTTGAGACCGAGATCGTGTTGGCGGTTAGGGGAGCGTTTCCCCCGTGTTGATTCACGAGCAGGATCGTCGAGGCCGCCACGGGCGTGCCGATCAAGAGCACGAACGCGGCCGTGGCAACCGGAGGGAGATTGAAGACGCGCGCGATGGCCCATCCCAGCACCGGGATCGCGACGAGCTTGACGATGGACACTGTCCAAATGTCCGCGGCGTTCTCGCGCAGGCTACCGAATCGGATGCGTGCGCCGATGACCACCAGCGCCAGGGTTGAGGTGAGGGAACCGAACCATCTGATAGGTTTCATGATTTCCTCCCACGGCGTGATGTCCGTGATGGACCAGACGATGCCCGTGACACATCCCAGGATGATCGGGTCCGTCGCGAAGGCGCGCAAAGGTTTTTTCCATTCCCGTGCTTCTCCCTGCTGCAGGATCCAGATGGACGCGATCGTGACGATCGGCCACTCGATGCCGGCGAACAAGGACACCAGGCCTGGCGCTTCTTCACGCCCCGCCAAGACACCGGCGATGAGAGGGAAGCCGAGGAAGACGCAGTTGGGTTGGAAGCTGATCGCGCGCGTCGTCTTTTCGTTTTTGGAACGCACGAGTCGTCCGATGACGGCGAGTGAGAGCGCGACGGCGATGAATGAGGCCGCGGCGGTCGCGCCGACAAAGCGTGCGTGCTCCGCCTTCCAGGCAAACTTGGAGAGTTCGCTGAACATGAGCGCGGGCGCGCACACGACGTAGACGAACCGCGCCAGCGTTCCCCAGAATTCCTCGGGGAGTTTGATGAGGCTCTTGGGAGCCTTGTTGGCAAGCAGCCAGCCGATCACGATGACGGCAAAGATCTGCCCGATGGTAATGATCGTGTCGTGGAACGCCATGGTTTCTCCTGTCCTTTTTTGGAAGATTCGGACAGGCAAGTATAGGGCAAAAGGAGGATCGTGTCAACGGTCTCCCATCCCGTGTTATCCTCATTTCCATTCTTGACCGTTTTTAGCTCTGTGTGATAGTCTCCAGGCACTTTATGCCAACCATAAATCAACTCATCCGCAAAGGACGACATCCTAAGTCGTACAAGAGCAAGTCACCGGCACTGCAGTACACGCTGGATTCTTTGCATCGCAAACGCACACCGCTTGCCCATGGCAGCTCCTTTAAGCGCGGCGTGTGCGTGAAGGTCACCACCATGACGCCAAAGAAACCAAACTCCGCCATCCGTAAAATCGCGCGCGTGCGGCTTTCAAATGGGACGGAAGTGAATGCCTACATTCCTGGGGAAGGACACAACTTGCAAGAGCACTCCATCGTGATGCTGCGCGGAGGTCGCGTGAAAGATTTGCCTGGTGTGCGCTATCACATCGTGCGCGGCGTGTTCGACACCCAGGGAGTAGAAGGCCGTCGCCGTGGACGGTCGAAGTATGGAATGAAGAAGCCCAAAGAAAAAAAGAAGTAGACCTTTGAAAAACGCGATCTGCTCGGGCTTCGGCTCACAACAGCCTCACCGTACATCCGTGTACGGCTCGGCCGTTGCTCACCTCCAGCCCTTCGCATCTCATCGTTTTTAAAAGGTCTTGGGACTTTATTTATTAACATCAACCGTCGGAGTACCTCACTCGCGTGGGGGAAGTTAACCGATGGGACAACGTCAAAACTATGCGAGGCAAACAAGCGCCAAAACGAGAAATCACTCCTGATCCAAAGTTCGGCAACGTGCAAGTTGCGAAACTCGTGAATTGTATTATGCACGACGGCAAGAAGTCCGTTGCGCGTACGGTTGTGTACGATGCGTTTGATATCATGGCAGAGAAGACGAAACTGGAACCGCTGGACGTATTTGAGCGCGCGCTCAAAAATGTCATGCCAAGTTTGGAAGTGAAGAGCCGCCGCGTGGGTGGCGCCAACTATCAAGTGCCGATGTCGGTGCGCGGAGAGCGACGCTATCTTTTATCCTTCCGTTGGATCATCACCGCCGCGCGTTCAAAGAAAGGCCGAGGCATGGCCGAGCGTCTTGCCGATGAGCTCGTGGCTGCCTCAAACAACGAAGGCGATGCGGTAAAAAAGAAACTGGATGTCCAGCGCATGGCGGAAGCCAACCGTGCGTTTGCTCACTTTGCTAAGCGTTAGTCTATGCCTCGTGAATATCCACTCTCTGCGATTCGCAACTTTGGAATTTTTGCTCACATTGATGCGGGGAAAACCACCGTGTCTGAGCGCATTCTTTTTTACACAGGGAAAAAACACAAAATCGGTGAGGTGCACGAAGGCGCGGCCACGATGGACTGGATGGAACAAGAACGCGAGCGCGGCATCACCATCACCGCGGCGGCGACCACCTGTTTTTGGAAAGATCACCAGCTGAACCTCATCGACACGCCAGGTCACATCGATTTTACCGTTGAGGTAAAACGCTCGATGCGTGTCTTGGACGGCGGCGTGGCCGTGTTCGATGGCGTGGCGGGCGTGGAACCACAATCGGAAACCAACTGGCGTTACGCCGATGACTTTCATGTCCCGCGCATTGCCTTCATCAACAAGCTCGATCGCACCGGTGCAGATTTTTTTAAGGATCTCGAGTCCGTCCATCGCCGTCTCACCAAAAACGCGCATCCGATCCAGCTCCCGATCGGAACAGAGTCCAACTTCGTGGGCGTGATCGATTTGCTGCAGATGAAGGCGCATCTCTACAAGGATGAACTTGGAAAAGATGTGGAGGTCGGTGAGATCCCGGCGGAGTATTTGGAAAAAGCCAAAGAGTATCGCGCCAAACTTGTAGAGGCCATTGCGGAGAACGATGAGACGCTCATGGAAAAGTTTTTGAACAGCGAGGAGCTGACCGTTGAGGAAATGAAACCCGTCATCCGCAAGGCGACGATCGCCAACACGTTTGTGCCGGTCATGTGTGGGTCGGCTTTGAAAAATAAAGGCGTGCAGTTGTTGCTCGATGCGGTCGTTGAGTACCTGCCAAGTCCGCTGGATGTTCCGCCGGTTATCGGACACGATCCAGATGACTTGGAGCAGGAAGTCATCCGCCACGCCTCAGACGAAGAACCATTTGCTGCGCTCGCCTTTAAGATTGCCGCCGATCCGTTCGTCGGTAAGCTCGCGTTCTTTCGTGTGTATTCAGGAATGGTGAAAGCGGGATCGTACATTTTGAATTCCTCCACGGGAAATAGAGAACGTGTCGGCCGCATCGTGCGTCTGCATGCCAATACGCGCGAGGAAATCGGGGAAGTCTATGCCGGTGAGATCGCGGCCATGGTGGGTCTCAAAGAAACGTTCACTGGGCACACGTTGTGCGATGTCGACCATCCTGTCTTGCTTGAAGCGATTAGTTTCCCTGAGCCGGTTATTTCCATTGCGATTGAACCTAAGACGAAAGCCGACCAGGAAAAAATGGGCGTGGCCTTGCAGAAACTGGCCGAGGAAGACCCAACCTTCCGCGTGCGCACGGATGAGGAAACCAATCAGGTCATCATCTCGGGCATGGGTGAGTTACACTTGGATATTATCGTGGATCGCATGAAGCGCGAGTTTTCTGTGGAGTGTAATGTCGGCCAGCCACAGGTGTCCTACCGCGAAACGGTCAAAGGCAATGCGGAAGGGGAAGGCAAGTATATTCGCCAAACGGGTGGACGTGGACAGTACGGCCACTGCTTGGTACGCATTGAAAAACTGCCGCCTGGTTCTGGTGTGGAATTTGATGAAGAGGTAAAGGGTGGCACGATTCCAAAAGAGTATTTCAACCCGATCGAAAAAGGCGTGCGTGAGGCCGCTGAGCGCGGCGTGATGGCTGGCTATCCGATGCTGGATTTGAAAGTGACGCTTACCGACGGAAGTTATCACGAAGTTGACTCCTCCGAAGCCGCGTTTAAGATCGCCGGATCGATGGCGTTTCAAGATGCGGCCAAGAAAGCAGGCATCGATTTGCTGGAACCGATGATGAAAGCCGAAGTGTCCACCCCAGAGGATTTTATGGGATCCGTGGTGGGAGACTTGAACGCCAAGCGCGGACAGATTCAAGAAATGGCCGACCGCTCAGGCGCCAAGGCGATCACTGCGTTTGTGCCATTGTCTGAAATGTTCGGCTACGCGACGAGCCTTCGATCGATGACGCAAGGTCGTGCCAGTTACTCGATGGAATTTGATCACTACGATGTGGTGCCAGGAAACGTCGCGAAGGAAATTGTCGAGAAGCGTGGCAGTGGACCAACACGAGCCTAAAGGAAAAAAACGGGAGTCAGTTCCCGTTTTTTGTTTGGTACAGATTAACATTTCCTTCTTGCTTCTCCGGTGTCCAACCAGGAATCGTGAAGGCGTTTGAAACGATGCGAGCGCCGGGAGGAAGTTCAGCTTTTAATTTTTCTCCGAGGCGATTCATCGTGTAGGGGATTTGGTAGAGAAAAACGACGGTGGCGTCATGGACGTCTGCGTGCCACATGGATTGTCGGGTGACATGGGCGATTGTTTCAAGCTTGGCCATCTTGATCCTGCTATTCGCGAGTTTCACGAGACCTGGATGGATTTCGTAGCCGCGAGCTCGGACTCCGAGTTTTGCTGCCGCGATGACCGCGCGGCCGTCGCCTGATCCCAAATCGACAACGACGTCCGCAGGTGAAATGTCGGCGAGGCGGAGCATAATCTCCAGAGTCGGAAGTGGTGTGGGAACGTACGGCGCGCCAAAATAAAAAATCGGGAGGAGCATGGGCCCAAACCAGAGAATCGCGAGGCTGTTTGCAGCGATCATGAGCGTGGCGCCAAGCAAGAGAAGGAATGTGATAATATTCATAAGGTTGGAATGAGGAAGTTGGAATTTGGAAGTAGGAATATGCAAAAAAATACGAGAAGTGCTTTGAAAGCGTATGCGATCGGGAAGGTGCTATCGGTCAGGCGGGTCACTGCTGGTTTGGTGCATGAGACGTTTGCCGTGGGGACCGACCGGGGACAGTATATCATCCAGAAGCTGCATCCGGTCCTTGCCAGCCGCGCGATCGGGGAGGATTTTTTGGCCGTGACGGAATTTTTGCGATCGCAAAAATTCCTCTCGCCCGTTTGCGTTCGCACAAAAAAAGGTGAGGTACTTTCGATCGCAAACAAAGACGTCTGGCGCATGCAGACGCTGTTGCCTGGCAGGACGATCCATGTGATCGAGAGTCTTGCCATGGCTCGTGAGGCTGGCGAGATCTACGCGCGGTTTCATAAAGTCATGGACAAGATGGAGTATCAATTTAAGTCCAAAAAGATTTTGCACGAGACAGAGAAGGTGTTTGGTGTCTTCTTAAAAGAAGTCAAAGGTGGAAAGGTGGATGAGGTGGAAAAGGTGGCTCAGGAAATCGCATTCATCCAACGAGAGCTTCCCAAGCATTTCCTTCCTGCCGATCTCCCTCTGCGCGTCATCCACGGCGATCCAAAGATTTCACATAT
>JACRJW010000014.1 GCA_016235605.1 Candidatus Uhrbacteria bacterium | reverse complement strand
GGAGCCACAGCAGGTTCTTCGTACCTCCTCCGCAAGCGTGGATCCTTTTGATCCGATACCCGTGCTTGTTCATCTCTTCAATGATGTGTCTGGTTCCATAAGCTATAGCCTGTATTGCGGCGTAGTACCTCTTGGCAACCGTTTCAATGCTCTCATCCAGCGTTAACCCACTGATAATCCCCCTGGCAGCGGGGTCAGCCTGAGGAGAACGATTTCCCAGGAAGTAAGGAAGAACATTGAGGTCCTTGACGATTTCGGGTCCTTTGTTCTCTCGGCGCTTTATCTCGGCGATTATGTTGTTAAGATATTGGTACACGGTGACATTTTCATCCTGCGCTTTTTGCTTGATGAGTTCATGCTTGCTGTTATCTCGTATGATGAAATCAACGAGCGAGCCTGTTGCGCTTTGTCCACCTTCGGTGAGCCACATACCCGGTATCATGGCGCTGAAATATGGACCCCACACGCCGCGGATAAAACGCGGTTCTTTCGACACAGCCATGTGGCACGACGACGTTCCACCAATGAGGGCTAATATCGTTTCCAGCGCAGATGCCTCTGGAATTGAATCAAACTCTAACCCGATCACACCTATGCCGCCTGCATGAGCGTCGATAATACCGGCGGCAACTTTTGTGTTCGGCGTAAGACCCAAATCTCTTGCAGACGCCGCAGTCAAGTTTCCGACATAATGACCCATTGGTCGGACCAGAATGCCGGCCTTGTTGTTTTGAAAAAGGTCGTCAAGCCCAATCTGTTCAAAGAAGCTTCTATCCCATCTGTCTTCGTGGCCCAAATAGGTCCATTTACATACCGTGGTGCACAGACTTCTTGCGTCGATGCCTGTCGACTTGTAGGTCATGAAATCAGCCAGGTCGAAAAACTTTCCCGCGGCTTTCCATGTTTCCGGAAGATTTTCCTTTATCCAGAGCAATTTCGGTGGCTCTTGTTCAGGGGAAATTCTACCGCCAACATACTTCAGCACGTCGTGATGAAGAGAATTGATCCGTTCGGCCTGTTCAATCGCACGATGATCCATCCAAACGATAATATTTTGCTGAGGATTGCCTAGGGGCGAGGTCGTGATCGGCCTGTCCTCACGATCCAACGCTACCAATGAGCACGTTGCGTCGAAGGAGATTCCAGCAATCAGCAGGGGATCAATCTTCTCTTTGTCTAATGCATTTCTTACTGAAGAGCATGTGGCCGACCAGATATCGTCAGACGACTGCTCGACAAAATGTTCCTGAGGATACCAGAGTTGAATTTCCCTCTGTGAGTACGAGACCAAGTGTCCGCGCATATCAAACACTCCTACTCTGACACTTCCCGTTCCCACGTCAACACCGATGACATACTCTTCACTTTGTGCTGCCATATTGCAGGATCTTCCTTCTGTATGTTCTAAGGTTCTACACCTTGCCGCAGATGGAGACATCGAGACCGAGCTCGTGCATTGCCGCTGCTTTTGCGTAAAGACCGCGCCGCGCACCGGCATGATCCGGCGCGTAGACAACTTGAATGTGATTGGACTTGTGTCGTGCCATCATTTGGTCGCGCGTAATTCCTTTCAACACAGCGTGCATGATAGGCCATTGATACGTTGTCAGTCTCAGCCGTTCTTCAGTTTCAGCGTCCGGAAGTCTTACGACCTCACCCAGACCTATGTCATACTTGAGTTTTCCGTTCTCAATAAAAACTCTGCTCCACACGATATGACCGGGTTTGCTTATTCCCTTGAGTGTTCCACCGCCAAGCCGGAAGTACACCGGAGGCTGGCGCTCGCTGACAGCTCCTTTGTATCCATTGATGAAATGAGCAGGCGGCGCAGCACCCGAGATTTCCAAAACCCAGACAAAGTCATCGATTCCATCTCCTTTGAAGTGCCTGCCCCAGCGGACATCATGGAGAGTCGTCTCCGGGGAAAATCCAAGGTGCCGCCATATATGATGTGTCACAAGCCCATCCAATCCCGCGCATTCATCTACCTCATTAAAATGAGGCAGTGCCTCCCCGGCAAAGAGTTCTCTTCCTGTTTCTTCATGGTAAACCGGCGGACGGTCGACGTTGTTGAGAAGGCCTTCAACTAAATCAGACGCCGGAGCGAGGTCTTTGAGACCCTGCTGATACTGGATGCCGATTGTTGCACAACCGAATTCGTCAGCGAGGCGCACTGCGGCAATGTACATCTTGCATTGCTGTAACACCTGTGCCTCAGTCAGTGCAGTTGCCTCGTCTGCGCCAATGTTGAATCGCATCCCTTTGTTAAGCAACCATTCATACACCCCACGTGCTTCCCGGTCGGAGACCGTCAGCATCTTTGCGTAGAGTGTCGATTGACTCAGACGTTCCTTAAACACTCCTAGCGGATGCAGAAGCTCATCGGGGATGATCGCATTGTACATCCCCATGCAGCCCTCGTCGAAAACGCCCATGATGGCTTTCTTCTTCCTCAATTCCCCCACACATTTGATACCGATTCTGGCAGAGCGTGCAGGCACTCTCGCGCTTCTGTAAGGGCGTACGTGGGACATGTCATGGATGATCCGGCCCTTCTTCAACCAGCTTTTCACTCCCTTAAGAAAGAATTCATCTGTAAAATCTTCGCTCCACAGAGTACTGTACTTGACGCCTGCCTTGGTCAGTGAGGCATTCAGATTCAGGAGACCTACGAGCCCAGGCCACGTGCCGCTCCAGTTAGCAATAGTTACTATCGGTCCCCGATGTGCGAACAGACCGGACAGGACATGCTGGCTGTATTGCCAAACTGCCTCAGCCACAATGAGCGGAACATCGTTTGGAATAGAGCGGAACGCTTCCATCCCGTACTTCTGGCTGTCGATGAAGCTGTGCTTTTTGAGAGGATCATACGGGTGAGCCCGTTTGACGTTTGCGCCCGCTCGTTCGAATGCTTCAACGATCTTTCTTTCCATTTCTGCTTGTGCAGCTTCACAAGCCTGATTCGCAGCCGGACGCAAATCGCCGTTTGCAATGAGATAAATCGTTTTCATACGCCCTCCAAAGATTGGGTGAATATCCTCACCGATTGTTGTTCTTGCAGATTGAACCAGACATACATGCCCCCCCAAAAAAAGGGCTTACACTACGGACCCGGTTGAAACCGAAACGGTCGGATCATCCAGCTTGATATTTTCGCCAAACAAAAGCGTCAGAAGCTTTTCTCCTTGAGAAAAATCCGGAACCACTATGTCCGCACCTGCCTTGATCAGCCGGGAACGTTTTGTCGCATTCAAACCGTACCGGCGTACTTCATCCGACGCGACTCCAACCGCAATTCCTCTATAACGCTTCGCTTCACGCAACTCGACCGGGCCGTCGCCAAAGCAAACCAGTTCGGACCCATGCAAACTGTTTTCCCGGATGATGGTCTCAACTACAATCCGTTTGGTGTTCTTTGTAATCTCGCCCGTGGAGCCATAGATGCGTCCCTGGAAAAATTGCGCGTAGCCGAGTCTCTGCGCCTCTCGGATGACGTCTTCTCGATCAGTTCCGCTGGCAAGGTACAGCTTCACACCTTGCTCGGCAAGGGCCTTCACGAAGTTGACCGCACCTTTTATTGTATACTCTAACACACCCAATTCTCCACGCTGCAGCTTTTCCAGCCGAGACTGCACCTGCTGCATCAGTACATCATTATACAGATGCTTATAACCTTTTGCATCCAGTATTTTTTCCTCTGGAACAAATCCACATTCTCGCACCATCTCTGCGAGAACGTGCATCTGCTGAATCGTCTCGATACCGGTGGATTGGTCAATATATTCCCTCACGCGCTTGAGAACTCGATGATATGTTTCCTCCCTAACCAGATCGTATTGCTCTCCAAGGATTGACTGCACCATGACCGGTTCCATAATACTTTCCCACCCCTGACGCAATGTAGAGATCGTTCCATCGTGGTCAAAGATGGCATGTTCAATGTGCCCCAGCGAGATGTTAGGATCGATAATTTCAATCTCCGTCTCACGGAAAAACTTTGAACGTCGGATATCATCGGCCAGGTCCGGGCGAAAGATGTAATCTGCCGCTCGTGCCATTTCCACAATTTCTTCTGGACCAGCAGACCCTGTCTGTTGGAGTTTCTGCACCGTAACGGCCGCGGCAAGATTTCCAAGTATGCCTGCTTCCTCGAAAGAAGCACCGGAGGCAAGCGCAGAAGCGATGGCGGCAACCGTCGTGTCGCCTGCTCCGACGGGATCGATTTTTTTCAAGATCTGAATGCCTGGAATTTCATGGAAAGTCCGGCCGTTAAAGAGAAGAATGCCCCGTCCGCTTCGCGTAATAAATACGGCTTTCTTCGACTTCCGGAGAATTTCTTGAGCATAGCGCTTCAAATCATCAATCTGAACAAGCTCGTTGAATTCCTTCACCTCACCACAAACGCGCGCTGCTTCGCAGGCATTGACCTTACAAACCATCCCGCGGAATTCAT
>JACRJW010000012.1 GCA_016235605.1 Candidatus Uhrbacteria bacterium | reverse complement strand
GGGTCTTTTTGTCGTGGTCGACACAGCTGAGGAAGCCTTTGAGATCGTAAAAACTTCTGAGGACCGTTCGTTCTTTTAGTATGGCCTCGCATTCTCACAAACCGAGTGAACGCAAGGCCTGGGTGATAGACGTCAACATGGGCTACGGCCACAGCCGGGCGGCCTATGCCCTCAAGGACCTCTCAGGTGGTGAGGTGATCTCAGCCAACGACTACCGTGGCATCCCAGCAGAAGATAAAAAATTATGGCGCGAGAGCCGTGAATGGTATGAGGCCATCTCGCGGATGAAACCGATCCCAGTCGTTGGAAATTTTTTGTTTGAGGCCATGGATTACTGGCAGCAGATCCCCCAGTTTTATCCCAGGCGTGACCTCTCCAAACCCAACATGCAACTCAAGCAAATTTATCGGATGATAAAAAAAGGATTGGGGAAGCATCTCGTACAAACCTGCTCTGAGCATCCGATGCCGTTTGTCACGACATTTTTTATTCCCGCGTTTGCCGCGGACTACCATGATTATCCGGGGGACATTTGGTGCGTGACGACAGACGCGGATATTTCTCGCACCTGGGCGCCGCTGAATCCCCACCAGAGCCGCATCAGATATTTGGCAAGCAACGGCAGAGTGGTAGAGCGGTTAAAACTCTATGGCGTCCGCGAGGAGCAGATTTATCTTACCGGCTTCCCTTTGCCAAAGGAACTCATCGGCGGCCCACAGTCGACGGTCATGAAAGACCTTTTGGCATCCCGTCTGTGTAATTTGGATCCCCACGACATTTTTTATTCTCGGTACCAACGCACCTTGAAAGCAGAGCTTGGTCCTCTTAGGTGCCAACAATCAAAGGCTTCGCATCCACTGACGCTCACCTATTCGGTGGGGGGAGCTGGAGCGCAACGCGTGCTGGGTGTGAATATTTTGAACAGCCTGCGCGCGAGGATTGCTCGACACGAAATTCGTCTGAATTTGATCCCTGGCATCCGTCCTGACATGGTCAGGTATTATACACGGGCGGTCCACGAGGCTGGGCTTAAAAAAGAACTCGGTTCCTGGGTGTGTGTGCCGAAGTTTGAAAATCGTGCTGCGTATTTTTCTGGCTTTAATGAGATTTTAAAGACGACGGATATTTTGTGGACCAAGCCGAGCGAACTTTCGTTTTATTGCGGTTTAGGAATTGCGGTCATTATGGCTCCGCCTATTGGTTCGCAGGAAGAGTTCAACCGCGTCTGGTTGGGATATGTAGGCGGCGGCGTTTCACAAAATGATCCCAGGTTCACCAGTGAATGGCTGTTTGACTGGATTCATTCCGGCGGAGTTGCTCGGATGGCCTGGAATGGGTACATTGAAGCTCCCACCCACGGGACGTATCGTATTGAAGATTTGGTGTTGGGCAGGGAGAGCGAACTGCATTCTTTGCCACTCATTGTTTAATCATACGGCTCTTGATCTCGACTTCCGACTATCGCCTATGGATAAAGCGCTCGAACATCTTCTCGGAACCGTTGTGCAAATGCGCAAGGACGAAGAAGGATCCCATAAAGAAGAAGATGTCATCAAGGTTTCGGATACCGTCTCCGTGGCTGCTTCGGTGTATGAGACGGTCCGCAACACGCTTGAGTACGACGATGAACATCTCCTGCGCCGCAATGCGATTCGACGCATCCTCAAACGTCGGATCGGGGAGTCCTCGTCCCTTGAGTCAGCTTCAAAACTCCTTCAAGAACTCATTTGGGCGCGCTATTTGCCAAACGGCCGCGTGCCCACGAACATGATTGGGAAGATCGGGACGATTTTAGAAAAGGTCCAATTTTTGTTTGCGACCCTGGATCCGGAAAGTCCAGAAGGAGCCCGGGTGTATCCGTGGCTCTTGGATGTCCTCTCTGTGGAAGTTGAATATGTCTTGGGGCCTCCGTGTATTGACGAGGCGTTGGCAAGTTTTGCGTATCAAGAGCTCAAAAAACGTGTGGACTGGCAGACGAAACTGGTCAAAGAAGCGGACCGTGATCTCCAACTCTACATCGCCATCCATCGCAACGTCCTCAAAAGTAATCGAGCGACGCTCCGGTATCGCATCCTGACCCTCTACTATCCTCTCTGGCGAAAGGCCAAACAAGGCGATCCTGTCGTGAAGGAGATTGCCATGCAGTTGGTCAAGGTGGTGGATTCCGTGGAGAACCAAATTGACCATCCGGCTCAAGATGCTGTCTATCGGTTTGTCCGACGGCATGGCGTGGTGTTCCATCTCCTTGCCGATATCGCGCGCGATAATCCAGAAGCATTTGCGCGTTCGATCGCGACGGGTGATATCGCCAGCATCGATACGGCGATCACCAAAGCGGCAAAGGCCAGATACAACGGATTCCGTTCAAAGCTGATGCGCACAGTGGTGCGGGCGGCATTATTTTTGCTCCTCACCAAATCGATCCTCGCCGTCTTGGTGGAACTCCCCTACGAATTGTTTGTCTTGCACTCAACGGATTACCTCCCTCTCACGGTGAATATCTTGTTTCCGCCGGTGCTGCTGACGTTCATCGGCGTGACCGTGCGTATTCCGAAAAAAGAAAACACGGCCAAAATTTTAGACGAGGTGCATGGGATTTTGGGTGTTGGGGACGATTTCAGCCTGGTCTTTAAACGGCGCCGCCCGTGGGAGCGCGGGGCGCTGTACTGGATTTTCAACGGTCTCTACCTGGCGGTATTGCTCGTCACGCTCAGCTTTATCATCCTGACCCTGCATTCGTTCCATTTCAACGTGCTCTCGATTGCGTTTTTCCTATTCTTCTTGTCCTTGGTCGCTTATTTTGGCCTGCGCATCCGCAACACGAAACGAGAACTCCTCGTCTTGGAAACGCATCGAGGTTTTTTGGGGACGATCGTGGATATCCTCACGCTCCCGATTGTCCGCGCCGGCCGCTGGGTGGCACTCAGGGCACCGCGCGTCAACATCTTCCTGTTCTTTTTTGACTTCATCATCGAAGCTCCGTTTAAGGCCGCCATTGGCATCATAGAGAGCTGGCTGGGGTTCTTGAGAGAGAAACGTGAAGAAATTTAGCATCCACCTGACACCTCACGTCAAAAACACGGGGTCGCCCACCGTCGGTTTTTCCCTACCTTCCTTCCTGGCGCCCCTCGTCACTCAGGCCGCAAGGAAACGCATTTTGAACCTGTTCAAGTGTGAGTGCGGCCTTCCGTGACGGTTTTTGCCATGAGGTGTCAGGTGGATTTGGAGAGAGGAGATATGTCTGAAAAAATCAAGACACACTATTCAATGCTTTTTTTCTTTTTTTTGCTTTCTGTTGGAATTCTTACCTACGCCTGGATGTGGGTCAACGAGAAACCGGCGCGTGATCCGGTCTGGGGTGTCACGTTTTCTTCTGTGTATGCCACGCAGCTCCATCTGGACGTGGATGAAACCTACGCCGCGCTCATAGGCGACCTTGGCGTCCGTCATGTCCGGTTGCCCCTGTATTGGTCCACCATTGAACAAGCGCCTGGGGAATTTGATTGGTCGGTTCCCGATGGCCTGATCGATTATTCTCAATCCCACGGAGTCGAACTCACGGTGGTGGTTGGCATGAAAGTCCCTCGCTGGCCGGAGTGTTACGTCCCAGATTGGGCGGAAGGGCTTGATGAGAACTCACAGCAGCAAGCCGTCCTTTCGTTTATTCGTGATGCCGTCAATCGCTACAAAGATTCTCCAGCCATTGTCAGATGGCAAGTGGAAAACGAGCCGCTCTTTCCCTATGGCCTGTGTTCGCAGATGAGCCTCGAGCAATTGAAGGAACGTGTGGACCTTGTGCGGTCTCTGGATACGCGCCCGATTATGGTCACCGTGAGCGGTGAGATCGGGCCGTGGCTTGATTCGCTGCAGGGGGCAGACATGCTCGGGATTTCCATGTATCGCCAGACCTGGAATGAGGTGTTTGGATATTTTGTGTATCCCATCGACCCGACGTTTTACCTGGTGCGCGCCGCGCTTGTTCATGATGACGTGGATGCAGTCATCGTTTCTGAACTTCAGGCCGAACCTTGGTTTCCAGAGGCGATCGATCATCGCCCACTCACTGACTGGTATGATACGTTCACAGCCACGATGTTTGAAAATAACCTGCAGTTTGCCCGCGACGCTCGATTGTCAGAAGTCTATCTTTGGGGCGCGGAGTGGTGGGTGACGATGAAACAGGCAGGGGATGACCGTCTATGGAATGTGGCTCTTGAGGTCTTTGATGAAAATTAGTTTCTCAGCTATGAGCTGGTGGCCTCTGTACGCGAAGCGGACGGTTTCGTCTGAAAAAAATGGTCTTCTCAAGGTCGTGACATGGTTGGGAAAGACGGCCGTGATTGGCGGGGGAGTCTTTCAGTCCGGGCCGTATATGCAGTCGGTTTTTCGCGGGATGCTCCGGATGCTCCCGCGTAGTTTTGTTCCCAAGCATGTCTTGGTTGTGGGATTGGGAGCCGGCGGATGCGTGCCGGTCATCCAAAAGCGTTTCCCATGGGTCCACGTCGTTGCCTTGGAGTACGACGAGGTGATGGTCGCCTTGGCACGGCAGACCTATTTGAAGCAGGCAAACGTGGGGAGCGTTGAGGTCGTGTTGGGAGATATCCGTGAGACACTCCCGCGCCTTTCGATGGAGTTTGACCTGATCCTGGTCGATGTCTTTTGCGGCTCCAGGGTCGCTCCAGCGCTCAGTGATGAAGAAGTCCTTGAGGCGCTCAAGAGGCTCCTTTCGTTTGCAGGGTATCTCATCGTCAATTGTTATCGTGAACGAGAGCTCGTGACAAAATTATTGGAACGTTTTTTTTCTGCGCACCGTTTCAAGCGTATCGAGTCAAACGACATTGGGTTGTATCGACATGAGGGAATGGGAAAACAGGGTGAAGCCGTTCCAGCCGGATTCCAAGATCGGGCTCAGTCTCGCGCCTATCTTGAAACCATGCGTCCCAACTCGGCTCGGTGCCAGATCATTGAGGATTCTGGCGGGCTTCATCTGCGGTCGATTCTCGGACCGTTCTCGTTTGAGCCATTTGTGCAAGCTTCCGAACCGGCCCTTCGCCCTGATGGGAAGGTTCGGATCATTTCTTGGCAACCTTATCAGGGAGGGTATTTTTCCGGCTGGTGGAGGATTCCGTTCCCGTTTTCTACTCCCTTCAAGAAGGGAGTCGCCGTCCTTGGACAGGCGGAGTATTGGAAAGATTGGTCAAGCCATGCCAAACGCCATCGGAAGAAATTTTTGCAGGACGACCGCTATGAGATTGTTGAGGTGGATCTCGCGACGTTCGCGGCCGCGTATCGTGAGAGCAAGCATCTGGGCCCTTTAACGCGACGCGCGTTTGTGGGTGTGCTCAAGGCACATCTTGCAGTGCATTCACAGGATGTCCATCTCACGGTGGCGAAAGAGGCATCGTCCAAGCGTATCCTTTCAGGCCTCGCCACCATTGATTATCCTCCTATTTCCCAATCAACCCATGTGATTGCCTTTGTCCACCCTGATGCACAAGGCAGCTCTGCTGGAGTCGGCCTCATTGACCAGTGGTTTGGCCGTTGCCTGAGGGAGCGGATTCGGTTCCTCAATTTTGGCGTGCTCAGAGGCCCTCATGATCCGCGATCCTGGCAAGGATATACCGATTTTAAGAGGCAGTTTCATCTTCACGAGATTCTCTATCCGAAGCCAGTTTTTCGGATCGTCTTGCCCAAACGCGGTGTGCTATAATGGCGTGCGTTATGTCCAAAGAAGTCGTCTTTGATATCGAGACCCAATCCGCTGCGGGCTTTGATTACAAACAGATGCGCGCCTCCGTGGTCGGCGTCTATTTTTATGAGACGGACGAGTATGTCTGCTATGAGGAAGCCGAGTTGCCAAAGTTGTGGCCGCGCCTTGAGCGGGCGGATCGCTTGATTGGATATAATTCTCGGTCGTTCGATATCCCGATCCTCAACAACTATTATCCGGGAGATTTGGGAAAGCTACCGCAGTTGGATATTCTGGAGGAGATTTACAAGACGCTTGGGTTTCGCTTAAAACTCGATCATGTGGCGCAGACGTGTCTTGGCATAGGGAAGTCGGCGAATGGATTGCAGGCCGTGGAGTGGTGGAGACAGGGAGAGATCCAGAAGATCAAAGACTACTGCTTACAGGATGTGAAAGTCACCCGCGAGCTGTACGAGTATGGACGCAAGTACGGAGCGCTGGCGTATGAAGATCGGGTGCACGGCCGCAAGGCGATTCCTGTCGATTTTCGTCAAAAACAGGCTGTTTCATCGATCAATCTGAGTTTAGGATTCTGACAACCTTGTGTGAGGTGTCGTGAAAAACAGTGGATAACTTCTTCTTTGACACCCCATATGTAGGGGTCTACAATTGATTCATACCACAAGATATAGTGTTCGTGGGGAAGTGATCTTTGTGGCCGCGATCCCTTCCAGGAGGCAAGATGATCCCAATTGTTGGATCGTCTTTTAGTCTGGGTTTTATCATCTACTCCCTACAACCTAACTCTTTTTTTTCCAGACATACTCGCCCTATGTCCACGCTCACCCAACCTCAGGTTTCGCCCCGCACGCAAGATTCCCTCGCCGTCTCAGACGCGGTCTGGCAGTTTATGACATCCGTGAAAGCGGTACACAAACGCAACGGGCAGGAAGAACCGTTTGATCGTGAGAAGTTGCTTCGCTCCATTGCCCGTGCCCTGCAAGAATCTGGCATGCACAAGGGATCTCTGGTCACTCGTATTGGTGGACATGTGTTGAGCCGCCTCACCCATCAGTTTGATGGACATACCATTCCAGCCTATTCAGACATCCGTGAGTGCATCTGCGTGACGCTTGTCGACAACAACCTCCCTCAAGTAGCCAAACGTTATGTGCAGTATCGATCGCGTGCACGTGAACAAGTCACAGAAAAATACGGCCACGGCATCACCGTCGTTCGATTTTTTACCAAAGCTGGCGTGCACCCCTACGATGAACTTGATTGGGAAACGCGCGACGCAACCATCACCGATGCCAAAGGCAAGGTCGTGTTTGAGCAAAAGGGCGTAGAGGTTCCAAAATTTTACAGCCAGACCGCGACCAACATCATTGTCTCAAAATATTTTTACGGTACGGTAGGGCGCGAAGATCGTGAGTATTCGATGCGCCAGCTCGTGGGACGCGTGGCAAAGACCATCTCCAACTGGGGACGCAAGGACGGATATTTTGAGAGTGCCGAGGATGCACAGACGTTTGATGATGAACTCCATCACATTCTGGTAAACCAAATGGCCGCATTCAATTCACCGGTTTGGTTTAATGTCGGCACACCGCGTCCTCAACAGTGCTCCGCCTGTTTCATTAATTCCGTGGACGACGACATGCGTTCCATTTTGAACCTCTGTGTGACCGAAGGGACGCTGTTTAAGGGAGGTTCAGGGACAGGTTCAAATCTTTCCCGCCTGCGCTCCAAGCATGAATATCTTGGAGGCAGCAATGGCAGAGCCTCGGGTCCCGTGTCGTTCATGAAAGGGTTGGATGCGTTTGCGGGCGTCATCAAGAGCGGCGGCAAAACGCGCCGTGCGGCCAAGATGGTGATTTTGGATATCGATCACCCAGACATCGACGACTTCATCATGTGCAAAGTGAAAGAGGAGAAAAAAGCCTTGGCGCTTATTGAAGCCGGGTACGATTCTTCTATGGATGGGGAGGCGTATGCGTCCATTTATTTCCAAAATGCGAATAACTCCGTGCGCGTCACCGACGAGTTCATGAAGGCGGTCGAGGCAGATGGTGACTGGACGACGCATGCTGTGACAACCGGTGCGCCTGTGAAAACTTGGAAAGCACGCGAGCTCATGGACATGATGTCGAACGCTGCGTGGCAGTGCGGGGATCCAGGCATGCAGTACGACACCATGATCAACGACTGGCACACGAGCAAGAACACGGATCGTATTTATGCGTCCAATCCTTGTAGCGAGTACATGTTCTTAAACGACAGCGCATGCAACCTCGCGAGTCTGAACTTGATGCGCTTTAGGAAGGAGGTCAATGGCGAAATGGTCTTCGACGTCGAGGCATTCAAGAAAGCCAACGAGATCATCATCACCGCCATGGAAATTATCGTGGGCAATTCTGTGTATCCAACGCCTGCGATTGAACAAAACAGTTTTGATTATCGACCGCTTGGGATCGGTTACGCGAATCTCGGCGCCCTGCTCATGAGCCGTGGACTTGCGTACGATTCAGACGAAGGACGCAATTTGGCCGGGGCGATCTCCAGCCTGCAGAGCGGACACTGTTATTATCAGTCCGCGAAGATCGCGGAGAAAGTCGGGCCATTTGCCGGCTACAAAATCAATGAAGAACCTTGTTTGAATGTGATGCGCATGCATCGCGACGCGGCGTATGGGCTTGATGGCCATGGCGTGCCGGCGGATCTCCTCACCGAGTCGCGCAAGGCATGGGACAACACGGTTGAGCATGGAAGCACGTATGGCCTGCGCAATGCACAGATCTCCGTGATCGCACCAACCGGCACGATTTCGTTTCTCATGGACTGTGACACAACAGGTGTGGAGCCGGATATCGCGCTTGTAAAATATAAATGGTTGGTCGGTGGCGGCATGCTCAAAATCGTGAACCAAACCGTGCCAGAAGCGCTCAGACGACTTGGGTATACCGCTTTAGAACGCGACGAGATCCTTGCGCACATTGAAAAAGTCGACACCATCGAAGGCGCGCCGCACTTGAAGCCTGAACATCTTCCTGTCTTCGATTGTGCCTTCAAGGCGGCCCAGGGCACGCGCACCATTCACTACATGGGCCACGTCCGCATGATGGCCGCGGTGCAGCCGTTTATCTCCGGCGCGATTTCCAAAACTGTGAACATGCCCCACGACGCCACGATCGAGGATATCGCGCAGGTCTACATGACTGGATGGAAACTCGGTTTGAAGGCGATTGCGATTTATCGTGATGGCTCTAAGCGCCAGCAAGCGCTGACGACGTCAAAAGAATCCGATGCAAAGAAACAGAATGAGACGAAACCTGTGGTAGCCTCAGACTCGAGCCTGGGCACGACTGCGAACACTCAACAAGAAGATCCCAAGCTTCGTCGTCGACGTTTGCCAGATGAACGCCGAGCGATCACGCACAAGTTTGCTGTTGGAAACCACGAAGGCTACATCACGGTGGGCCTCTACGATGACGGCACGCCAGGAGAGTTGTTCATGACCATGTCCAAAGAAGGATCAGTCATCTCAGGACTCATGGACGCGTTTGCCACAGCCGTATCCATCGGGTTGCAGTACGGCGTGCCGCTTGAAGTGCTCGTGAATAAGTTCGTGCACATGCGTTTTGAGCCATCCGGCTACACCAACAATCCACAAATCCGCATTGCCAAATCCATCATTGACTACATCTTCCGTTGGCTTGCGTTGAAGTTCCTGCCACGTGAGAGCCAGTTGGCGGTGGGGATCAACGTGGGGGAGGTGGATGAGGTGGAAAAGGTGGATAGGGTAGATGAGGTGGGGAAGACGGAGTTAGAGAAACAGCCAAACTTGTTTGAATCAAAACACTCTCACACAAAAACCTTCGACAACCAATCCGACGCTCCTGCCTGCGACACGTGTGGATCCATGATGGTTCGCAACGCCGCGTGTTACAAATGTCTGAATTGCGGAGGGACGAGCGGATGCAGTTAAAAATGTATTCATAAGCGGGAGGTGTTTCTCCCGCTTTTGAAATTCGTACCACGACCACTTTCGCTCATATACGCACAAGTGGTCGTCCACAGGCGTGACGAACGATGTCCGTATGGTGAATAGTTCGTCATGGTATGATGGCCGGGAAGAAAAATATGAGAGTTGTCCTTGGTTCAAAAAATGACTGCAAGCTGCAGGCGGTGCGTCAGGTGTTAGCTGAGTATCCAAAATTTGGTGACGCTCACATTGTCGGTGTTGAGGTCGATTCTCTCGTTCCAGAACAGCCACTGAATTTGGACGCAACGATCCAGGGCGCGATCAATCGAGCCAATGCGGCGTTTGTTGACTGTGATTTTACTATCGGGATTGAGGTAGGGACGATGG
>JACRJW010000016.1 GCA_016235605.1 Candidatus Uhrbacteria bacterium | reverse complement strand
TGAGCGGTCCTGCAGGGTTGACTGCCTCGGTCGAATACAACCCTTCGACAAGCTCAGGGTCTGCGACTGCCACAACCTCCACCCTCCACACCGACCATCTTGGCTCGACCTCCGTCGTGACCGACGAGAGTGGTATCATGATTGAGTTGCTGGATTACAATCCATACGGCAACGAACGGATCTCCTGGAGCTCGTCGAGTGCGGACGGTTCCGCACAGTCGCAGAAGACTTACATTGGTGAGTACTCCGACGACGAGTCCGGCCTGTCGTACCTAAACGCGAGGTACTATGATCCAGCAAGGGGGCAGTTCCTTTCACAAGACACGGTGTATCTCTCCCTTGGTTCTGGCACAGACAAACGCGAGCAAGTAGCCCTGTTGGATCCGCAGAGTCAGAATAGCTATTCTTATGGAAGGGGGAATCCGATAGGTTTTATTGATGCAGACGGTCACACACCAAGCATTCCAGCTTCAAACTTTACCCCATCACTTAGTCAGTCCATCCCTAGCCTAGGTCTTTTTAGCGGTTCTTTGTATCATTTGATCGCAACTGGCATGGCCCATGATATTGAGACGGTGAGCGATTCGGAACGATCCGCAACATCGAGAATCTTGGCGGGAATTTCCTTGGGACTGAATTTAATGCCGGGAGGAGCTGGAGAAAAAGGAGCTTGGATTACAACAAAAGAGGCAATGAGTGGATCGGCGAGTGGCTATCAAAAATTTATTTCTGGTACGTCTTCGTCCCTTAGCTATCTTCTTAATGGCGTGAAGTTTGATGGGTTCCGTGGGGGCGTTTTATTCGACGCAAAATCTGGCATGCAAAACTTTGTCGATGCGTCGACTGGTTTATTCAAGTCGTGGTTCAAAGATTCTGGAGGAAAAAGTCTTCTTGGACAAGCAGAAAGACAAATTCAGGCAGCTGAAGGTAATCGCATAGAATGGCATTTCCAGTTCAAGGAAGTCCGGAACGCCGTCGAAAGTTTATTTCAAGAAAAAATATAAAGGGAATTGATTTAATTCATTCTCCTGATTAAATTTGTTATGTCTGAATCTATACTAAAACTTATTCCAACAAATCCGAATTACGTCCCTAGTGATCAAATTATAAAAAAAGTTCGGAACTTGTTTCCAAGTATATTTCCTCACGCACAGAGATTTGATTTTCGTACCGCTGAGAACGTAGAGTTCATTGATCCAGGAGCAAATTTTGAAAGTGTTTCGTGTCCATTTTGTGGTTCACCGGTCGATATTTCTTGGTGGCAGGAAGCAATGGATCAAGCAGCAGGGAATAAATTTTCCGATCTAAAAATCAATACCCCATGCTGCGGCAAATCCAGCTCGCTAAATAATTTGATTTACAACTGGCCGGCTGGTTTTGCTAAATTTACTTTATCGGTCATTGATCCAGGTCATGATCCGGCTGACGAAGAAATTCATGCATTGGAAGATGCGCTTCAATGCAGAGTTAAAAAAATTATCGCACATTATTAGGAAGTTTTCCAACCGTTTTCTCTTCACATGCGGAGCCCAAGGATCAGATCTCTGGTCTCCAGTTTCGACATATTCAAACAGGTTTGTGACGTGCACTGTGTGTAAAATTTCTCAGACCGGTTGCCTCACCGCTTCCATTGAAGACGACGGCACCACCACCACAACCTCCACCCTCCACACCGACCATCTTGGCTCCACCTCTGTGGTGACCGATGAGAGTGGTATCATGGTAGAGCTCCTGGACTATAACCCGTATGGGACAGAGCGTATTTCGTGGGATACCGTCAAGTTTTAGTGTGTAATAGGATTGGGAAATCGTGGATGGAAGACGCCGTAAACGGGCGTTGTTTTGTTGTTAGTCAAGCGGCCTTGAAATAACGCTGGTTCAAATCGCCGAGGATGGCTTGGTGGTACCGGTTGGATGAGTCCGGATTCTGGTAATGGTCGAAATGGACGTGTGTTCTGGCGCGGACTTCACGGAACGCACGGTCGAGGATATTGGTCGTGCGTATTTTTACCCAAACTTCACGCGGGAAATCGAGGTAAGTCGTCGAGAGATCCACGTGGTGGAGTAGACTCGTGACGGCGTTTGGTGCGAGCGTCGCCCATCGTTGTTCCATGGCTTTCACCTGCCCCAGAAATGCCTCCTTGCTTTGCGCTTCGGTCAGTTTGTGCAGGTCTTTCCCCATTTCACCCTTCAGTTTGTGCGGCGTGTGTTTCAGTGTGTTGCGATACCGATGAGAAAGACAGGTTTGCACCGGTACGGATGGAGCCAGGCGTTCAAGCGCCGTGAGGAGTCCTCCACCGCCGTCCGCGATGACCAGCTTTGTCGCTTGAAGGTTCACCCCACGCTTTTCAAGCGAGCGCAGAAACTCCGTCCAGGACGTCTCGTCTTCCTCAAAAGCAAGACGGAATCCGAAAATGCGCTGGTTCTCGCCATGCTCATCCATGCCGAGCGCAACGAGTGTCACGCGTTTTCTTGTTTCTCCGGTCCGTTGGCTTTTCACGCTCTGCCAAACGCCGTCCAGGACGAGGAAGGCGGAGCTCGCATCCATGAGCGGTTGGCTGTTTACCTGGAACGCCTCAGTCTCCAGGAGTTCCTCGAAGACTTCCTTGGTCATGGCTGGAGGGACTTTCGCTCCGAGCACGTTGCGACACAGGCGATCTATCCGATTGGTGCCACGTCTGTTACTGATTACTACAATAAAGCGAACGACTTTATTAGTAGTACAAAATCGTTTAACGACCCCATAGGGAATCCCAGCGATAAAATACATTGGAATCCAAATACAAATGTAAAAGCAGTTACTGACAAGAATGGATCAATTAAATCTTACTATACCGAAACTCGACAGGATAAAATCAATAGTTACAATAAAGAATATGCAAAATAATAAAATACTAGAAAAGTATTCTAATTTGATTTTGGGGGACAGATATGATTCAAAGAATTTTTTTGTTGATGACTTTACAGACTTCGAAAAACTCCAAAGTTTCATAGGAAAAGTCGAATCTGCAGAAGCTAATTTTACAAAAAGAGGGCTGGAATTTCTTGAGGAATATTATGGGATCGAGAATTTAGCTCGCATGCTCTATGAAGATGATCCAGAGTTTCCCGGGAAAAGTATCGAAGAAAATATCCAATTTTTTTACAACTTCAGACCTTCCGTCTAGACTGCATAAAAGCGGGCTGACGGCACGTCGACGGTATACATCTCTGGCCCTGCGGGTCTCACCGCCTCGATTGAGTACAACGGCACCACCACCACAACCTCCACCCTCCACACCGACCACCTCGACTTCACCTCTAGATCATCTATTTGATTGAGGATGAGTGATGCCGGGGTCTTTGGATTCGCTATGCGCGGGCGTCAGTGTGCTATATTGACTCTGAAGGCGATTCATGGTAAAAAATCGCCTCGCTCTTTGATATCCAAGAGCGACTGATTCTATTGGAGGATTCATGTCCAAGCTTCTTCTGTGCGCCGTGTTGGCGCTCTCAACGGTATGGCCGCGCGTGGCATTGGCCACCTGCCCGGTTCCCACGACGCTCGTGGATCTTACGCGCAGTGAACTGGCCGCTGAAAAAGCCTTCACGGATGCGGACGAAACGTTGCTCCTCACGAGCTCTACGCTTGCCAGGACCAATATCCTGCCGTGTCTGGCAGAACCTCTCAGTGTGTCTGCGGCGGCCGGCTTCCACCGTCTCATGGCATTGGAAGCCTACTTCAACGGGGATGAGGGGCGTACGGTTGCGGAATTTCATGCCGCGCGCAAGCTGGATCCTGGGTACCAGTTTTCCACCGACATGGTCGACCTTAACCATCCGATGCGCGCGCTCTACGAGAGCGCGGCGACGGTCGCGGATGGCGACGCTGAGCCTGTGTATCCGCCTTCCGGCGGCTACATCTTGGTCGCAGGTGTCCGCAACGCTGCGCGTTACAAGGCGACGCCGGTGGTGATCCAGGTTTTCGGACCCGGCGGTGTACTCATGGAGACGCGCTACGTAGAGCCCGGGGAAGCGCTCCCCAAGTGGAGCGACAATCCGCTGGGACTCACGGCCGCCGACCTGGGGATCAAACAATCCGTCCTGAAGGATCCACGTCCGTGGTACATCGCGGCGGGAGTCTCTGCCCTCACCGGCGGCATCCTGTATGCCTTTGCCATGAACGAGCGATCGCTCTTTCAGGATCCGGCAACGTCCGATGATGACCTTCTCGGCCATCAGGAGAACGCAAACGCTCTTGGCACGGCCTCGATCGTCGCGGCCGGTACCACGCTCGTGTTCACGGGATTCGGCGTCGGATTCCAATTCGGCGCCCACAAGCCACCCACTCTTTCCATGGAGGCGCTCTCACATGCCCCATGATCCGGCAGAAAAGATCCTCAAGGAGTCGAGGACCCTTCTTGCTCCTCTCAAGCGCTACGAGGTCGAATCGGTCCTGGGTCGCGGGGCAATGGGGTCCGTCCTTCGGGTGCGTCACGACATCCTGGGAGTGCGGCGGGCGCTCAAGCTCATCAACCCAAGCTGTTTGGGTTCCGAGACTCTCCGTCGACGCTTCTTCAACGAGGCGCGTGTGATGGTGAGACTTCGGGGCCGCCATCTCGTCGAGGTGTACGAAGTAGATGAGGTAGAGGGCCATCCCTACATCATCATGGAGTACCTGGAGGGAGGGACGATCGCCGATCACCTCGATGCGTTCGGACCTCTCCCGCCGCGTCAGGCGGTTGGGGTCGCGGCTGCGCTTCTCACGGCACTGGAAACGGCGCATACGCACACCGATGAAGATGGGAGATCTTCGCCGATCATCCACAGGGATGTGAAGGCCGAGAATGTCCTTCTCACCAAGAGCGGTACGCCAAAGCTCGGTGACTTCGGCATCGCCCATATCGATGCCGGAACGCGCCAGCTCACAGGCGATGTGACGACGCTTGGGACCATTGCCTACATGGCGCCTGAGCAGCAAGACGCCAGACACGTAGATAGTCGCGCAGACCTCTATGCCGTCGGGGTCCTGCTCTACGTGATGCTCATGAATCCTGAAGAGATGTGGAGAAGTTCTTTTCACATGACCCTTGGCCGCCATCCAGATATGATGGTCGGGATGCTCCCCGAGCTTGAGGAAGTCATCCGGACCTCAACGGCTGAGGATCGCGAGGCGCGTTACCCAAGCGCCCAAGCCATGATGGCGGTGCTCCAGGCCCTCATCGACACATTGCCAGAAAATCCTCAGGACATGCCCTCTCTTGGGTCTGCGCCCGCTGTCCTTTCGCGGCGGCAAGCACCGTCTGCAGGTGCGGACGCTGCGTTTGCAAGCGACGACGCGCCACGTCCTGGAGCAGGAGGTTCTTCTCCGGCTCTCTCGAGTGGTCTTTCAAGCCATGCACAAGAAGAGTTGCGGCGGACGGGCGTTCCTCCGATGACGACTTCCTCAGGTGCAGGTGGACAAGGGGAACAACATTGGGATGTCCCAGGTGGGACGTTCCACGATGAAACGCCCGTGAGCTCCACGCAATTCGGGCGCGAGGTTGCCCTCACGCGTGCGTCTGCCAAGCGCAAGTTCTTCACGGGACTCGGTGTCCTGTTGACGGTCCTTGCGATCGTGGGCGTGATCATCTGGAATGTGGTGGACATGGGTAAGCCGACACCTTCGGTTGTCGATGTCCAACCCTCTGTGGAGGTCCAGCCTCCGCCGGGAGAGACGGTTCCGGTGCACAGTGCGCCCCCGACGGTTGCGCCTGTATCGACTCCCGCGGCTATCGTCGCGCCAGAGGTCAAGACCCAGAAGAAGGTTGTGAAGGCTATCGAACCCTCGGTGCATTCCGAGGTGACTCCTGCGGCCGAGAAAGCGCAGGTGCAGCTTATCCTCAAGGAAGAGACGGTCGCGACGATTGTCTTCATCGGTGAGGGCGGAACGTTCACGGTGTCGCCTGCGAACACCGCCGTCACGCTCCCCGTTGGTACGTACAAGGCCAGCGTCCAGATGGAAGGCCGCGACGGCGCGCCACAGACCGGTACGCTCATCCTGGCTCCAGGAACCACGACGGTCACCTGTACGGAGCGTTTGCAGAAGTGCACCGGTCTCAAATAACGCTCCTGACGAGAGTCCACCTCTCGTCTTTTCATTTATCCACCGATTACGGAAGCTAGACTTCCGTAGATCAAGCGTTTTCGTCATCTAAGTTGTTGTCAGGTTGGTAAGAAAGGAGGTAGTTGATGTGTTCCTCTGGTGAGGAGAAGAGACCGTTGAGTAGCTTTAGATTCAAAAAATTTGTGTCTTTCTGTGCAAGATAGAAGGGGAAACTTGACCAACGGTAGTCTCTCAGTGCCTCACGTGTTTTGGTTGGATCCAAAGAGCCGTGTTTCCAATCAATGCCGCAAAGATCCAAAGAGTTAAGGTGGATGTAACGGGTGATGTGCTCGAGATAGGCTTCTGAGTCAATATGTTTGGCCTTGAAGACGCTTTCAAACAGCCGTCCAGATCTTTCTTGTTTTCGATTAAAGTAGTGTGTGTATCCAGTACCTAATCGTTGCATGAAATTCGAAATACCACCTTTTTCTGTTTCTTCGATCAGGAGATGGAAGTGATTTGGCATTAAACTAAAGGCTGATACCTCCGCACAGGGACTGCCATACCATCCATGTTGTTTTCTAAGATAGAACGAGAGTTCATCACGCGTCTCGGTGTCATTAAAAATCCACATGCCATCCAGAAATCTTTGGTAGTCTGGTTGAGAATGAAAGATCGTTCTTTTATCAACTCCTCGGTTATAGACGTGATAATATTCACCTACACTGAAATCAAATAAACGCATAAATCCCCACACCGGGTAGTTTAATGGTGGGGGATTTTATGTATTCATCACATCAAATTTTCTTGTATTGGTCAAGAAATGGGTGTGCATAACCCGAGTAAATACGGAAGCTAGACTCCCGCACCACGGAAGCTAGACTCCCGTAGATTTAACATTTTCTTATCTATCAGGCATGATAGGCTGGTATGATCGATATCAAATTACTTGTGGAGGAGCCTGAGCGCGTGGCGGAAAACAATAAAAACCGCGGGAAAGACATCGACGTCACGGTCGCACAAGGCTTGCAAAAAAGACGCCTGTCCACTCTGGAGGGCGTTCAGCGCAGCCGCACGCGTTCCAATGAAGTGGCGCAGTTGATTCCCAAAGCCGCCGCAGACGAACGAAAGGCGCTTGTGGAGGAAGGGAAGTCACTCAAGGACGCGACCAAAGAACTCGAAGCCACTCTCGCGCAGGTCGAGGTCGATCTTGAGCGCGAACTGCGCCGCTATCCCAACCTTTTGCGCGAAGATGTCCCGATTGGACGTGATGAAACTGCCAATCAGCTCATGCGCACGTTTGGCAAACCCACAGCCTTTTCATTTGAGCCAAAAGACCATCTCGATCTGGGCACACAGCTTGGGATCATCGATATGGATCGTGCCGCAAAAGTTTCCGGCGCCCGTTTTGTGTACCTCAAAGGTGACGGTGTCCTGCTTGAGATGGCTCTGCTCCAGTACGCGCTGCAACAAACCATGAAGGCCGGTTTCACACCCGTGCTTCCACCGCATATCATCTCAACCAAGGCCATGAGCGCGATGGGCTATCTTGAGCACGGTGGCGAAGAAGAAATTTATCATCTGAAACATGACGAGATGGTTTTGGTTGGCACCTCCGAACAGGCGATTGGCCCCATGCATATGGACGAGATTTTAGATGCGGAATCACTCCCGTTGCGCTACGTGGGTTTCTCGCCTTGCTATCGCCGTGAAGCTGGAACGTATGGAAAAGACACGCGCGGCATTTTGCGCGTGCACCAGTTTGATAAAGTCGAGATGTTCAGCTTTACGACGCCTGAGGTGTCTGACGCAGAGCATGAGTTTCTCCTTTCCATCCAAGAACGCCTCATGCAAGGCTTGGGTTTGCCACATCGGGTGATGAAGTTGTGCGCTCTGGACACCGGCGCGCCTTCTGCTCGTACCTACGACATTGAAACATGGATGCCTTCCCAGAAGACGTATCGTGAGACGCATTCCACCTCCAACACGACCGACTTCCAGACGCGGCGTCTGAACACACGCGTGAAGGTTGGGAAAAAAAACGTGTTGGCCCACGCCCTGAACGGGACAGCCTTTGCGATGGGGCGCACGATCATTGCCATCCTCGAGAATTATCAGCAAGCAGACGGATCAGTTGTCGTCCCAGAAGTACTGCGACCGTGGATGGGAAAAGAGGTTATTCACAAAGTCGTTGAAAAGAAACAGTGAACAGAAAAAAGTCCATGATTGAGCAACGCTTCCTGTCCACGATGAGTTGTCTGTCGTGATCCGTAAACAAAAAAGTCTCTTAATTTAGCGAAAAACTGCTTGACCCTAAAGCGGTTTTTTGATTTGATGAATGTAGATCGCTCGCACATCTGCTTCGATCGCAAGCAAGGAACAGGCAAGAGACACGTCAAGAGAGTTCCAAACGGCGACGATGCGGAGCCAGAGAATATTCTCAAGCTTGATGAGTCTGTTGGTGGGGAGGACAAGAGACTCGGGAATGTGATTCTGGATATTTGGCCAGCTCAGCTGGCTCTGTGTGGTCGACGTCCATGGGTCGGTGCATGAGGCCTTGTGTGCCGCCCGGGGAAGTTGATCCATGTCGGTTCATCCAAGCCCCAGTCACGTTCGTTCAAGGTGCAAGAGTGTTGTCATGTTTTTCCAGCGTTTGCCGAGTTACTTGTTTCTGAGCACGGCCATTGTGGGTGCTCTGACGCTCGTCCTCATGTCGGGCTGTGAACCCTTCGATGTCTCTCACGGCGGAGATCCGACTTCCTCCGATCAGGGAGGCGGTGAGGGAGCGCTGAATCTCCCTCTGGAATTGGACCACGAGACCATGTGCACGCAAGGAGCTCACGGTTCCCACAGTCACTCGTCGACCGCAACCGAGTACGACCTCGACTTCGATACGGACAACTATTCCGATGAGGAAGTCTACGCGCCCATCTCGGGCACGGCCTACGTTCACCTCGATGCCACCTCTGGCTTCGGCATCCACGTGAACATCGATCTGGGGAACGGAACCTATGTGGTGCTCGGGCACTTCAAGAAGATTTTCGTCAGCGATGGGGACGAGATTGCCGTAGGTCAGCTCCTGGGATACGAGGGCAACACGGGCATCTCCACCGGCGACCACATCCACATCGGGCTTCATCAAGGTGATGCCAGAGAGGACGCGGGCAACGGAGTCTCGATCCCGACACAGTACTGGGCAGCCAATGCGAGCGATCGTGGACAAGCCATGGTGATCGATTCGGAAGACTTCGTCTGCGGGATCGCAAGCGAAGGCGACGCCTACGACGGCGACTTCTACGAGAGCCAGCTGAAGGTGCCGCTGTGGCACCCGGACGGCACGCTCGTGAAGACGGGCGACAACGCCCGCGTGTACGTGCTTGAAGACAGCGCGGCGCGCTGGATCGAGAACGAGGACGTCTTCTGGAGTCGCAATTGGGACTTCAACGAGGTCGTGCTCATCTCCGACGAAGAGCTCGAGTGTCTGGGCGAGGGCGCGGACATCATGAGTGAAGGCTTCGTGGACGCGGCGTTCGATACCGAGGAACAACTCTGGCTCATCGTGGGCACGAGTTCCGATTCCGACCGCTATCGCGCACGCGTGCGCGGAACCGGCTGGGAAGCCGTGATGGAGTCCTGGGGACTCGACTACGGGCAAGGCAACTATCCGGACACCTACGATGACACGAGTTCCTACATGGCCAACTGGCTGCCGAGTGACTCCTACGTGGGGTTGCGCGACGGCACGCTCGTGAAGGAAGAGGACGCCTCGGACGTCTGGGCGATCGTGCAGGGCACGGCTCTGCCGATCGTGAGCTGGGATACCTATCTCCAGATGGGGCTCCTGAACCGCACGATCATCACGGTTTCAGACGGTGTCGTGGGTGAGCTTGCGACGGTCGGGAGTTGTTCGGCAGACAAGTGGTGCTTGGACGAGGACGCGGTCACGACCTGTGGCGGCGGACTGGACCTCACGGACGGCGGCAGTACGGGAGGATCGTCTGATTCCGACGATGACGACGAATCCGACTCATCTGACCCATCCGACTCATCCGACGAAGAAGCCGACGTATCCGACGAGGATACGGACGCGTCCGACCCACCTGATGAGGAAGACGCAGAGGAAGCCGATGATGAAGGCGAAGACGTTGAGACCGTGACCGAGACCGACTGCGATGGGGAAGACGCCTGCATCGTGGACGGCGACGGCGATGGCATCGACGAGACGCTGCTCATGGCCGACGACCTCTGGCTCACGGGCCGCATCGATGGCGAGGCGGCCTACGTCTACGGCAACGGCGGTTGCTACAACGGCACGCTCAGCAGTGGTGACCTCATGTATACCAACGGCGATGGCTACTACGAGATCGACTTCTCGGCGTTCGCCTACGACTGTGAAGTGCAGATGAGCCTCATCAACTCTGAGGGCACCGACGGCGAAGATCCTGATTCCACCATGAACAACTGGTACTGGTGGCAGGGCGCGGACTTCTGCGCCGCGGGATCCGATCTGTGCGAGCTGATGGACAACGACACCAGCTGGGAAGAGTGGCTCATCTATGTGTCCTGGGATCCGAGCAGCGGACTTGAGGGCATCGGCAACGGATACACCGACAACAGCGAATTGTGATCTCTACCAGGAGGACCACATGGGAGGCTAACGCCTACACCGGACAGGACGCAACTGTCCGGTTTTTTATTTATCCACCTCTTCCACCTTTTCTACCTCATCCACCTCTCACTCCATGTTATAATCCTTCTAGATTATGCTGAAGCTGTTTCTCCGACT
>JACRJW010000013.1 GCA_016235605.1 Candidatus Uhrbacteria bacterium | reverse complement strand
GTGTTCAAACAGGAGTTTTGCGCCGCTGATCACCGTGTTGCGTTGCTCGTTCTTTGCGCTGATTACAAGCGTCGGGGGCATCATGCGATGCCGCAGGTCCGCATGCGGCGCGTGTCTGTTCCTCCCGTCGATCTGGAGCATCTGTGTAATGTGGCCGCCGATTCCCCCTTCATCCGTCGGCCGGTGCAGTTCGTGCGCACGGATCTGCCGGCTGGAAATTTCCTGTGCGCGATGCGGCGCCAGCTGGCGCATCCTGTTTGTCACCGCAATCGCAAAGATGCGTGCGAACGTATCGATGGTCGGCCACGTGAGGCTGTCTGCGTCCTCATTTCCTCTTCCCTGTTCCTGCAGCCACCGCCGCGCGCCTTCCCTGTCAGGACCTCCGAGCCACTGCCGCAGCACGGCCTTCATGGCGCCGCAGAAGTCATGACCCGTGAAGACATCGATTCCGAGTTCGTTCATATGAGTGGCGACCTCCGTCAGAATCTCATTACTGAAGGGACTCAGGCCGCGCAGATCCAGCGGCACGCCGGAGCCGGGCAGCCGGACGAGGTGCATCGGTCTGCCCTCGGCGTCGAGCGCCTGTTCATTGCCTTCGTCGGAGCAGAGTGCGCATTCTTTCGCTTCATGATTCTCCAGCGTCTGACGTTCCCAGAACAGATTGCGTCCCTCAGGGCCCAGCGCATCAAAGTAGCCCTGCAACCCCTGTTCGGCGATCGCAGTGTACTGCGGCTGTTGCTCTCTAAAATGTCTGCCAAGTAGTGCCTCCAGCGCCGCATGGCGGGCATGTTCGGGGTCGTCGTGATGCGCGTCAAAGACTCCGTGCCGCATCAGTTCCCCAATCGTGATGGCGCCGGCGGCAACCATCGCCGTAAGTGTTAACATGGTTCTCCGGCTTATCTTGCCCTCGCGGGCGAGGCTCTCCATCCGTTCTCCTTCATTGCCGTTCGTGTTGTAACGTTGCATCATCGCGTCGTCGTATAAAGGAATCGCGCAGAAAAATCAAGGGTCTAAGAGGCCAGTTTCCGGTGTCTGCGCACTTGTCCATGAATCTGCCAATAGCAACACATATGTATATAATAACATATTTTATTAATTATGCAAATACAAGGGCCTGCGAATGTATAGCAGAATGCCGGTTAGGAAGGCTTATTCCCTTATGAGAGCTTTCTTCATGTACATCGCGCGCTGCGCGGGGGAAAGCCGCTCGATCGCGTAGCGCAGCGCCGTGCGGGGCATGGTCGCCGCATGTGTATCCAGAAATTGGAGTTCAGCCTTCAGGGAAGACTTTTTCCCAACTTCCCGCAGCATCCACCCGACCGCTTTGTGCATCAGATCGTGCGTGTCATGGATCAGGATCTCCGCGACCCGCAGCGCCGTCTCCGCTTCGCCTTTTTGGATGAACGCGTACGTCGCGACCATTGCGATGCGGCGTTCCCAGAGTGACGGTGATTTCGCGAGTGTGAAGAGGGGGGTCTTCGCGCGGGTGTGCAGATACGCTCCGACAATATTCGGCGCACTTGAGTCGACCAGATCCCAGTTATTGATCCATTTTGTATTTGCGAGATACATCTCATAGATTTTTTTCTGTTCAGCCTCCGCAGCCCTCTCGAATTGCTCCGCGAGAATAATCAGCGCAGCCAGACGGAATTCGTGTTCGCGGCAGCGAAGCAGAAGCGTCAGTTCTCTGAGCGGTGCATCACGATAGTTCTTCGTAATGGTCCGTAGTTCCGGAACCGTGAGACCAACAAACACATCGCCTTCTCCGTACTGCCCCTTCCCCGTCTTAAAAAACCGCGCAGATGCTTTTGCTTTTGCGGGAGAACCTTTTGCGAGAATTTCTTTCTTCAGGTGTGCAAGGCGGGACATGGCGGGATTCTATCGGATGTGCGTTGGACAGGACATGCGGGTCTGTGCATTCCGGCATCGCTTGAAGAGCCTGTTTTTTTCTATAGAATGATCCTAATACCATTCGCACTCATTGCCGTCGGCTTGATGACGGGCATCCTGAGCGGAGTCGTCGGCATCGGCGGCGGTGTGATCATCGTCCCGATCCTCATTTTTTTCTTCGGCTTCAGCCAGCACACGGCGCAGGGAACGAGCGTCGCAATGCTCCTGCCGCCCATCGGTTTCCTCGCGGCGTGGACGTACTGGCAGCAAGGCTTCATCGATGTCCGCACCGCGGCTCTGCTCGCAGTCGGATTCTTCATCGGCGGTCTCATCGGCGCGCGTCTCGCCACGGTCATGTCCCCTTTCTGGCTTCAGCGCGTCTTCGGCGTCATCATGCTGGCCATTTCCATTCACATGATCGTCGGGAAGCGGTGATGAACGTTTGTGTTTATGAAGAACTGCTCAATTACAAATCGGACTCGGAATCATCTTCGTGAATCGGGACATTGGGCAACCTGATATTGATCGCATCGGGCATGGGAGCATCCTTTCCGTGTAAAACACGCAAAAAAGTGAGTGCGAGTCTGCCTGTTACATATTCCTGGATCATTTCGACGTAGGCTCTGGGGAGTTTTAGTAATGTTTCGGCGAGTTGAGACCGATCCATGTGCACCACTTCTTCGGGGGTAGCGTTCTGTAACCAGACATCCACGAGATTCTGTACAGAAAGCGTGAGTGGGATATTCTTAATATCCACCGACACCTTGTCCACCAGCTCCTCGATCACAAGCAGTACAAAGAATTCGGGGGTCTTATCATCCCCGCTTTCATCAATCATCCTTTCCAGCTCATCTTTTGATGTCGGAAATTTGAATGCCGTGACGGTTGCAGTTGCCATACCGATGCATGGTTACAAAATTATCGAAGCACAGCAAGCGGTTTATCATCGGCGTGCGCATCGCCACCACGCTGTCGCCCTTCTGGCTCCAGCGCGTCTTCGGCTTCATCATGCTGGCCATTTCCATTCACATGATCGTCGGGAAACGCTGACCGGTCATTCTTTCAGGACCGGCAGGACAGGATCTCCCGCGTCTTTCTGCGCGCGCGAGAGAATGATCCCGATGATTTTGGCGTAGTCCTCAATGAATTCGTTTTCAAAGAGTTCCAGTTTTTTGTCGGGACACACGTAGAGCCCCAGACTGCCGATGAGTTTCCCCTGGAATGTCAGCGGGATTGAAAACAACGAGCTGAAGTTGTGTTTCCGTGCGAGGTGCGGGGTCGGGTAGCGCGGCTCGCGCATGATGTCGACGATCTTGACCGGCGCACCCTGCAAAAATGCCCGTTCGACAATACTTCCTTTGAGTGGGAGGCTGGACATACTGCGCCACTCATCGGTCACGCCGAAGCAGGATGCAAGCTCCAGCGTATCTTTCTTCTCATCATAGAGACGCAGAATGCAGGCATCGACGCGCGTGAGCATGGTGACCGAATTGACGATGAAATCGGTGATGTGCGTCAGATCTCTGGACTGACAGCAGATGTCGGCGAGGTCGAAGATGTAATCCATCTGCCGGCGGACAATGCCGAACTGGTTGTAGGCATCGCGCATTTTGTGATACTTGACGACCAATTCTTCTTCGAACTTCCGCTGCGCGGTGATGTCGCGCGCAATGAGGAGGAAGAATGAACCACCGTGTCTCTCCTCCCGCATCAGCGCACTCACCGTAGCGCTGATGATAATTTCCTGTCTGTTCTTGTGCATTGCACGGAGCTCAAAGTTGTAGCGGACTTTCGTGTTCTTCAGCATCGACTCGATGTCTTCCTTGGAAAAAATATTATGCAGGTCCTTCTTCATCATTTCCTCCTCGGTGTAGCCGAAGATGATCTTTGCACCTTTGTTCCACGACTCCACATTGCCCATATGATCGGCGATGATGATGCCGTCGGTGGCGTAGGAGACCGCACCGCTCAGCACACGCTCTTTCTCCGCTTTCCGCTTCAGTTCGCGGAGATCCGTCATGATGCCGATAGTGCCGCCGTCCGGCAACGGCGTGCCGCTGATCAGTACCGGAATGAAGAGTCCATTTTTACTGACGAGCGTTGCTTCGTAACTCGAGCTGATGCCCTTCACGCGCTTTGCATCTTCCTTCTGAATAATCTTCTTACTTTCGTCATCGACGAAATCCAGGCAGTCATGGCCGAGCATTTCTTTTTCCGTGTACCCCATGATTTCGCAGAAGCGCGGATTCACGTAGATTGTCCGCTGGTGAGTATCAAACATCCAGACCGCCTCATTCATGTTCTCCACCAGTTTCCTGTAGATCGATTCCTGCTGCTTCATCATCCGCAGATCCGTCATGATTCCCATCGTCCAGCCGTTGGCAATCGGTGTGCCGCTGACAAGGACCGGGATCCGCTCGCCGCTGCGGGTCACGATATTCGTTTCGTAGCTGGAACTGACGCCCTCTTTGCGGAGCTTCTCGACTTCTCCGACCGATTCGACACTCCCGGGATCGAGAAATGTGTAGGAATATTTTCCGAGAATTTCCTCCAGCGTGTACCCCGTGATTTCACAGAACTTCGGATTCACGTACATCGTGTACTGCTTGTCATCCACCATCCACACGATTTCGTTCATGTGTTCGACGAGTTTCTTGTAGAGCGTGTTCGGATTGGGCACATTTTTCTTGTCCGTCGGCCTCCTGATGGCAGGAGTCCGTTTGCGCGCCAGCGGTTTGCTCTTCACGATTGTCATGGTTTTTTGGTGGGGGAGTGCCGGATAATTTCGATGCGGTCGCCTTCCTGTATTTCTTCATCGAGAGAGCGTTTCTGCCCGTTCACCAGTGCCTCCGAGGCTTCCTGACCGAGGCGTGTATGCACAGCATACGCGAAGTCGCGCAGGGTAGAACCGCCGGGCAGGCAAAACAGATCTCCACCGACCGAGCAGCAGTAGACGACGCTGTGGCTCTGAATTTCCTCTGAGAGATGGGCAAAGTGCGCCACCAGGCGCTTCTCCGTCCGCGTCATCGCGTTGTGCTTTTCGCCGATCGTGTAGAGCCAGTGGGAGGCAAGTCCCTTCTCGGCGAAATCATCCATCGAGCGGGTGCGGATCTGCAATTCGATGGGCAGATCCAGTCCGTCCACTACCTTCGTCAGACAGGTGTGGATGCTCTGGTAGCCGTTGATCTTCGGAATGTTGATGTAGTCCTTGAAGCGCTGTGCCAGAGGGAAGAATGTGTCATGGAGAATGTTCATGCATTCAAAACACTCCTGACGGACGTCATCTTCCAGAATGATGCGGAAGGCAAAAATGTCGTACAGCTTCAGCGGGGCGTCGGCTGTTTCCAGTCTTTTCTTCCGGAGCTTCATCCAGACGCTGTACACGTGTTTGTACCGTCCGTGCACCGTGCACCGGATGTTGCTTTTCTTCATCAGGTCGCTGAGAACCGTCGTGACGCGCCTGATGAAATCAGCGGAGGAACGCTGATAGTCCTGCAGCACTTTTGTGACGTGTGCGTGCTCCTGCGGCTGCATGATGGAGAAGCAGAGGTCATCTGCATTCATCTTCTCCTCGAAGACACCGAAGCGTTCGCAGAGCGGGGACAGGACTTTCAGATACTTCTCCGCGAGCGGCCGGACATCCGCGGATGATGCGTGTGCGGAAAGATGTGTCCGGAAAAACTGCAGAAAGTCATACAGACTCTCAGGCTGGCGCGAAAAGACGGCAAAAAAGTATTGTGTAAGAAGTTTGTCGTTGGCAGCGCCTGGTCTGACAAATTGCAACATGCCCAGCCAGCGTTCGCACTGTTCTTTCGTCGCGCGGGTCACAATCATCTCTGCCGCAGAGACTGTTCGCGATCCGCCGATGAGTGTGGAAGTACCGGACATGAAAAAGGAGGACAGAGCAGGAAACTACGCATTATCCTCATGGTGAAGTATAATTGTCAATTCCGGCATTGGCATTGAATGTGCGGAGCGAATAGCGCCGTCATGCAAAAGCGGATGCTCCGGATAGTCCATTCAGATCGCGATGGACATTTCTCCGAATGCCCACGGCGCAAGTTGTCGTGTTGTGTAGGCAGCGAATGGTTTGCCGTTGATGTTCGCAAGACCGTGCCGTGCTTTGAATGATTTCAGCGTCCCGTTCCTCGCCTTGCGCGCAAGGCGTATGCCTGCAACTGCTGCGCGCAGATGCAAACCCGAAAATTCTCTTCGGGGTTCTGACAAGAGGCGATCGATCACTTCCAATGCAAGTTGTTCCTCAGCAGATAAGGGAATCGGATTTTCTTCCACGGTTCGTTCTACAAGGTGGTCGGACAAGCCAAAGTGATTTGCTACCTTATCTTTGCCATATCCGAACTCACGCCAGATAGCGCAGAGCACAGCGAGTTTCTGAGGTTGGTCATCCCGCAATACATCCTTCGCCTTGCCTTCGACAAGAATCAGGCCGAATTCTTGATAACTCGCGCGCTGCCTCATTTCCATAAACACGGAGCGCGGAATACCTTCTAAGGTTCCCTGATGATCCCCAAGTTCAGCGAGAGTCTTTTGTTCGAAATCATCGTCGATTATCACTGCTCTACGGGCAGGAGCTTCCGGTGACGGGCCTGTAGCAGCATCCCCGTGATTCCTTCCGGAAGCAGCACTTCCATTCGCTGAGGACGCTCCGGAAGATTTTCCCGATTCAGTCGGAGCAGCCGCTTCGATACTGGCTGCATGTTCCAGGGCAGCCAGACGACCAAGCCACTGTATGAACACGGAGCGGTGCAGTTTCAATGCTGAAAGCAATTCAATCAGTCGCGCATCGTTCTGGCCATTGTCCGATTCCTGAGTCAGGTAGTGAACAATGTCCGCTTTGCGCCGTGCAGTGACCTTCGTCGTGTCGACGACAGGCGTCATGTCGAACGATGATGCCGTTTCAGCCATAGTAAATGAGTATGTCATCCGTCATTTCTTGCGTCAATATTCGAGCTTACTCCGCCTCTCCTGCCATTTCCTTCAGGTGATCCGGAAGGAGAACTTTGGCAAATTTGTTCCATGAAGGTTCAGTTGCTTTTGCGACGATAGCTGCGGCGAACTCGGTTGTTGTAAAAAGTGTCGAGTCTAAACCCAGCTCATCGAGCTCTGCCCTCCTCGTTGTAAGAATATGTGCGAGAGCAGCATCTACGCTGTCGAATTGAGCCCGGTTTTTCCTTTTGAGGTCCATAGCGGCGAGTTTCATGACTCGTGTATCGGGGATGATATCTGTAGAAGCGATGAGAAGACGCGACGAAAAATCGCCTTGCATAGCGAGAATCTGGAGCATGCCTTCATGCTTGGATTCTGCAATCGGTCTATAGAGAGAATTGATTGCATCCCATGGAGCAATTGCCTTTTGGTCGCCATTCGGACTTTGTTTCGTTTTGCCGAGGTAATACGCTTGATGACTTTCGACAAAAGTAAGCGTCGAGGATGCTTGCATGAGCTTCGGAGCCAGCATGCGTACCATGTTCACCTGAGCATCCACGTTGATCAGATGCGGATACGTTGCGTGATCTTTTCCTTGCTCCAATCCGCCACTTGCAGCCAGAACTGCATGCGAGAGTTGTGTGTGCTGCGTACCTCGCTCCAAAGCCTGTCGGATAGTCTCTCTCCCGTCGTCCGTCGTGATATCAGCCTTGATCGCGGTATGCACACCCGCCGGATGAATCTCATTGAGAACACCAACAGTGTCCACGGAAGCCTTGTCATTGTTGGAATATCCCACCGCAACGTTGAATCCTTTTTTCGCGAATTCCACAGCAACTGCTCTTCCGACTCCGTTCGTACCGCCAGTTATGAAAGCGACTTCGTTGCGCGTTTCCATAACGGAACTCTAGCTTTACTGCATGCTGTCTCCAAATGAAAATGATTGGCTGGGGAGGAGGGATTCGAACCCCCGCGTGACGGGTTCAGAGCCCGTTGCCTTACCGCTTGGCTACTCCCCAACGCGAAATGCGGAATGCCGCGCTATCTTGCCACATCTTCCTCTATCATCCAACTCAAGTAGTGACAGGATTCCTGTTTCTTAGGAATCTTGCTCGGGCTTGGATGCAGTGTCTGCCAAAAACCGGTTGTACTTCAGATCCGCTTCCTCCATGCTTTGCTGGATCAGAAGCATGCCATCGATTTCAGTTCCCGCAGCTGTTTCCGCAAGGAGTCTGCAATAAATCTTCCACACATCCTCCAGCCGGTCAGCCTCGGAGGGAGGCCAGCTGAGCATCTGGGCAATCAGATCCTTCACGCGCAGATCATGAGGGTCGATTTCCTCGTCTTCTTCGTCGGGGTCTTCCGTCGCCATATAAGCTATAATATATGAAGTGTGCGCCCGTAGCTCAGTTGGATAGAGCGCTTGGCTTCGAACCAAGAGGTCGTGGGTTCAATTCCTGCCGGGCGCACCACGTAAAACCGCAGAGCGGTCACGTGGCGCGGCCAGGCACATGAAGAAACACTGTATGAATAACTGGAAAGATGCACTACTTCCGGTATCCTTCTTCTCCATGCCAACACACCTCACAAAACATGCCACCGTATACGGAGCGCTTCTCATTTCCCTGTATGCCGTGTTAACCCTGTGGGGAATCTGGAGTAAAGAAATTCACGCACTCGGGTGGAACGTCACATTTTTTATGGCATGCATCACGGCGCTGTACATGTATTCGCATGAAAGAAGGCGCATCACGAAACAGGAGCTGGTGTGGTTCATCCCGCTCCTCCTTATCGCTCTCAGTTATGCACTGTACGAAAATCCCTACATAAAGAGCGTCAACATGATCGTGATGCCGGTCCTGTTTGTCCTGTGCTGGATTATTACGTCGACGCCGAGGCATCACGCACTCGTCTGGAACCTGCTATGGGTGAGGCGACTTGCGGAGCGGGCAGTGGGGTTCGTCACGCAGCTGGAAAAAGCTGTATCCATGATCGTTCAGGCTGTCCTGCCGGGCGGGAAAGAACGGTCCGACCTCGCGAAGCGCATTGCACTTGGTGTAGGCATTTTCCTCGCTGCAGCATTTATTCTCTTCATCCCGCTCCTCAGCGGCGCCGACTCTACATTCCAGAAAATGATGGATGATTTCTACAGGATCATCGCCGATGTGATCGAAATTGAAACGATCATGAAAACGATCGTTTTCATCATTCTGTCCGTCCTGATTCTGGCCGGCCTTCTGCACTGGACGAAAGAGGAAGAGTTTTCGGGGCATAGAGAAACAAAAAACATGGACACAGTGGTTTCAGGCATCGTGCTTGGCGGCATCCTTCTGCTCTATCTGCTGTTCCTTTCGACGCAGATATCCTCATTATGGGTCTACGAACTTCCGCAGGAATTTTTGAGTACGGAACAGCTGGTGAAGAGCGGCTTCTGGCAGCTGTTCTTCCTAAGCGGCATCAATGTGCTTCTCTTCCTGCTGTATTACCGCCGGACGTCAAAGCATGTGCAGAACATTCTCGTCGTGTTCATGTTTGCCTCTCTTCTGCTTCTCCTGTCAGCGGCAAAACGCATGGGGATGTACGTCTTTTATTACGGCTTCAGTTATGAAAAGTTTTTTGCAACCTACACCGTTCTCTTTTCTGTCTTCCTCTTCATCCGTCTCATCACGGCACTCTTTCAGCGTGGAAAAACCGACATCCTGCGCTATCTCGTGATCGCCTTCATCTGGATGTACGCCGTTGCGACGGTGCTTCCTATAGAACAGATCATTTTCCGCGCGAACCGCGCGCTGGCTGCGCGTCCGGACACCCGCATCGACATGCTTGAACTGCAGATGCTTTCCGGCGACGTGCTCAGCCTGGGGAAAGAGCAAAACATCGCACATCCCGGTGATTGGGACGACTGGGTTCTGGAGAAAAAGGCCATAGCGGATCAAAAGCATTTCTACGAAATGACACTGACCGACCTGCTCATGAAACAAGAATAGGCGATTCACAGGTTGGATCCTTCCTCATCTTTATTTTCCCTCGTATGCTTTCTGCAGTTTGGCAATGTCAAACTTCTTCATCCTGAGGAATGCCTCGGTCACGCGTTGGAGCGCTGCTTTGTCTTTGGTTGCCATCATCTCGTTCATGACGGCGGGAACGATTTGCCACGACACACCGTACTTGTCCTTCAGCCACCCGCACTGTTCGCTTTCCGGCACAGCCGAAAGTTTTTTCCAGTAGTCGTCGATCTCCGCCTGGTTGTCGCAATGCACGATGAATGAAACGGCTTCGTTGAAGGAAAACTTGTGCTCGTGGGCGCTGTCCATCGCGGCCATCCACAGGTCGAACAGCCTGAAGTCGGCAAACATCACGGTTCCCTCCTTGTCCGGCTCCTTCCCCGCGCCGTACCGCATGATGGCTCCCATCTTTGAATCTTTGAACACAGAGAGGTAAAAGTTGATCGCTTCCTCCGCCTTGCCGCATTTATCTCCGACAAACAGAAGCGAGGGCACGATCTCGGGTCTCTCCTCGCCTTCGGGCTTCGTGAGGATCAGCTGCCACGAGAGCCCGTACTTATCCTGGATCCAGCCGTAGCGCTTGCTGAACGGATATTCCTGAATCGGCATCAGCACCTTGCCACCCTCGGACAACTTCTCCCACGCCGCATCGATGTTCTCTTTGGCATCCTTTTCGCGTGACGGATCGAAATTGACCATGAACGATACCGACGGATTAAATTTGAAGTATGGCCCTGCACTGATAGCCATGAATGATTGTCCTCTGAGCTCAAAATTCACAATGTCGCAATCCCCCGACGGCGTGCCGGTGATGGTGATCGTATGCGTGACCTTCGAATTCGAAAAGACGGACGTGTAGAACGCGGCCGCTTCCGTCGCCTCTGTGTCGAACCAGAGATGAGGAACAATTTTTTGCATAGGGGAAGCATTGTATCACAGTGTCACTCTCCGCGCCCGGATTATGTCCGGAATTTTCGGCCACTCATCCGGCACATGATACAATCATGAGCGTATGAATCCGGGTAAAGAGAAAATCATCGACCTCACGCACACCCTCTCTTCCTCTGTCCCCGGTTTCGATCCCGGCTGCTGCTTTTCGCTGCACATTGCATGCGATTATAAGGATTGCACCGCACCGAATC
>JACRJW010000010.1 GCA_016235605.1 Candidatus Uhrbacteria bacterium | reverse complement strand
CTGGATACTTTGTGTCAACGGTAGGTATCGACGAAGCAAGAATCCTCCGTTACGTAAAGTTCCAGCAAGACCAGGATTCGGGTCAAGCGAAGCTTGACCTGTAACGCAACAAGCACCACGGGCTTGCCCGTGGGAATCTATATGGTCTCGCCCGTAGGACGTTCTACGGCCGAGGATTAAGAGTGCGTCGTTTTATGTGGACGACCAGAAGTGCTCATATGAGCAAAAGTGGTCGTGGGATTCTTCGATCCGCAGAGCTTGCTCAAATAGAAAAGCGCTCAGGGAGTGAGCGCGATGATATCCCTCCGTTCCGCCCCCTCGAGGAACTCGGGGCTCTGGTCGGGATGACAGGGCTGTCAGCTGATGGTAATCGGATCGCCTTTGCGCAGGCCGAATTTTTCTGCAGCGCTCGCGCCTTGGATGACGAGCTCGACGAATCGATGGTCGCGCAGTCCTGAGCTTCCTTCAATCAGGGCGGGTTGTCCATTGGGAACATCCGCCAGGCGCGGAACGCACAGCACTTCCAGCGAGGTTGTGTCGGCAAACGTCACACGCTTTTTTTCTCCAGTCTGGAATGCGCATTCATTCGATGTCACGCTCGTCTTGCAGTTCCCAAAAGAATCGGTCCACCAGACCAGCGACGGCAAATCAGGAATGTCAGAAGCGAGAAGTTTCTCAGAGGCGATTTCTTTTTTGTCCCAAACGATGCGGGCGAGGCGTGGCAAATAATTGAGCGAACGGAATTGAGTGTGCACGGCCGTGTCGATGTGGGAGAGAGAAAAACCTCCGGCTGTGAGCGCGGATCCAATGTCCGTCACCTGAATCGCATCAATGAGCTTGAAACGCTTGAGTAAGCTAAAACAAAATCCATCCACGGTTCCCACAATGAGCTTGTTGCCGACCCACGCATACCCAAACGGCGAGCCGTTCTTCCATTTTTTCGCTCGGCCGTGGCGAGGGGCGCAGTTGACCGCGATCACGCCAGGCGCGTCGTCGCTTGCATCAAGCACGTCGATGACATTCCCCGCCGCTTCAATGTCCGAGGTCGCGCCGATAAAGCTCACATGCATTCCAGGGAAAAGATGTGCGTAGCGGGTTTCTTGCCGAGCGCGAGCGTTGTCATCTCGGCAATCGGTGATGATGGTGACGAACATAGGTGGCGGTGAGGTGGGTAGATAGAAAAGGTAGTTAGGTGTAGGAGGGTAGGAAAAAAGCAAGGGGAAGAGTAGCAGAGGCTTGAATAATGAGCAATGGAAGACTAAACTATCTTTCAGTTTTGAAATACCTCTTCCACCTCATCCACCTATTCTACCTCATCGCCCTTCCTGTATGTCTGACGTATTTAAGATCACCGGCGGTTCGCCACTCAAGGGCGAGATGGCGGTTTCAGGTGCCAAAAACGCGGCGAGCAAAATGATAATCGCGACTCTCCTCACCGACGAGCCTGTTGTTTTGTCGGATGTTCCTCGCCAACAGGAAACGGAAATCACGCATGAGATCATTACAACCGTAGGGGCGCAGACGCAGTGGCAGGACGAGCACACACTCAAGACCCAAACTTCCACGATCACGTCCAGCCACGTCGCTGAGCTCACGCGCAAAAACAGAATCAGCGTGCTCGCGATCGCTCCATTGCTCCATCGCACGGGCGAAGCGTTTGTGCCGCTGGTTGGTGGCGACAAAATTGGCGCGCGGCCAGTGAATTTTCATATCCAGGCCCTGCAGACTCTGGGTGCGAACATTCAAGAAACACCAGACGGCTATCGGGCGACCGTGAACAAGAGACTCAAGGGCGGGCTCATCAGATTTCCCTATCCGTCAGTGATGGCGACCGAGACCGCGATTCTCGCGGGCGTCCTGGCTGAAGGTCGCACGGTGATTCGAAACGCCGCAGGCGAACCTGAAGTGAAGGCGCTTATCATGATGTTGCAAAACATGGGAGCGATCATTCAGATTAATTCTGGACGCTCCATCGAGATGATCGGTGTGGAGAAATTACACGGTACGACAGCCCACATTATGCCCGACCGCATCGAGGCGGCTTCCTATGGTGCGATGGCGGTGGGGACCTGCGGAGAAATTTTTGTGCGGGGAGCTGAGCATGAGCACATGATCACATTTTTGAATGCCGTGCGAAAAATTGGCGGGAGCTATGAAGTGCAGATGGATGGCATTGTGTTTCGTGGAGCAGAGTCGTTGAAAGGCATTGAACTGGAAACCGACACGCATCCAGGATTCATGACCGACTGGCAGCAGCCATTTGTGGTGTGTTTGACGCAGGCCCACGGTACGAGTGTCGTGCACGAGACCGTTTATGAAGAACGCTTTGGCTACACCGCTGCCCTCAAAGAAATGGGAGCCGACATCACGCTGTTCAGCAACTGCTTGGGTGAAATCAAGTGCCGCTTCCGCGGACAAAATTATAAACACTCAGCCGTGATCACGGGTCCCACCAAACTCCACGCCGCAGAAGTGGAAGTCCCTGACATCCGTGCGGGCCTTGCCTTTGTGGTCGCGGCGCTTGTGGCCGACGGCACATCGACCCTTACCGGCATCCACCACCTCGACCGCGGCTACGAACGTTTGGAGGAAAAATTAAAAGGCGTCGGTGCTCAGATTGAGCGAGTAACAAATTCAGCCTAAACAGAAAACTCGCCCAGAAGTTTGAGCGAGTGAGCTAGGCAGCGCGGATGCGCTCAAATGCAACCCGTAGAACAGCACGCTTGAGAGCGAGATCCGACGTTGTCTTTTTGGCGCCGGTGCGCTCACGGATCTCCGCAAGAGTAATCGGCGGACCGGTTGGTTGAGAACCGAGTTGCGTGGCGATGAGCTGGCGCACGAAGTCGAGCGCCAGATCGACAGGAATCTGAAGCATGATCTTTTGAACCTCGATGTTGAGAGGACGATCCGGCCCACAGGCTCTGCAGGCAGGAACAACTCTCAACATCGATTTATTTTTTTCGGCTCTTGGTATCCTCTTCATCGAGCAGTTGCCAGACGAAATCGATGGCGGCTTCGGCAACCATGTCACGAATGCGTGAGTCGTCTCCACTTCCGACGATCTCTGCGACGTCTTTCTCGATCGTCCAACCTTCGATGTTTGTCGCAAAGTTTCTGCAGGCAATCCTGATGGAGTCGACAAGACGGATGTGGGAAACTCTTCGTGCGCGGTCCGCCTCCATGATGGCATCTTTATTGCCCGACTTGCTCGCGTTGATAAGTCCGATGCGCGAATCGATATACGACAGAGAGGAACGCGTAATCGCATCGATCAATTGTTTGAAGACCTCGCGCTTTTCAACGGGAATCTGTTCCAGGGAATCGGATAGTTGCTTTGTGAGACGAGAGAGCCGTGTGTCGTAGATTTTTCCTTCTCCGCGTTCTGATTCAGATCCACGGCCTTCATTCTCGTAAAAATGAATCCGGTGGTGCTCTCCAATCTGTCCTTCCATTGGGTGTGGCATAGAATTTTTGTCGTGGATGCACTACACTATCGTACGTAATTTATTTGTCAATGTTTG
>JACRJW010000011.1 GCA_016235605.1 Candidatus Uhrbacteria bacterium | reverse complement strand
ATCTAAAGATGTATCTGCCACTGCATCGGCTATCGCATCCATATCCAACGCCTCCCACGACCCAAACGGCTCACCTGTCTGGAACCCATCCGTAAGCGCACCATCAACCACACCCGCAGCCGCTACTCCGTCATACCCATCGTCAAACTGAACCATGCCGTAGATGCGGCCAAAGAGTTGGGAGAGACGCGAGATGGCATCGTTGATATCGCTTGCGTCATACTCTGTAAACGTCGGTGCGAAGGAATACGTGTCGTAAGAGAAATCAACTTCAAGATAGGAACGCGCATCACCTCCTGTTGTTGAACTGACGGTCTGTCCTGGAGAATCGCATGCAACACTTGGATCAGCAGGAGGTGTCGAAAACGTGAACCTAGTCTCATCACACAGGACAGGCTCATGGGCCCATGGATCTGGATTTGCCTCGGACGTAAACTCTGCCAGACGCTCATCTGGATCTTGCGCGGCTCCAAAGGCAGAGAGCAACGTCTCATAGGTGTAACCAAAGTGGGCGTCATCTCCACCAGGATCAGCAATCGAGAATCCTGCCGTTGAGCTTTCCCACAGCCGATCCGTCCACGCGGCGTTGTACGTCTCGAAAGGAGAGTCGTCTTCATCCGGTTGTGTCGAGGAAACTTGAACCAGGGTCGAACACACCGGATACTCAGTGATATGCCAAGGCGTGAGATCACTCACTCCTTCGATACCTTCCCCTGAGCTGTCTTCTTGATGATCATAATAAAAGCCGCAGTCCCCTAGTCCACATGGGACTGACTCGGATTCTGGAAGCTCATCAAACGTATCGTAAGGGGAAGCGTATTCTCCAACTGAATCAATGACCCCTGCCACACGACAGTCATCGTAATAGTTCCACGCCGTGGCAAAATTGGATGGTGTCAGGACATAGACACGCAAATTTAAATCTGACGACCAGTGACTGTAACTACCGGTGTTATACGTATCAGAGAATTCAAACCCTACAACCTCTTCCCCGCCATCCTCATCGGGTGTGAGACATTTATCTCCTTCTGCGGCACTGCCATCTGCCTCTGTCTTATAAGAAAACTTCGGCACACAGAAATACGGATAATCTTCATCACCACCAGTTGAACAGTAAAATCCACTTCCACTGGAACCAGCAATGGCAGAGTAAGCAGACTGATCCCATGTACCGCAACCAGTCATGATGGCAAAATACCCTTTTGGACAAAAGATGGAGGTCAGACTTCCGTCGTAGGGAACACGATCAGAGGCCGTCACAGCATCGGTCTTATAATCACCCCAATCGCTCTTAGAATCACCCCAATCTGTTTCATCCGTTCTCCCTCCCGCATCACACAATCCGTCTGTTGTTTCCGCGCATGCAATATTGCTCGTCCACACGCTATACGCCGGCGCAACGTCGGCGCAGTAATACGTATCCTGCGGACTATAGCCGGCCGAGGTGTACTTGCCGTACAGGTCGGTGGAGCCGGCGAGTTGGTCCACAGGGAGCCAGCTCAGACACGCCTCATCTTCCGTGTCGGTGGAGCCAAGCGTCTGGATAGAAGAATCTTTTTCAATGCAATAGCCATCCCAGCCGTACATCGTGGTGATGCCGCTCAAAGATGCACACGTCCCTGTTTGGTTGCCGATGGTACAGTCGAGATCGCCTGTACAAGGAATGCCGGCCACGGGTCCGCCTGAACAAATACCGTCGGGAACATCAGCAGAGTCGGCGCCTGTGCCTGCCTCGTAGTATCGATACCCTGTGCCTTCGCCGTATTCAGCTTTGTCGTAGTTACAATCACAGTCAACGGCGTCTCCATTGGCATCCAATCCACACACAGTGGAGTCGTTGAAGCTGCCGATGTAGGAATAAGGCAGTGAATAGGATTCAGAAGGTTCGTCTGCCGGCGATCCAAACGACACACTGCCTGGTGAGTCGTCGAACGCGCCAATCGCGGGATCGGTAAACGTCTTCCATGTGTCCACCACGTCGGCCGTATAGGGCGAGTCGATTTCTGGGTAGCCTCGGCAGGACATCTGACGGCCGTTGGTCACTTCCCCGCCACTCACCGCAAGCGCATCCGCATAGCCGTCGCCGTTGTCATCTTTGATATCGGAGACGCAACGGTTGTTAAAGCACGATCCGGTTGTTGAAGTCGATGAAGGAATGCACTGCGAGTCACTCGAGCTCGTGCAATCCGAACTATCCGTACAGGCTGTTGCGTCCGCATCGCTTGTGAGGACATCGACACAGACGAACTGGATCGGATCACACACGGTCGTTGACGTTCCATCGGCTGAAGTCACGCCCGAGCAGGAGGTTGCGTCATCAGGATTACATGTCGTTTCACTGGTCACCTGACAGTACCCAACCACGCAGGCCTCACCCGTTGAGCAATCACTGCTTGATCCGCACGCGCTGCCGGAATCTTCGCACGTCCCCACATAACACGTCCCGCCGTTGCCGTCCCCTGACTCGGTCGAGTCACAAGGTCCGGCGTTGTACACGAGGCGATAGTCGGTTTGGGAATTATTTTCACACGAGAAGTAACAGGAGCCAGCCGAACAGACACCTGAATACGCCGAGCAATCTGCATCGGTTGTACAGGTTCCGCTTGTGCCGCCTGAGGTGCCGCAATCTTCATACGTGTTGCACAAGAGTGGAAGACCGGAGTCATTTTCAAGCACACAGATTTCTGCCTCGCACGAGCTCGTTGAACCGTAACGCGCCTCACATTCGCTATCCTGTGTACAGGCCGTGGGGGGCACGTCACACACGGTCTGCGGCTCCACGTTAAACTGATTATACAAGTCGGTCGGGAGCTGGTTGGGAATGGCGTTGCCTGACCATTCCTCGCCAGACCAGTTCACGTCGCGCGAGGAATACCGGAAGGCGCTCAAAATTTCCGGATCACTCGCGTCGTAATTTGTGCACGTGCTCTGGTCGCCTTGGTTGGTCCCTTCCACGCACAAATTGATGGAATCACAAATCGTATCGTACGTGGAAGTATCCGTATTCCAACTCGTCTTGGAGCTTTCACACGCAAGCCACGCTGAACAGCTGCGGTCGCGGTCGACCTTCAAGACTTCGTTCGTGTCGTCACCAAGATCATACGCGTCCGAGCCACTGCCCACCACATCGTCGACGTTCTGACAGGTGCCGGTCACGTCTTCCCCAAGCGCACTCGTGAGAACGGGACAATCTTCATCCATCAAACACGAACGTTCAAAGTACGAATCCGTGCCGCTGATCGCCTGCTGGGAACCTGTCTCGATGGAGTCGTCGCTATCTAGATCGTACACACAACGCCTGGCGCACAAGTCCACCGTCTCAGAATCAAGTCCGATCGCATCGGCGTCAGAGGACGAAATCGTAAACTCCCCGCCTTCGTCAAGCTCGCAGTCAATGGGATCTTGCAGAGAGTTCTGTGGCTCGCCAAAGAAGATGTCCGCGTGGATGGAAGCCACGTAACTGGCTCCGGCGTTGTAGCTCATTTCCGAAACGGTCGTGTTGTTGAACAGCGCACAGCCAAACTTCTGGCTCACCTGCCCATCACAACGCTGGTTATCGGTGAGCGTGTCTTCGCTCAACAGATCATCGTTGGTAAAGTAATATGACTGTCCGTCCGTGTTGAGTCCGCCTCCTGTGTCCACCACATCCACAAACTCGGTACACAAATCATAGGAATCATCACAACTGGCGATCCAGTTGTCATACGCATCATCGCCGTTCGCCCACACGCCAAAGGTGTCGCCGTTCACGAGATACGAATCATCAACGCCAGGATCGAACTCTCCGTTACCGTCTGTGTCCGTCCAGTCGCACGGTTCGCTTGTGCCGGCCCTAAACCATCCGCTGTACTGTTGATTATCGATGGTGAGAGAGGCTTGATACTCACACGTCTTGTCCAAGGGATCCTTAAAATAGAAATTCCCGTCTTGGGTGGAATCCCATTCTTCACAGAACAGTTCTTCATCGCTGCACAGAAGCGTATCGTAGTCGGCCGGAAGATTGAGGTAGTACACGGACTCAAAGCTGTCGGCTTCGGACTGGTCTTGGTTGAAGGTTGGCAGTCCCACTTCCTGGCATCCCATGGCTTCCTCATCACACTCGTAGGTGTCGTCGGCGACCAAGTAGACTGGCGTGTCGCCTGGGACGATCACGGTTTCGGGACCAAACACGACCGCATAATGGACCGTGGAGCTGACGGCTTCATAGGGAAGCGGCTGTTCAAGGACGGACTCTGAATCAAACGTACAGTACGACGAACCGGAAGGGATCGTACAGTATTCCACGCCGTCGATTTCACACGTCGTATTTTCGCCAACGACTTCTGGTTCATCGGAAAAATCCGTGTCAGAAGAATACATGCACCGTGCGTTGTTGACTTGCTGGTAACTCGAATCAGAGTTGCCTGTGTCAAAGAACCCTTCGCACCCGACCACAGCTTCGGAACACAAACTGCTGAACTGATACAAATCCGCGTCATCGCCGTTTTGGTCCGTGTACGCTTCGCATCCAAGATAGTATTGGTCAGACTCAACGCCCGAGGAAGTCGCATCGCACGTGGAGGGCACAACCCAAGAATCCTTGATGAGCGTCACGTCTTCCTCAACTTGTTTGATGGTAATGTTATCGACGTAGGCTGACACGCCTGAAGCAACCGCAAAGCGCAAGACCGCGTTTTCGTCGAAGTCGCCGTAGCCGCTGGTGTCGAGCGGCCCTAAACTGTAGAGCTGCCAAGAACCGGTAAGTTGGACCGGCGTCAAATCCGCGACAGAAGAAATAGTTGCTGAAGGAGCAGACAGGTCATGCGTGTCTCCTGATCCCCCTTCTTCATTCAACGTCACGTACATGTTTCCCGATCCTTTGGCCCAGAAGTCGACGACAAACGTTTTGCCGCCCACCAAATCTGACGTCAGCGTGCCGCAGGATTCCTCACCGTCTTCAACCGTACATTCCTCGTCCGCAGAACCATCGCCGTCCACGTCGTGGTCTACGTCGCATCCCGCGTCGCCCACGACTCCGCCGTTGTCCGTACACGTCGTCGAGGTGTCTTCGTCGTACGTCTCGGTCGTGGTCGTCGCGTCCAGATATATTTGGATCGTCTCAAACCCTGCCAAGCCCTTGCTACTGGTCACAGACAATGAGTGGCCATCCGTGGCGACAGATTCGTTGCTTATCGAGAGCGTTGAGGTACTGCCGAAAATCACGAAATCGTCATAGGTCCCGTCTTCAAACGTCTCGGACAAAATCGTCGTCGCATTGCGTCCTGTGCCGCCGGTGTATTCACGGCAACCGCTCTGCTCGGCCGGACACGAGGTGCTTTCATCCGCCAAAACGTAGTACCGACAGAACCCTTGGTCGGTCCAATAACCGCCGGAATCTTCACAATCGGTTTGTGTCGATTCGTCTTTGCGATACGGCGCGCAGTCATTGGAAATCGAAATCGTGTCGGGATATTCGCGGTAGTGGATGTTGCCGGAGGTGTCGAAAAACTCACGGCAGTCTGGATTTTCAAAAATGTCATCGTGCTCATCACAGTCCGCGTTATCCCAGACGTCCGATAGCATGTTTGCCAAGGTGTCGCTACAGGCCACTTCGTTTTCCGAAGACATAGCCACGTGCGTGCACGGCGCAAGACCCGGTGACGTCTCGCTCACCAAAGAGGAGGTAAAGGATCCACTGGCCGCCACGATGCTTGACTCAAGCAACTCCCAGGTCTGCAGTTGATAGCCTGCCTTGTCGGATCCTTCCCAGGTGAAGAAGGTGGCTGGAGTTGTGTGCGCGTCGGCGGCGTCAGCGATGTCCTCGCTCAGACAATAGCGCAGGGAGGAATAATCCTCGGTTCCTTCCCCGCCCGCCTCGACGGTATCGAGATTGGTATACGAGTCACACCCAACGTACTGCGATGAACATGACGTCGCGCGGTCAGCAATAAAGTACAGCGGAAATTCTTCCGAGTCGTAATCGGTGGCTTCCTGTTTGTAGGTGGTGTAGCCCACGCATTCCTCAGGACATGCGTCCAGTTCGGAGATAATCGCCGGCACGTCTGGATCGCCGTCCTCTGGTGTGTAAAGATTGCAGCCGACTTCCTGGGCGTTGCAGACTTGCAGGTAGTCATCGCACTCGGGAGGATCTGTCTCATCGCCAGTGCAACCAAGATAATCTGGAGCGACTTGGTAATAGACTTCTGTGGCGCTGGTGTTGTAATCCTCAGTAAAATCGCTCACGTCTTCGCCAAGCTCCAGCTGGAAGGCATCAAACAGAATTTCATCAGACGTGACCTGAAGCAAGCCTTGGGAGACGTCCGCAGGAGTGGTAAACGTGCAATCAAACTGCGTCCAGTCACTATCGAGTGAACTGAGGGACACGACATAGGAAGACGCGCCTTGCGTACAATCTCCTCCATACGATGTCCCTGCCACAGAAACCGTTGCGCCAAATTCGTCTGAGAGAGAGACGGAAACCGAGCCAGATGCGGAGCTATCATCTGTCCGTGCGTAAAAGCTCAGGGTGTAAAAATTGTTGGGGGCAAGGGAAACGTACTGCTCAATCACGCTGGCGTCGGTGCCGAAACTAAAACTCCCAAACTCTGCATCATCTTCGACGAGTGTTTGTGTGGTCGTGCCGGTCGTAGCATCAATCCAATCGTCTGGAAACGAGTCGTCATCTTCGTCATCTTCAAAACTCGGGTTCTGGATTTGGTTGAAGACAAGGTCAGCATCAAATTCATTTAACCGCGTACAACCCACGTCGTCCTCGGAACACTCCTCAACTTCATTGGTGAAGTAGATGCGATCATTGTAGGCGTAGGAGGTATTCGTGTAGGTCACTCCTGAGTCGGAAGTGTAGGTGTAATCGCTCGGTGACTCAGAGTCGCCTGTGCTCAGTTGATACTTCCAGGCTGAGTCGTGATCTGCTGTCGTGAACGTTTCACCATCTGGAAGCCACTCATAGGAATCGTCACTGGTGTCATCGGCCGTACCCGCATCCTCGTAGTGTTTCTGCGTGGCATACCAACGACACCCGGCGTTGTCGCTGTCACACACACTGTAATCAACGGTGCTGACAAGATAGGATGCGTCGTCTCCGGTGAACGTATTTTCAAACGAAAGACACGTCGCGTACTCCTCGGGACATTCATCGCCACGGAAGCGCCAGACGTTTTCTTCCCGCACGCAATAGCCGTAACCGTCGGAGCAGTCGCCATCGTTATTTTCCCCGATACAGCTTGGGGCATCCACACAGGTACTGGCGCGTCCTGGGGTCAAGTTGCTGATGCGAATTTCACCGGCGGCAGAGGCGCGACACTGCGTGTCTGGATACTTCAAGACCCAGTTGGGATCGATCAAGTGACACCAGCGGTTGGAATCATCGCTTGAGCTTGAGGGCCCAATGGTCCCATCTTCCGTACAGTCGTCAAATCCGTCGATCACTTCCTGGAGCGTGCTGGGATTGTCCACGTCGCTGCGCTCTGCCGCCAGCTCCCACCCGATCGGGATGACGCGCGCCTTTCGCAGTTTCACGAGGTTCCCATAACAATAGCCATACGTGTAGCAAAACGTATCTTGGTTGGACGCGAGATCTTCCGAATTGATCAGTGGCCAATCGCCATTCAAGAGGCCTTCGTCGATCGCTTCCTGCACCGTGAGCGCAGCGGCGGTTCCGCTGGACCCTCGACTCACGGCCGCCAAAAAATTCACGTCCAGGACACAGTTGTACAATCCGCGATTGCTTACGTTCTCGGTAGGACACACTACGAACTCGGAAAGCGCATTGTATTCTTGCGTGGCAATGGGACCGGTTGAGACGATACTCGCAAACCGTTCTTGGGCGGCCTCTTTTCCTCCAGCGGCCGTTGCTTCAACGTCGAATGGATCTACGTCAAACGACGTATCAAACAGTCCTGTGTAGATGCGGCTAAACAGCGTGGAGAGGAGCGTGTTGGTGAATGTCGAGGCCGTTGAAAGGGCCAAGCCGCCGATCAAATCTCCCGCACTCGCGATTTCGCCAATCGAGGGTGCGGCGCTCTTGCCTGCTTCTGCTTCTGCCGTTTGCCTTTCAAAATCTTTTTGGAGGGTGTCAGCGGGTGTCTTGATGTTTCCGGTGAGAAAATCACTCACGGGCTTATAATCCGATTTTGTGATCCCCATGAGCTCCAACAATTTTTGCTCCCGGACTTTTCCGTCAATGGCAATGTTCACGCGCAGGGTGGCGCTCAGTTCATTCTTTCCAGGCTTCAGGGACTTCGCAAATTCGCTCAGGACGGCTTCTTGGAGCGCGTCTGGATCAGAAATGGTTTGATAGGCGTTTGAAAAAAAGGAACCCCAAGCGGCGCCAACTTTCAAAATGTCACATCTGGGGGTTGTGGGTTGGTACTTTTGTTTGATGCCGATGGACAATGCCAAACCAAGCAATGGGTTGCTGACGCTTGGATCACACAAATTAAACTTAACGCCAAGGGCTCCAGAAGTTAAATCAGAAAGAGAAGCCACCGCCTCGCCTGCGGCCTCCAGTCCCAACTGAGCAAAGGCATCGGCTGGTGTTTTCTGGTTAAAAAGTGATTCTTCACCGGCGCCTCCTGAGGCAATGGCGACCGCGGCTTCATAGGCAAGCCGATCAAGCACGAACCGAGAGAGGTTCATGAGCGCCTGGATGATGGCCACGCGAAAGGCCGGGGAGGCGATTTTCTTACTAATCGTATCCAAAACTTCACCGATCGCATCTTGTGGACAGGTGCTTGGAGCCGCACCTGTTTTCAAACAGGCAGCTCGTGAAGCCTTCACTCCCACCTCGGCCGTTGTTTGAGCCGGATTATCTTGAGCTTGCACATTTCCACGAACAACAAAAATCCCAAAGCCTACAAATCCAAACACAAACACAACAAGAAGTCCCGTAGAAAGCAACCGTTTAGTCGTAGAGGACGTGTGGGTCATAGGTCTACTCAGAAGTCGTCTGAACAAGTGCATCAAGTTCACCTGAGGCGGCGGCGTCTTCAAGCACGCCGGTAAAAAAATCCTCAAGGCTGGCGTCATCAATTGCGTCTAATTCTTCTTGAGAGACTCCTGCTTCCAAAAGCGCCGAGCGAATCTCTTCGATGGTCGCTTGCTTAAAAAAGGCTTGCACGTCCTGTGCGCTGTTGAACTGCACCGCGCCCGCTTCCAAAAGTTGATCTTGCCCAAGACCTTCAATGAGCGCTGACACGCTGGCGCCGGTCGCTCCGACTTCTTCCGAAGACGTCACAAAACTTCCGCAGTCCTTCCCCTCTGGACAGTTGGGATTGTTTCCAGAGAACACTTCTGTCTTGTCATCGAAGCCGTCTGAGTCTGAGTCGCTGACATACGGCGAGGTTTTGTAGACGTACAGCTCGTCGTAATCGACCAAGCCGTCCCCGTCGGTGTCTTTGGATTTGGATTCTTCGAGTGCCTTTGCGTCGCGCTCATCAGAGGTGAGATACGGTTGTCCGGTTGCGAGCGCGGCGATTTGTTCTTGAATGGGACGGGCGAGGTTCGCGCCAAACGATTTGAATCCAAAAAAGAACCCGCCAAAACCTAAAAACATCAAAAGCACGAACGCGAATTTCTGCTCCGCGCTCAAGGCTCGAGGTGGCCGGGTTCCTAATCGGCGTGTGGCCATAATCTGCCAAATTATTATAGCAAAACGCCCAGGGATTACCTAGGCGTTTTTGTCTCCACAGGAAGTAAAATGTGGGTAAGTGCCGTCCACTGATCGACTTCAAGCTCTTGCGCACGAATTTTGGGGTCTAATCCCAAAGACGTGAGTGAAGCTTTGATCTGTTCTGATGGGAGATGCAGGTGAGTGGAAAGATTATGATGGAGCTGTTTGCGCCGCGAAGAAAAACCGGCTTT
>JACRJW010000111.1 GCA_016235605.1 Candidatus Uhrbacteria bacterium | reverse complement strand
TTAATTCCCGATTCCGGACCTGACCCCAATTTCCCAAATCGCGATCGAGCCGCCAAAACGATTCAAGGGATTAAAAGAGAAAAAACCGCCAATGAGCTCCCCCTGATTCCCAAAGATGCGCACCTGGGGACCGCCCTTGGATGTCGGGAAAAGATAGATCTCCGGAATGCCGTTGTGATCAATATCACCGGAGGCAACCTCCAGACCTCCCACGAACGTCATTGGGTATCCAAAAAAACGGAACCGTTCCTCTCCAGAAGAATTATACACAGAAATCTCAGGGCTGTGACCGGCGCCGGAGGCGACGACGAGTTCATCGATTCCGTCTGCATCAAGGTCAACACTCGCCAGAGACAATGCGTCAACGTTTCCTTGAAATGCCACAATCGACCGGACGTATCGCCCATTGCCGTCATGCACAAACACACGGCCGTCACCCTTGCTCCAGAGTGCGGACAAAATTTCAGACTCGGCATCCTCATCCACATTTCCGGTCGTCACGCGCACGGGTGCATCCGTGCGGCCAAACGGAAAGTACGCGCCCTTCAAATGGCCAAAACGGTTGAAGATGCGCACTTGCCCGGTCCCTCCCGAGTCAGACGTCACTAAAATCTCATCCACGCCGTCACCATTCACATCGCCCGCACTGACAAAAATCCCATTGCGATCGCCTTCGTCGAAGGCAAAAAACTGTCCCAGCACATGACCCTCTAGATCAAAAATGCGAACCTGCGGGCCGCCGCTTGGTCCGGCTCCGGTCACGATTTCCTCCACACCATCGCCATTCACGTCTCCCATAGCAAGACGCACGCCGCCGCGAAAGCCTATCGGGTAGGCCTGGAACTCCGCGAGGATGTCCCCTTGCCCATTGATACGACGCACGATCGACTCACTCCCTCGAGCTTGTGCGACCACAAAGGAACCTGACGTCTCCCTCTTCTGCCTGGAGGTCGTGCTCGCACCTGGACCGTTTGCAAATGTCGCGGCATAGGTGAGCGCGCGCTCAAGGTTTAAACGTCCAGCGCCCAACCGCATCCGTGCTTCAAGGGAAGCCTCGGCAACAGGATCGACGGAAAGTTTGAGCGCATTGCGGACTTGATCAGGGGTGAGGGAAGGATACGCACTGCGCAAGAGCGCGGCGGCTCCTGCAACCATGGGCGCGGCAAGGGATGTCCCCTCCCACGGCGAAGCATATGAGGTGATGAACGAGAGGATATCCTCATCATGATAGACCGCCGTAAAAAGATCCGTGCCGGGAGCCGAAAGATCCACACAGCGCGTGCCGAAATTTGAAAAACTCGCTTTCACATCATTCTTGTCCGTGGCCGCGACCCCGATCACCGCGTTCACGTGAAGCTCAAGGTCAAAACATGCTGGATAGATCGGCGTTACGTCTGTATCCACTCCTCCATTGCCGATCGCGGCAACCACGACCACGCCCTGCTCATAGGCCCACAGGATCGTCTCCCGCAGACGTTCGTCGGTTTGTGAAAACGTAAAACTTAAATTGATGACGTCCGCACCGTTTTCCACCGCGTACTCGATGGCGTGGCGGACGTTTACGGTCGAACCAGAACCGTTTTTATCCAAAACACGCAGAGGCATAATCGTGACGTCCCAGTTGATGCCGGTAATGCCCAAACCGTTGTTCGCAGTCGCACCGATAATGCCGGCGATCACGGTCCCATGTGACACGACGGCATCGGTTCCGCTCACGTCCGGGGATGGATCTGGATCGCCATCCACAAAATCCCAACCACGGACGTCATCCTCGTACCCATTGCGGTCGTTGTCACGATCGTCTCCTTGTGTCTCTCCCGTGTTCACCCAAAACTGTCCCTGAAGATCTTCATGGTCCAAATCAAACCCCGCGTCAAGCACGGCCACGATGGTCTCATCTGACCCCGTCTCGACCTCCCAGGCCGCAGGAGCTGAAATCTTATCCAGATACCATAACTCGGAGCGAAATGGATCGTCGCTGCGCTTAGCCCCGACCAACAACGGAAGCAACACCATGGCCAAAATGGTGATGACAATGCTCATTTTCAAATTAAAATGCCGTCTCATACGAGCGACCGCATTTTATCGATCTTCCTAAAAATTGTCATCTAACTCGGCCACGGAACTCTCTTGTGTCTGGATATCGTAGTCATCCGAGGAATCAATGCCTTCACCGAAAGAATAGTTCCCCAAAAATGCATCTGAGATGTCGTCGATCCTCTGGTTCCAATCCTCACCGTAAAGATCTGACGCCACGTCTTCGCTCGCGATCGCCCGCAGGACTCCGGCGGCGCTCACGGCATACACGGTCCTGACCGTTTGGAACTTGACCATTTTGGTGCCTGGGTGATACGTGACATTTGGACCCAAGCTAAGATTGGACATGAACTCAGATGTCACCTCGATCACGTCATCAAAATCTTCGTACCAGGTGAAAAAAACTTTTTCATTCGGGAACGCGTGACGCTTTTCATCCGTGCCGTAGAAGTACACGGCGCGACAGGGATCGTTCACGTCCGTCTCCCCTTCACAAGCAATCTTGATCAGATTATTTGGTTCGGCCTCCACAACTTCTTGTGTTTCCACCTCATCTACCTCTTCCACCTGATCCACCTCGTACTGCCACACACTTGACCAGACATCAAAGTCTGTCCCCGCGGCCCAGAGCCCTCCAGTGCTATCGTACACAGCCGCATAAAACGTAATGTTGTCGCCCGTGAAGTCTTGCGCGCTCCACGTGTCACCGCCGTCCTCGCTCATCAAAATAATCTTGTCGCCAACCACGACCATGCTGTCATCTGACACTTGGATGTCATAGAGGTCTTGCGTGTTAAGTCCTGTCACGCTCACCGCCCCCCAACTTGTTCCGCCGTTGGTCGTTTGCTTCAACGTCCCTTTATCGCCCACCACCCAACCGGTGGTCGAGGACTCAAAATAGACACTTTGCAAATCATCCGCCGCAATGCGACCCAAATCCGTCCAGGATGTCCCACCGCCACCGGCTTTCAAGAGCCTCCCTCCTGCGCCCACGATCCAAGCCGTGCCATCGCCGTTGTCCTGCACGTCGTAGAGCGTTTCCGTGACATTGGGCGATGCGCTCACCCATCGACCGTTGGCAAGATACAAGACGGCTCCATCCGAACCGACGATGTATCCATACGCATCAGATCGATCAATGCCGTACAAGTGGTTCGATACTCCCGAGGACGATGTCGTCCAGGTGGCTCCGTTGTCACTGGACGATGCGTACACTCCCGAATCACCAACCACCACAACATCCCCATCAGATTCAAGCGTCACATCCTGCCACCAGACATTTGAAATTTTATTGGACAAGACCCAACTCGTTCCCTCGTCAAAAGAGCGCATCACGTAACTGGAGTTGCCCACGGCAATCAGCGTATCGCCAGCCTTCACGATGCCACGGACGGTTTGCATCGTGCCGTGGTCTTGTTCGACCCATGTGCCGGAGGCGAGGGCAGGAAAGGCGTAGAGAACGTAAAAGCCGAAAAGGAGAACCGAAATAAAAAATAATTTTTTGATCATAAACTCAATTGTGGAAACGGTGGCAGGGCCAGTGAGGTCAATTTCTTGTCTTCGCCGCGCAACAGCATGACAAGATCTCCACGGAGCGCAGCCATTTTCTCGTCCATGGCGTCAATCAAGTCCAGTTTTACCTGATTCACTTTCACTTCAAGTCTCTGCACCTGATCTCGTAGACCATTAAACTTTTCCTTCACGACCATATTGTCCTGAAGGAACTCCATGATGTCATTTGTGGTGACGGTCTGATTCTCCATACAGGTTTACGATAACATATTTTCCTCACAAACCAAAACCCGCGGCCGAAGCTGCGGGTTTGTGGCTCCTCGAGATCCCGATTCCGGTGGGCCAAGGGTGAGGAGCCGAAGCTCTCACCCGGATGCCCGTGGAATGTGTGGATGGTCAAAGAAAAGTTTTCCCTTAGATCAGGGATGGATTACTTAGCCCATGTCTCGCCTGAAAGGTCGAGGTTGAGGATAAGCCATCCGTTCGCCCAGTCTGCGGCTGTGGTCTCTGTGCCGTCATGTCCGACCAAAGACGAGTCCGACCAGATGAAGTTGTAAGAAGAACTATTCGTCCCCGTAGAGGTACACGCTGTACCAATAGCGGCTGTGTCACCGAGCTGCCAGATGGAACCGGTACCGGTGTCATCAAGACAGGCATCGGTCAATCCAACGGTCCCACCATTGGAGTTGTGCGCGGTTGTGTCACCGGCAAGGTAAATGCTCAGGTAGTCCTCATCACCCACCGTGTTGTTTGAGTCAAACCCTTGTGGGGTTGCCCGCACGGTATAGGTCACAGTCTCGCCTGCGGCGATCACCTCTTCAGAAGCCCAGATCAGATAGAGATTCTGGGTCGATCCCGAGTTCTCCGGAACCAATGTTGCGCCTGTGCCTTCGATCGTCGTACCGGCGGCACCTGCGAACAAGACTGTGGATGAATTCGTCGAGATATCTGTACCGTTCTTGTACAGTTTCCAGCTCTCAACATACGCCGTGTCGTCTCCTGACTCAGTGAGAGTCGTCGGAAGGACAAGCTGTTTAATTGAGATCGGGCCATTGCTATTGGCGGAGATCGTGAACTTGTAGAGATCAACCGCCTGTCCGTTCACCAGCGTGCTGTTGGTGAGGTCCACAACAGACACGGTAGGAATGGAGTTGTACGCGCGGATCTCGTTTCCATCGCGGTCGGTTGCATCCGTGGTCACGGTTCCTTGGGAATCCGCGAAACGCGTGGAGTCAAGCGAGAGCGCGAGGTTGTTCTGCGGAGCTCCTGCACCTGTACCAATATCGTTCAACACGAGTTTACCCGTGATGGTCTTGGAGGTGCCGGCAGGGACACTGATGGTCAAACCGGTCACAAGGGCGCCGGCAAGCGCAACAGAGTCGCCAGACGTCCTGTCAAACACGGCTGAACCAAGCAAGGACGTACCGTCATAGAGCTCAACCTTGTTGATCACCCCGGCGGCGGCCGCTGTTGCGACAAGCAC
>JACRJW010000110.1 GCA_016235605.1 Candidatus Uhrbacteria bacterium | reverse complement strand
GTCTGACCATGGATGGATTATCGGTGGCCGCGTGAAAGGGGAAAAGATTTTGCCTGGAGCGAAACTGCGCCTGTCGCGCAATGGCGAGTACATTGGAGAGGGCGTGATCAAATCGCTTCAGCTAGGTGCCGCACAGCTCAAAGAAGGTCAGCCAGGACAGGAATGCGGCATGCTCATGGACGGCAAAATCAAGCCTGAGGAAAACGACATCTTGGAAGCGTACAGCGAAGAGCGTAAGATGAAGCCATTCAAAATCGAAGGAATAAATTTGCGATAACTATGACAGAACTCACGCTCACCAATGAAAATTTTGACTCATCGGTGCTCTCGGCGGACATGCCTGTCATCGTCGATTTTTTGGCTCCGTGGTGCGGACCATGCAAGGTCATGAGCCCGATTGTCGAAGAGCTTGCCTCTGAAGTGGAAGACGTGATCGTCGGGAAAGTGAACGTCGACGAGAACAGCGAGATCGCGCAGAAGTACAATATCCTTTCAATTCCAACCTTCATTGTTTTTAAAGGCGGTCAGGTCGTGGAACAGTTTTCAGGTTCCATGAGCAAAGAGCAGCTGCGCGCAAAAATTGAGAAGCATCTGTGAACACAGAACGTGTCATCATCATCGGTTCAGGTCCTGCTGGATACACGGCCGCCATTTATGCGGCGCGCGCTGAGTTGAAGCCCCTCTTGTTTGAAGGTGAGCGTCTTGGCGGACAACCCGGTGGACAGCTTATGCTCACCACCGACGTGGAAAATTTTCCTGGCTTCCCCGATGGACTGATGGGTCCTGAGATGATGGAGAAATTCAAAAAGCAAGCCGCGCGGTTTGGCACGCGGATTATGTCGGAAGATATCGTAAGCGTGGATTTTTCAAAGCGGCCTTTTGTTGTCTCAACATCCAATCAGTCCTATGCGTCCGAAGCGGTGATTATCACCACGGGGGCTGGCGCGCTCTGGCTCGGCGTCCCGGGTGAAACGCAGTATCAAGGTCATGGGGTTTCTGCCTGCGCAACCTGTGATGGATTTTTTTTCAAAGGGAAGCATGTGCTGGTCGTTGGTGGAGGAGATGCGGCCATGGAAGAAGCAACGTTTTTGACGAAGTTCGCGAGCCGAGTCACGGTTTTGGTGCGCAAGGATGTCCTTCGGGCATCCAAGATCATGCAGGAGCGAGCAGAAAAAGATCCAAAGATCACATTTGTGTGGAACACGGAGGTGAAAGAAGTTCTCGGTGACCCTTCGACAGGCTCAGGGCAGGTGGCCAAGATGACCGGCGCGCGAATCTTGAACAACAAAACGAACGAAGAGAGCGAGATCACCGCCGATGGTTTATTTGTGGCCGTTGGTCACAAACCAAACTCAGATATTTTCAAAGGACAAATCGAGTTGGATCAAAAGGGCTACGTTGTCACAAAGCCAGGCTCGAGTGCGACTTCTGTGGAAGGCGTCTTCGCCGGTGGCGACGTCGCCGATTACCGCTACCGCCAAGCCGTCACGGCCGCGGGCACCGGCTGCATGGCCGCGCTGGACGCCGAAAAGTGGCTGGCGAGCAAGGAATAGTTTTTTCGGAGCGAGGTGAACGCTGCCGCAAGGCGATCGCACCCGTGCTCGATCCACCTGCTCTCACGTGAGCAGGATTTTATTTTTTTTGATGGCTGTCTGGAGGTGTCGATCAAATGTCTCGATCATAAACGTCTTGGACAAGAGCAGAAGCGCGACGTCCGTAAATGAGAGAGGAGTTGTTTTGAGAGACTGAAGGCGTGTTATGGTTGATCGCAGGAGTTCTGGTGTGGAAGGAAGGATTTCAATATCACGGTTGTCGCTGACGACCTCGACGAATGTGCGGACATGGTTCTGGTCTGCTCGAATTCGTAAGACCGTACAGACTTCTAAAAGGACATACTCTGGAAGCACGATTGGCATGGTGAGCTTTTTCATGAGTGCTTGAGCCTTGAGGTGTTGGCTGTCTTCCTTGTGAAAAAGAGCAATCCAGATGTTTGAGTCCAGAATCGTCATACGCTAGAGAGAACAGAATCGATTTTTTTACTCAAGGATTTGTCTTTGTCGGAAAATTGGATTCGGTCTAAATCAGCCAAGGTATATTTTTTCCCCCACGTTTTTGCAAGAGGTTCAATACGAAAGAGCGCTTCTTTGTGTCGGAAGACGATGAATCGTTGGCCGTGTTGAACTTTGTTTGTGATGCTTTTGAGCTTTGTGTGAAGCTCGCGGATGGTGAGGATGCTTTCAGTCATAGGAATTGATGTTAGATGATAAAAGTTTAACAATTGTTTGATAGTTTGTCTAACGGCGTTTGGCATTGTTACGACAAGTGGCGAGTGCTATCCTGTTTGCACTATGCCTACCCCATTTGACCATGCCATGAATCAGCTCGCTCGTGCGGTGTCGCTCTTAACGTTCTCTTCAGCCTTTTTAGAGAGGATCGCGCATCCCAATCGTCAGATCCGTGTTTCGATTCCCGTCAAAATGGATGACGGGAGTTTGAGGGTCTTCGAAGGCTACCGCGTGCAGTTCAACAACGCCCGTGGTCCCTACAAGGGTGGCATTCGCTATCACGAGCAAACCGATATCGAGGAAGTGAAGGCGCTCGCGTTTTGGATGGCGCTCAAATGTGCGGTCGTGAATATTCCCATGGGCGGCGGCAAGGGCGGCGTCACCGTGAATCCAAAGACACTCTCCAAGCGAGAGCTTGAGGAGTTGTCACGAGGCTGGATGCGTTCACTCGCCGACGTCGTTGGCCCACACAAAGACGTCCCAGCGCCGGACGTGAACACGACGCCTGAAATTATGGCGTGGATGTCAGATGAGTTTGGGAAAATCACCGGTGACACAAGCGGCGCCGTCATCACAGGCAAGCCGCTTGAGT
>JACRJW010000108.1 GCA_016235605.1 Candidatus Uhrbacteria bacterium | reverse complement strand
TCCACGCCCGCCGGGTTCTTCGATGGTCATCGCTTACAAAAAGAAACAGCGCATCACCTTTGCAGCGATGCGCTGAGAATGCAAGCAATTGCTCTTGTAAAATCAGCGGATCTTTTTAAACTTCTCAAACTTCGTCATCGCCACCGCACCGAAGGCGCCACAGACTGCAACCAGCATCAACACCCAGCCGAGGAAGGGAACGACGATGAGGAGCTTGAGAATGATGAGGATACCCACACTCAGCAGGAAGACGAGAACGCCGTGAAGGGGTTTCCCGCGCGAGCCTTCCATCCACTTGGCGAGGACAATGGCCGTGAGCGGCTTACTGAAGGCGACGCTGAAAACGTAGCCGGTCATGAGGAGGAGACCGAGGGGAATGCCGATGATCGTCAGGAAGAAGATCAGGACAATCACCGGCGTGAGAAGGAAGTAAAGGAAACCCGTGAGGAGGCTGAGGCCCGGCGCCGCGCGCAGTTTCTTCGCCGCATCGCGGAAGAAAGTTTTGGTCGCAAGGAGCAGGAGCGCGATGAGGAGTGCCCCGGACAGCAGGCTGAAAATGGAGACAGCCGCAAAGATAGCTCCGACCGCCACGAGGGGCGCCTTCGGCGAGCGTTCCTTTCGCTGAAGATCCGGATCGTAGGTCACCTTCCCGCGGGCAACGCCGGTGAAGTCACGCTCGCCCGACGGCTGCCAATAGTTCAGAACACCGCTGACACGCGCCTTGTCACCGACGTACCACTGCTCCGCACTGAGAGTTGCATCGCCCTGCAGTTGACCCGTGAAGGTGAAACGTTCCGTCCGGATGTCGGTGTCGCCGAGGACGGAACCGGCAACCGTCACGTCACCGCTATGAACGCTCAGGTCTCCGCGGAGAGTGCCGTCGACAGTCACGACCCCTCCGGCAATCAGCACATCCCCTCCGACAATAGCGTCCCCGCCAAAAATCAGGTTTCCGCCCGCGACAATGACATCGCCGCCGATCTCCTTATTGATGAACACGCTCCCGCCCGTGACCCGCAGGTCGCCGAGGACGTTGCCGTCGACCGTCACTGTTCCGCCCGCAGCGAAGAGGTCACCGCCGATCCTTGCCTTCTCATTGATAGTGCCGCCCATGACGAACACATCACCGCGAACGGGCTCTGAGAGCGTCACCTGACCTCCGGTTGCGTACACATCATCCCCGTGCGTCACCCACACGCCGTCGGGCTGCTGCACAATTTCCATCGCAGCAAGAGCGACAACCGGAAGAAACAGGGAAGCAACAATTGCGGAACGGAGGAGCGTGATGCGGCGCATTGGGAAAGGGGGAAAATTTGTTTGAGTATACCTTGTATCAAAATGAAACCAAAAAAGATTGTGGAGGGGCTCCGCCGGCTCGGGGGGGGCCGGTCAGCGGGAATGCACAGCCGGCGGCGAACTTTTCGGAGTTTATCCTGAGCGGGCCCCTTCTTTGCCGCCCCTCGTCTCCGCATCGGGGTGACAAAGAAGGGGCCGACGACGAAGGGCTACTTTCTTTTCTAAGGCCTAAGAAAAGAAAGTAGGGATGGTTTACACATACTCTGCGGGATCAACATCAATCAATGTTTCTTCGTCTCTCTGAATATGAAGAATGATAGAAGAAAGATCAGTTCCACGCATCAACACATGCCACGTTTTTCCGCCGCCCGAAAGCGTCGGCGCTGCGCTCGTGGTAACCGTGAGCTTAATTTTTTTTGCAATGGACTGAAGTTCACGTTCGAGCATTTTCGCTCGCTCAGCTGCTTTTTCTCCGCGGACAATGAAACGGATCATCTGCGTCACCGGGGGATACCGGAATGTTTCACGGACTTTCAGTTCCTCATCAAGATACTCCGTGACCTCAAGCTTCACCGCGCGCTGCACCTCGGGAGCGTCCGGCCGGTACGTCTGGATCATCGCTTCGTTCTGCGGAGATTGTCTGCTCCAGTCAGCAATCGATGCGAGCATCTGGAACGACTGTTCACCCGCGCGGAAGTGGGGAAGCGAGAGACCGATGTCCGCGAGGAGGACTGCGGCGAAGGTGACAGACGGAACCGTAAGCGCGCGACGGACCGACAGCGTGCCGATGAGAATATCCACCTGCTTCGCTTCGAGAAGTTTTAACATGTGTCCGAAATCTCCGGCTGTGGTGAGCGTGTCACTGTCCGCACGAAGAATGTTTGCCTTTGGAAAAAGTGAGTGGAGTGTTTCTTCGGTGGACTGCGTTCCGGCACCGACGGGATGAAGGCGCGGCGACTTACAGGAAGGACAGACTGCGGGAACTGCGCTGACCGTTCCGGTTGCGTGATCAACCAGAATAGGTTTTCCGTTCGGCCCTCTGTGAACCGCGAACGGAAGTTGCGATGCCTGTGACACGACGCGCCGACGACACTCCAGACAGAGAAGCGCAGACGCCGTCCCGCGGCGATTGAGGAAGAGGACCGACTGCTCTTTCTTTGCAATACGATCGCGCAGCGCCTCGAGGAGGGGAGGGGAGAACGGGTACAGAGAGCCGAACTGGACGTGACCGAGATCCACAACGCGGACGCGCGGAGATTGCTGCGGTGACGGCAACTGAACCAGCTGCCACGATTCATTTTTCACCTGCTTCCATGATTCGAGTGAAGGAGCGAGTGATCCGCACACAAGCTTCGCCTTCGATGCCGCAGCAAGAGCTTCCGCAGTCTCACGTGCATGGTAGCGCGGTGCCTGTTCGCTCTTGTATGTCCATTCGTGTTCTTCGTCGACAATGAGTAATCCGAGATTTTTACACGGAGCGAAAAGCGCGGAGCGCGTGCCGATGATGACCGCAACTTCACCCGTCCTGATTCGCTTCCACAGCGTGCGCCGCACCGTGTCACTGAGGCCGCTATGAAAGATCGCGATTTGATTGGGAGATGCAACTTTTGAAAGTGCGGAGAGTGCATCTTCGGCGAGAAGAATGTCGGGCTGGAGCAGGATTGACTGTTGACCCTGCTTCATCGTGCGTTCGATGAGAGAAAGATAGACGCTCATTCGCTGCTGTCTGGAGCCGAGAACTAATGCAGGACGTTTATCGCCGAGAATTTTAAGGGCAGCTTCAAGAAAGAATGAATCATCGTGCTTCACATCGCTCTTCTCTCTCACTTTTTCCTTCTTCATCTTTCGTTCCTTGAAAAGAAGTCTCCATGGCGGAGCAGGCAAAAAAGCTGTAAGTGCCTGACGCAATGTGCAGCAATAATGCTCGGCCATCCATCGAAGCGTTTTCATCTGCGCAATCGTGAAGAGCGGCTCTGCGCTGATGACTTTCGTGATCTTCTGCATTTCGAAATCCGCCGCCGGAGCTTCATTTGTCACATCAATGACAATTCCTTCCGTCGCTTTTCCACGGAGCGGAACCTCCACGAGTATGCCGGGCACGATTGCTTCGTCATCCGTCACGTACGTCAGACCGTCGCCGATACGCAGCGAGCGGGAAGAGACGAGGACGGTGCAATACATGAAAGCAGTATGGCGCTAGGAGTACAGTATGGACAATGGCACACAAGTCGGTTTCGGAACAGGCAATCGAGTGGGTCCGTGCGAATAAGAACGTAATCATGGAACACTTTGCAAATGATGACATATGCCCTTCCATTGATGAACCTGTTTCCATATTCATGGCTGGTTCGCCGGGCGCGGGAAAGACGGAATCTTCTCTTGCCATTGTTGAGATGCTCGAAATGCGCGGCGATGCGATTGTACGCATTGACCCCGATGAGATTCGCAGGCTCGTCCCTCAGTACACGGGAAGTAATACCGATGCCATCAAAGGCGCGTCGTTTCTCGCAGTGGAGAAGCTCTACGACTTCGTGCTCCGGAAAGACAAGAGCATGATTCTCGATTCGACCTTTACGCCGTATCGCAAGGTCGAGGCCAATGTGCGTCGGTCT
>JACRJW010000107.1 GCA_016235605.1 Candidatus Uhrbacteria bacterium | reverse complement strand
GGTTTCGTCATAGTCGTAGCGGTAGGCGCCTGTGAAGATGTCATCTGTCCCATCACCGTTTACGTCGCACGCGGTCACGCTGCGACCCGCGTAGTCTTGAGTCGTTTCTCCTGTCCACAGGGCTTGAGCTGACTCCTCAACGCTCGTGTGTTCCGTGGGAATGGAATCACCAGAAAGGAGGTAGAGGACTCCGGCGTAGTCGCCAGTGGGATTGTTAGCGGCTGATCCGATGAGTTGATCCAGAGATCCGTTTCCATCAACGTCCGCGATCAGGAGCGCTTGTTCTCCCAGGGCTGTTGAAGTCGCTGTTCCGGTCCAGGCCGTTTGCGTGTCTGTGATGTCCGTCGTTGCCGAAAGGGCATTGCCCAAGAGCAGGTAAACCATTCCGGCATCAATGGCTCCTTCATCGTTCCCAGGTACGCCGATGAGCAGGTCATCCACGCCATCTCGGTCAACATCGCCACACGCGAGTGAAGAACCAGTATGGTCGCTGTCTATTCCACCGACGACCATGATGTCAGCATCACTGGAGGCGATGATCGAGCTTGTAAGCGTTCCATCGTAGAAGATGAAAACAGAACCAGAGTCCGTCACGCCGTAATCATCATAGGGAGCAGAAACCACGAGGTCTCCTTGCCCGTTTCCATCGATGTCACAGCGCTCGGCAATAGCCCAGCCGGTGTAGTCGTAGAAACCTACACTCTCGATCGTGACATCCGCGCTTGTAAACGCGGATGAACCCGAGAGTTCACATGCATTCGGACTCTCATCGCAGTTGTCGTCCACGCCGTTGTTGCAGACTTCCTCGACGCCGGGGTTCACCAGGCTATCGGTGTCGTTGCAGTCCTGTGCGTCCTCGACATAGCCATCAGGCGTGGCACAGTCGGTGATCGAGACACTCGCATCACCGTAGCCATCCTCGTCCGCATCTGCATACCAGGGGATGTCAACGGCATCCGTGTCCACCACACCGTCGCAGTTGTTGTCGATGGTGTCTCGACACATTTCTCGCGCTGCAGGATTTACGTCTGCGTTCGTGTCATCGCAGTCCGTGGTATCGAGTACAGAGCCAGCGACCGACTCCAGGCACGAGTACAGCGAGGTGTTCACGTCGCCATAGCCGTCCCCATCCGCATCTGCGTACCAGATTTGGGAACCTTCGGCATCGTCGACCACACCATTGCAGTCCTCATCGATCCCGTCGTCACAGATCTCGACGCCGTCTGGATTCACGTCTGCGGAGGTGTCATCACAGTCTTGCGCATTGTCCACCCAGCCAACAGGCGCCTCACACTGAAAGAGGGACGTCAGTGGGTCGCCCCAGGAGTCCTCATCCTCGTCCTGATACCAGGTTGGGATGACTTCCTCATCGACCTCTCCGTCGCAGTCGTTATCCGCGCCGTCGCAGGACTCCGGAGCGCTGGGATAGGCCGTGGCATCCGTGTCATCGCAGTCGGTGTTGTCCGCGACATAGCCATCCGGCTGATCGCATACGACCAGAGCCACCTCGGGGTTGCCGTAGCTGTCCAGATCCTCGTCCTGATACCAGGTTGGGATGACCTGCTCGTCGACCTCTCCGTCGCAGTCGTCGTCCACATCGTTGCAGGTTTCCACGCCGCCAGGTGAGATGTCCGCGTTCGTGTCATCGCAGTCGCCTGTGACGGCCGTGAATCCCACAGGCTGTGAGCAGGAAAATTCTTCCTGCCCCGCGCCGTAGGTATCAAGGTCCACATCACGGAACCAACCAGTGGGTGCTCCCACGGACGCGTCACCGTCGTCGCAGTCCTCTCCGAGACAGAACTCACTCACGCGTGCGAAGCCGTCGTGGTCGCGGTCGCAGACCTGTGTCTTCAACTCCTCCCCAACGAACGGGGAGATCGCGTCGCAGCCAGAGAGCAGGAGCAGTGCCGCAAAAACGGTTGTAGAGAGCTTGGTCATCACTTCCTCCTCGTGTACGAGATGACGGTCAATCTTTACCTAAAAGAGGCCCTCTGTCAATCTCCTCACTTGAATCTTACTCTTTTTGGCATGTTTGCATATCCTTCCATTTTTCCCTAAACTGTGAAGCGGTATGGGTAAACGTGAGATGCCGAAAGCCTACGAGGCAAGAGACTACGAAGACGCGATTTACGCGGCTTGGGAGAAAAGTGGGTTTTTTAATCCAGACAATTCTACGGGCGAACCGTTTTCGATCATGATGCCGCCACCCAATGTGACTGGCGTCCTGCACTTGGGGCACGCGTTTGAGAATACGCTCATGGACAGCATGATCCGCTACCAGCGGATGCGCGGGCGCAAGGCACTCTTGTTGCCTGGCACGGATCACGCCGCGCTTCCCACTCAAGCCAAAGTCGAGAAGATGCTGATGGAAGAGGGGATGAAGAATCCGCGCCAGGAGTTTGGACGTGAAAAGCTTGTCGAGAAGATCCGTATCTTCGCGGAGCAATCGCGCACAACGATCTTGAGCCAGATCAAAAAATTGGGAACAAGCTGCGACTGGTCGCGTCTGGCCTACACGTTTGACGAGCCACGCAACCGCGCGGTCAATGAACTTTTCCGTCGGATGTACGAAGATGGACTCATCTATCGCGGTTCTCGCGTGGTGAACTGGTCAGTGAAGGGACAGTCGACTTCCTCGGACGATGAGATCGAGCATGTGGAGCGCACGGCTAAACTCTACACGTTCCGCTATGGGAAGAACGTGCCAATCACCATCGCTTCAACACGACCCGAAACAAAATTAGGAGATACGGCCATTGCCGTGCATCCCAGTGACGCACGCTATGCCTCGTTCATCGGTCAGACGTTCACGGCCGATGTGGGCGCGGCGTCTCCACTGCGTTTGAAAGTGATCGCCGATGAACAAGTTGATCCTGATTTTGGCACAGGAGCGCTCGGAGTGACACCCGCACACAGCCAGATCGACTTTGCCATGTACGAAACGCAGAAGGCCAAGAATGACCCCATCGACCTGATTCCTGTGATCGGGCCAGACGGCAAGATGACGGCACAGGCAGGGGTCTATGCGGGACTTCCCGTGGAGGAAGCACGCGAGAAATTTGTGACCTGGCTCAAAGAGGAAGGCTTGCTGGAAAAAGAAGAGGAGATTACCCAGAGCGTGGGGATCTCTGACCGCTATGGGGATGTGATCGAGGCGATCCCCATGACGCAATGGTGGCTCGATGTGCAAAAAGAAATTCCTGGCCGCGGCAAAAGTTTGCGCGACCTCATGCGCGAAGCCGTGACGACTGGCTTGAACGATGACCCATTGCAGAAGGTGACCATCACGCCTGATCGTTTCACGAAACTCTACCTCGACCGCATCGAGCATCTGCGCGATTGGTGCTTGTCGCGCCAGATTTGGTGGGGGCATCGGATCCCCGTGTGGTACTGCCAGGGTGGCAAAAACGGTGTCTGTCTTGAAGGGTGCAAACCGCAGGTCGCCGTTGGCAAGCCAGAACATTGTCCTGCTTGTGGGACCACGAAGTTCGAGCAAGATCCCGACACCTTGGACACCTGGTTTAGCTCAGCCTCCTGGACGTTTTCGACGTTGGGATGGCCTGAGCAAACAGACGACCTCAAGACGTATCACCCAACATCTTGGATGCAGATGGGCTACGAGATTTTGTATCTCTGGCTTATGCGCATGGTGCTCATGAGCACGTATGCGCTTGGAGAGATCCCGTTTCATGAAGTGTACATTCACGGAATGTTGCGCGATAAGAATGGGAGGAAGTTTTCCAAGTCCCTCGACAACGGGATCGATCCGATTGAAGTGGTCAAGAAATACAGCGCCGACGCGCTCCGGTTCGCGGTCGTGAGTGGCGTTTCCCCAGGCAACGATTCACGTTTCTATGACGAGAAAGTCGAGGCCGCCCAGCGCCTTGTGAACAAGCTCTGGAACATCTCGCGTTATATTCTGACGAGCGTAGAGGCACCGGTGCATGGTCGGGCGTTTAAGGAACTCCAACCAAAGACGTTGGTCGATCGTTGGATTTTGTCGCGACTTGTGCGGCTCGAGGAGGACGTGTCCGCGCATATGCAGGCGGCGGAATTTTCTCAGGCGAGTGAGAAGTTGCGCGAGTTTACCTGGAACGATTTTGCGGACTGGTATCTGGAGGCATCCAAAGGCCAGCGTGCACAGGAGGCGACCAAGGCTTCAACGGACGACATCTTGGTCTATGTCCTCGAGCATCTGCTCACGTACTGGCATCCCATCATGCCGTTTGTGACAGAACAGATTTGGAGCTATCTGGACGATGCTGAACTCTTGCTCGCCCATGCCTGGCCTGTCATGCGGCTTATCGATCTTGATTTGGACGCAGAGACTGAGATGGCGCGACTCCAAGAGGTGATTGGAGCGATCCGCAACATTCGTTCGCAGTATGCGGTTGCGCCAAAGCAGAAGATCCGCGTGTCGATTGTGGGAGGACAAGATATTGAATCTCATCGTGCCGTGATCGAGTCACTCGCTGGTATTGAGTTGCTCACGTTTGAAATTCAATCTCCAGCCGGTGAGTATGCTTCTGCGGTCGTTGGTGAGAGTCGAGTCTTCGTCTCTCTCTCCGGTCTCGTCGATCACAAAAAAGAATCCGCCAAGAGGGAAGCTGAAGCGAAGGATCTTGAGGACTACATCCAGAGTCTTACCACTAAGCTTGATAACGCCGAGTTTACGTCAAAAGCCCCAGAGTCCGTTGTCGCTTCCATGCGCCAGAAAAAAGATGAGGCACAGGCAAAGCTCGAAGTTCTCAGAGCGACGCTCTAATCCCTACCACCTACAACCTTCCCCACTATGTACGTAATCCAAGAAGCCAAACAACAAATTCTCCAAACATTGAAGACCGCTGTGGGGCAGGGGTTTGTTCCGGTCCTTGCAGATTTGGCCTCACCTCCAGACGCTTCGATGGGAGACGTGGCGTTTCCGTGTTTTGATTTGGCGAAAAAGCTCAAGCGCAACCCCGCCGAGATCGCCAGCGAGATCGCGGCCAAGATCGGTCCAAAGAAGTACCTTGCTGGAGCCGAAGCGCACGGGAACTATGTGAATTTTGTTTTTGACGCGTCGACGTTTGGGAAAGAAGTCCTTGATGAAGCCCTGGAAATGGGCGAGACATTTGGCACGTGTGAAGTGGGAAAAGAAAAACGGGTGATGGTCGAGTTCGCCAACCTCAATTCCCACAAGGACGTCCATGTGGGGCATCTGCGGAATTTGTTTGTGGGACAGACGGCGGTGAATTTGCTGAAGGCTTGTGGCTATGATGTGGTTCCCGTGAGCTACATCAACGATCTTGGACTGCACGTGGCGCAGTCCGTCTGGGCGATTCAAACGAAGGAAAACTGGGACAAGACGCCAAAAGACAAACGCATCGATTTTTTGCGTGAGGTGTATGTGGAAGCGAACCAAGCGCTCGAAAAAAATCCAGCGCTCAAAGAACAAGTCACGGAGGTGTTCAAGCATCTTGAGGACCAAAAGGGGAGCGAAGTGGCCGTCTGGAAGATAACACGCAAGTGGTCCTTGGATTATTTGAAAGACGTGTTTGAGGAACTCGGACTCACGCTTGACTACTGGTACTTTGAAAGCCAACTCATCAAGAAGACAAAAAAAATTATTGATGGGCTCATCAAGGACGGCATCGTCGTGCTCTCGCAAGGCGCGTGGATTGTGGATCTGCAAGATGAACACTTGGGTGTGAACTTGCTCATCAAGAGCGATGGGACGCTGCTCTACAATGCAAAAGATTTAGCGTTGGCTCTTGAGAAGGAAAAAGATTATCACTCGGCGCGATCGATTTATGTGGTGGATGCGCGTCAGACCCACGCCTTGCAACAGTTGTTTGCCACGCTCAAGCGGATGAAGTTCGAGCGCGAGCTGACGCATCTTTCCTACGAGTTCGTCACCATGGCAAACGGCGCCATGGCTGCCCGAAAGGGAAACGTGGTGCGCTACGAAACCTTGCGGGACGAGATGGTTGAGAAAGCAACAAAAGAAACAGCGCCACGTCACCGTGAATGGACACAGGCACACACACAAGAGGTGAGCCGGACGATTGCCTTTGCCGCCATGCGCTTTTCGATGTTGAAACAAGATGTCGCAAAGAAGATCGTGTTTGATTTGGAAGAGTCCTTGTCGTTTGATGGGTTCACCGGACCGTATCTTCTCTACACCTACGCTCGCATTCAGAGCATCTTTAAGAAAGCAGGAAAAGTGAAAGCCACGACGAGGGCAAAGACACTGACGGATGCCCATAGCCATGCGTTGTTTTTGGCCGTGGCACAATATCCCGAAATCCTTTTTCGTTCTGCTCAAGAGTTACAACCCGCGGTCCTCGCGCAGTATCTGTTTGACCTGGCCAAATTGTTCTCCAATTTTTATGAGCATGTTCCCGTTCTCCAAGCTCGTGAACAGGAACTCCCAGAGCGTTTAGCCCTGCTCCACGCTGTCTCGCACGTGCTGAAAAACGGGCTGGGACTCTTGGGAATCGACACGGTGGAGGAGATGTAGACATCCTTAAGCAGACACTGCTAAGATCGGGAGGACTTGAAAATCTATCTATGTTTAAGGCTAAAAATCACACCGTTATGTCAAGCCAGAACAGCCAGGAGACGATTATTGCCCAGGGGGTAAAGGTGGAGGGAGATTTCCGTTCAGACGGGGATGTCGTGATTGACGGGGAGGTGTCAGGCACGGTCGCGACAGAGAAGTTTTTGCGCGTCGGGGAGACGGCTCGCATTAAGGCGGACGTGAAAGCGCACAGCGCGGTGATTGCAGGAGAGGTGCAGGGAAACGTGACTGTGGGTGAGATGCTTGAGCTGCTCGCCACGTCCAAGGTGAAAGGGGATGTGACCACGGCGCGCATCTCGGTTGCCGCCGGCGCTCAGGTGAATGGGAGACTCAGCATGGATGGGTCCTCACAAATAAAGGATGACGAGGAGTAGAGGTCAATTGATTCCAACGTTGCACAGGGATCTTTGGTCAAAAACCGTCACGGAGTCTGGTTGAATAAAATCGTCCGTATGTACTGTTACCTCTACGACGAATACATCCAGGAAAATAAGCGCTATGAGCGCGAACTTTTAAAAATTGAGAATCGGCTCACGGACTTAGGGATCGCGGGGAAAATTTCTCGCCTCGCCCTGTTTCGCAACGCGGAGGAAATGATCCGTGACGAAATTCAGCGCGGTGTACAAACCGTTGT
>JACRJW010000109.1 GCA_016235605.1 Candidatus Uhrbacteria bacterium | reverse complement strand
GGGTTCGCCGTCCTTCGGAGTATCCCTCCCAAGCAGAGGGCGCGGATTCTTCCACAGCTTGAGGAGCACTTGCGCGTGCTCACCAACCTGCTCGTGCGCATGGACGACGAACAGAACTCCGCGGCGATCGAATTGCTTGAACTCCAGCGCAGTGCATGGGAAGACATCCCATCTGATACGCGCAAACGCTGACCTTGCCGGGCCCTCCGGCTTTTTTCACGAGCCGCTCTCAATTGAGAGGGCGCCTCATGGAAGGAGGAAAGACCATCATGGCTCATTCCAAATCAAGCGGCAGTGAGACCACGCTTCCGCCTCTGGTTGCAGGGATTGGCCGTTCGGCCTATCGGACCGTTGCCGGCTCGCGGCATCTTCATGAGCAGATCTTCCAAGAGCTCATCGACAATGCGCTCGACTCCCCTGTTTCGGCGTCGCGCGTGTGGATCACCATCCGGCCGGACGGCACCGCCGTGGTGACCGACGATGGTGCGGGAGCCAATGCGCGCCGCAGGGACGCGATGATCTCGCTGTTTGACAGCCCGGATGCGGGCACGTCCGGCAAGAAAGGCATGTTTGGCACAGGCCTGAAGGCCGCGTTCCTCCTCTATGGACGCGTGCGGGTGTTCACCAAGACCACGGATGAGCCGTTCATCTGGGAATTCTCGTTCTCTCCGGAGGAAGCCTACAGCTCGCTCACGCAAGGAACGAGCCTGCCGGACTACAAGCGGCATCCGGCCGGACACAAGGTTCCGTTTTTCTTGGATCCGGAGACCGGACGCACCAAGACCTCGGGGACGATTCTCGTGCTGGAAGAGCCGATCAAGGGGCGCAAGGTGAACGCTGAACGTCTCCTGACGCGGTTGCCCGAATGCCTTCTGCTCCCCTCGGTGATCCGTCGGGTCACGGTGGACGGAAAGCCACTCCAGCTCGACAAGAATGCGATTCCGTTTTGCGGGACGCCGGAAGACGGCATTCTGCTTGCCTCCGGTGGACGGATCTATTGCGAGTTCGGGCTCATTCCCAGCGACTCATCGCGCCGGCGCCGGATCAAGTCCATCGGCGCGCGCGGGCACATCTGCACCTGGGAGGAGATGGTTGACGCGGCGCCCGACATCGGACGCGTTATCAGCCGGTTCCCGGAGGAATTCGGGAATCCATCGCTGTGGTTCCAGATCGACTGCGATGCGTGGACCATGCACGCGGGCGAAAATGCACGCAACTTCCTCAATTCAGCCTTTTACACGGATCCGTCCGTGGACGAAGTGCTCAGCTACATCGAGAGCGAGTTCGGTCGGCTCATCCGCGAAAAGGTCCGTGGAGTCACGGACGGACAGAAGGCGGACTACACACCACTTGCCGACGACGTGATGGACACCCTGCGCGAGCATCTGGACGAAGGGCCGGCCGTGCCGGTCCCGCCGACCGTTCCGTTGTGGCGCATCGCCCCTTCGCGCATCAAGATGGCGTGCGGGGCACAGACGTCCTTCGCCATCGTGGAGCGAGAGGAAGAACCCGATGCCACGTACGAATGGGCCGACATCGATGCGGGTGGATCCGTGGAACCCAGGACGGGAAAGGATGTCCTGTACACGGCCCGCGCACTTCCGGGCGGGTTCGTCATCGAGGTCATGCGCCGCAAGCCCGGCGAGGAGCCGCAAACGCGGCAGGCCTACCTCACGCTCATCGAGCATCAGGATCTGGCCATCTCTCCGGAAGAGTGTACGCTCGAGCCTGGCGAGAGGCGCACGTTCACGCTCGTGAACACGGATGGGCTCTCGGGCGTGTTCCACTGGGACGACACGCACGCTGGCGGGATCCTCACGGTCAAAAAGGATGGGTTCGAAGGCCTCCTGCGCGCAGGCGACACGGAAGGGAATTTCCGACTGCTCGTCCAAGACGGCAAGGCGAAGATCGGAAGAGATGGCAAAAATGCCGCCGGCCGACTCGCACGCGTGGCGGCGTCGATCGTCATCGCGCGTCCGAAACAACGCGTGGAGCGCGATCCCTCGCGCAATACGGTGAAGGTGGAAGGGTGCCAGTTCCGCGTGACGGTGCAGGCGCTCAAGCCGGATCAGTTCGCGATCTTTTCCAACAAGACCGGAACCGACCTTTGGACGATCGTCGTCAATGTCCGTCAGCCCGCCCTTGCCAAGGCGGAGCGCGACGGGCAATTGCGCGACCGCATCCTGTGGCTGGTTGCAGGTGAGATCGCGGCCAAGGTCGCCGAGACCGTAGATGATGCCGGGTTCACCTTGGACGGATACCGCGCGTGGTTGAGCCGCATCCTCGCGCGTCTCGCCGCACCGACCAAGTAACGATCCGACAGCATACTTCCCGCCAGAGTGCATCTGGCGGTTTTTTATTGTTGTGTCTGTACCATCTCCATAACTTCTTCACTCACCTTCGGTCAAGGCAGAGAGTTTGACGGGATTGCGCAATGATGATTTACTATACCTTTTGCGACAGAAGGCAAGGATTCCAGAGGGAGCTTTCATGAGCACGACAGACCGTGTGGCAAAGCTGGTCGAAGAGATTGTGAAGGCAATCGTCGACCATGAAGAGGAAGTTCGGGTGAGTCAGGTTGTGGGGGAGCATTCCATTATTTTGGAGCTCCACGTCCATCCTGACGACGTCAGAAAAGTCATCGGCAAGAAAGCAGTCAATGCGGCTGCTATCCGCTGGATTGTCCACGCCGCCGGCGGAAAAGAAAGAAAACGCTACGCACTTGAGATTCTCGCGTAGTGCGCGCGACACGACCCGTTCGTTTTCACACGAGCGGGTTTTTATGACAAAAAAACCAAACCGTCTACGAGCCAATGGATAAAATAAAATCCGAAGGTGAACTTCGGATCAAGCGAGGAGCGTATCGAGTTCTTCCCAGGTGATGACTTGGGGAGGCCTGGTGAGCGGCCAGCGAGAGAGCGCACGCTCGCTGTCAATGAGGACAACCGTTTTCGTGAGGAGTGCGGGAGGAAGTTGATCCACGAATGCCTTTGCACGATGGTGGAGCAGATCATTGGATCCGTCTGCCACCAGGATGATGGATGGGTTGATTTTCAGGATTCTCGTGTTGAGAGAAAGCCATGGACTGTTTTTTGATGCATCGAGTTCTTGAGCGTGGAAAGTCGGTTGGCGCCAGTCGTCCAATTGGCTATCGCGCCAATCTCGCAGCGGCATGAGCACGTCCATGGAGGAGGGATAGACGACGAACCAAAGGCCCGCGCGAAAGACATGTCGGTTCACGGATGGGTTGTGTGAGTCATCCTGGTTGGGACGGTTCCTGCCACGATTCCTCCCGGATGAACCAGAAGGAGTCGTCTCCCTGAGACTGTCGATCAACGTACGAAGGGTCATGAACGCTCCATGGGTGGAGAGAACGTAGCATGGGCGAAGCTTTGTGTCAATCAAAAACACCTCAGTCAACGACCGAGGTGTTTGTTCATTAGACGATGAGCGCAACGATGAGTAGGGCAACGATGTTCAGGATTTTGATCATCGGGTTCAAAGCCGGGCCGGCTGTGTCTTTGTACGGATCGCCCACGGTGTCGCCTGTGACCGCGGCCTTGTGCGCGTTGCTTCCCTTGCCGCCGAAGTGGCCTGCCTCGATCTATTTTTTCGCGTTGTCCCAGGCACCGCCGCCAGTGGTCATCGAGATGGCGACAAAGAGTCCTGTGATGATCGAACCGATGAGCAGTCCGCCCAGCGCCTCAGCTCCGAGTCCAAATCCCACAACGATTGGAGCAAGCACGGCGAGCAAGGACGGAGCGATCATGTACTTGATGGCGCGGGTGGTTACGATGTCGACCGCGCGGCCGTATTCAGGTTTGCCTGTGCCGTCCATGATGCCTGGGATTTCACGAAACTGGCGGCGGACTTCTTCCACGACTGCGCCCGCGGCTTTTCCAACGGCTTCCATGGCGAGCGCACCAAACAAGTAGGTGATGAGTCCGCCCAAGAACAGTCCCGCGATCACACGTGGATCAACCAGATTGAAAATGATGTGCGCCCCGGTCGCTTCGATCGTGTGTACGTAGTCGCCGAACAAGACGAGCGTGGCGAGACCTGCTGAGCCAATGGCGTAGGCCTTGGTCACGGCTTTGGTCGTGTTCCCGACAGCATCGAGTGGATCGGTGATCGCGCGGACTTCAGGTGGGAGGTCTGCCATCTCGGCGATTCCACCGGCGTTGTCGGTGATGGGACCATAGGCATCGATCGCGACGATGATACCCGTGAGCGACAACATCGCCACGGCCGCGATCGCAATGCCGTAGAGGCCGGCGAGGTTGTAGGCGATCAAGATTCCTAAGACGATGGTAAGCACAGGAAGCGCGGTGGCTTTCATCGAGAGTGCAATGCCCGCGATGATGTTGGTTCCGTGTCCTGACTCGGACGCTTCAGCCAGTTTTTGTACCGGCTTGTACTCGGTTGCCGTGTAGTACTCGGTGATCATGATGAGCAGCCCCGTGATCACGAGTCCAAGCACGCCGCACCACAGAAGCTCACGACTGTTTTCAAACGCAAACAGATTTGTAACAAACCAGAATCCAATCGCGGCGAAGACTCCGGCAGCGGTCAGACCTTTGTAGAGCGCGCCCATGATATTTTTCTTGACGCCGAGTTTGATGAAGAAGGTCCCCAGGATGGACGCGACGATGGCTACAGCTCCAAGAGCAAGTGGATACAAGACGAGTCCTTCATCACTTGAGAGAAGTCCTCCCAAGACCATCGTGGCGACGAGCGTCACCGCGTACGTTTCAAAAAGATCAGCGGCCATGCCGGCACAATCGCCGACGTTGTCACCGACGTTGTCAGCGATCACGGCTGGATTGCGAGGATCATCTTCAGGAATGTTGGCTTCTGTTTTTCCAACAAGGTCTGCTCCTACATCAGCTGCTTTTGTGAAAATGCCTCCGCCTAGACGAGCAAAGACAGAAATGAGTGAGCCGCCAAATCCAAGTCCAATGAGCGCGCCCGTATCCTGCGTTACGAGAAAAAATCCAGCGACTCCCAGAAGGGCCAGGCCCACGACCAGAAGTCCTGTTACGGTTCCGCCTTTCACGGCAACATCGAGCGCTTGAGCGAGTCCTTTCTTTGCGGCTTCAGTTGTGCGGACGTTTGCCCGCACCGAAACGGACATGCCCACATATCCAGCCACGCCTGAGAGCACGGCGCCCACAAGAAATCCAATCGCGAGCGTCCAGTTCAGAACCAATCCAAGGAGGATAAAAATAATCGTGCCAATGGCGGCGATCATTTTGTATTGACGCGCCAGATAGGCACTCGCGCCTTCCTGGATGGAGAGTGCGATGCCTTTCATTTTTCCTTCACCGGCAGGTTGTTTTAAAATCCACTGGGTGAGGACGGCTCCCCAGAGAATCGAGAGGAATCCCGCAAAGATGACGTAGGGTATAATGGGCATAGAGAAAAATTAAGCGTTGGATGTTGATGCATTAAAAGACGACGTTAGTCTAGGAAAAAAACCGTTCCATGTCAACAAATTGTCTATGAATGAGCCTCTTCCAGAAAATATCCGGCCATGGGGACGTTATGATGTGCTCGATCGTGGCCAGATGCATCACGTCAAGCGCATCACCGTTCAACCCGGCAAACGTCTTTCCTATCAGCGTCACCAGAGGCGCGAAGAATTTTGGGTGATCGTCTCAGGCCGCGCCCTGTTTACGCTCGACGATCTGGAGTCTCATCATGGACCTGGCGAAGTCCTGCACGTACCGCGTGGGTCTAAACATCGTGTGGCGTGTGTGAGCGACGAACCACTCATCTTTATCGAAGTCCAGCACGGCGACTATTTCGGTGAAGATGACATTGAGAGGTTCGATGATGACTTCGGCCGCACCGGAACAACCTCGCCGCATGGATTGACGGAATGACCTTTTTTCGGTACGCTCTTTCACACGCATGAACTTCTCGGTCAAACAATTTTTTGTCCGCGTGCTCCTGAGCCTCTTGCGTGGGTTGATTCTCGTCAAACGGCATGGAGGCGCTTTTTTCTCCCATCTTGCGGCACCCGTCAAAGGATTCGGTTTATTTTTTGTGCGGGTGATTGGTGTCCCAATGGTACGCGTCAGTCTTGTCCTGCGTCGATCCTTCCAGCGTCTCTTGTTCCCCGCCAAGCATCAATTCGTGTATCTGGTGAGCAACCGGTTTACGATTCACGTCATGATGGTTCTCATTGTCGCGACTGTCGCGTTTGTGAACGTGTCGGCCCGTGATGTCCGTGCAGAAGACTTTGGACAGCAGAGTTTGCTGTATCGACTCGTTTCCACAGATGTCTTTTCACAGCTCGAGGTCGTTGAGGCAGGATCCGCCGTGCTCACGCTTGGGGGGAATGCCTCGTATCTTGCGGACGCGGTTGTGGATGCCCAGCGCCATGTGGACCTCGATTATTTAGAAGAGGTGTATGTCACACCTGAGACCGGGCAGCCGGAGACACACAAGCCAATCGTTCCCTCGCGTGAAGGAATTGAAACGTATGTGATCCAAGAAGGTGATACGCTGGGGGCGATTGCGGAAAAATTTGGTTTGAGTCTCTCAACGATTCTGTGGAGTAACAACCTGAATTTTACCAGCACCATCCAGCCCGGGGATGAGCTTTCCATTCTTCCGGTCGATGGCGTCCTCTATACTGTTAGAAACGGTGACACCCTTTCTTCCATTGCCAGGAATTTTTCCGTCGACACAAAAACGATCATGGCGCACAATGGGATTGAGAGCGCTGATCGCCTCGCCATTGGAGCAAAGCTGTTGCTTCCAGGCGGGGAGCCGCCGGCTCCGATTGCCACAGCCAGGCGCAGCGCCTCGATCAGCGAGTTGTTTCGTGCGCCGTCGTCTTCTGGTGTGGTCGCTGGAGGATGGACGTGGCCCACAGACTGGCGCGTGATCACGCAGTATTTCGGCTGGCGGCATACAGGGCTTGACATCGACGGTGATTATTCGACGCACAGCTACGCCTCACGTGCAGGAACCGTGATTTATTCCGGTTGGCGCAGCGGATATGGGTTGTGCGTGGAGGTGGATCACGGGGACGGTTATGTGACGCGTTATGCGCACCATTCACAAAATTACGTAGACGTTGGAGATGTCGTCTCCGCTGGACAAGCGCTTGCGCAAACGGGATCTACAGGCCGTTCAACAGGGACCCATTTGCACTTCGAGATCATCTACAATGGGCGGTTTCAAAACCCGTTGGATTATATTCGTTAGTATCTGTAGTGAGTTTATCGAACTATGAAGACCTGTGCGCGTTGTAAAAAAGAAGTCGAGGCATGGAACGAACGCTGTGGAGGTTGTGGATTTACGCTTGTGCTTGAACCGGATGAAAAGCGCCGCGCAAAATTTTTGCGTGGGCCCTCACTCGGCGCGTTCTTGTTTACTCAGGGCTGGACGTTCGGAGCCAGACTGTATTTTTGGTTTTTGATTTCGCTGATTCCTGTGTTCGGAATTGCCGCATTGGTCCTCGGTGTCATTTTTGGACGTCGGTGGTCGTGGAAGTACGGCGGGTGGAGTGATTGGGAGGAGTTTGTAAACCGCATGCGCATGATGGATGTGATCGGCGTTGTCTGGATCGGCCTACTGGCGGTCGTCTATTTTTATTTTCGATTCACCTAATTTTTTATCTACGTTTTTATGGCCAAGGGAAACAATGCCCAGCAGAGAAAAATCAAGAAGCCCAAAAAGGATAAGAAGAAGTAAAGAAAAAACCGCCTTCGTGCTTGAGCACTGAGGGCGGTTACCTGTTTGAACAGGCCGTTGGTGTTGGTCAGGGAACGCCCAGCTCAGCTGGGCAGGCAGGCGAGGGCGGAGCAGCCTGCTCCGCTAGGATCCGACCACGTGTCGACCTCCCAGGTTTCACCGGACCAGTTGAGGTCGGTGTCGGTGATGAGGTCGGCCTCGTAGGGCGTGTTGTCGTTCCCCTCGCACAAAGCGCGACCGTCCTGGTAGTTGACGTTCCAGCGGATGCACTCGGTGTTGTCGACGATGACGTTGTAGCCACGGTCATCGAGCATGTCCTGAAGTTCGTCTGGTGAGGTGTAGAGTTCCACCACATCGGGGCAGTCGAGGGTGAGGTGCCAGCCGAGTTGCCCGACCTGACTCTCACGTTCTGCGAACTCGACGGTGAGCGTTGCGCTCTGGTCGAGATCCTCGGCGACGATGAGGATCCACTTATCATCGCAGTCTTGACATTCGTTGTCTTCGCGTTCGTCGGTTTGGAATCCGACACAGCCGGCCATGAGGACCGACATCAGCAGGAACCGCATGTGTCCTCCTTGGGTTGCGGGTTGGCTGAGAAAATAACCTTCTTGAAGGGAGAAGGAAAGTCAATAGCTCGCTGGTGCTGGCTTCTTTGATTCGATTTTAAATTTTTCAAGTGATGATCGAAAATGGGGAGGGATTAATTTTACGATCGCAAACAAAAAAATTTTGTTTACGATCGCAAATGAATTTCTGTCTTGTTTTCGATCGTCACTTGGTTGCAGGCCAAATAAAAGACCACCCACCCCTCACTCCAAAAAAACCGCTCAGTTTTTTACTCACACTAAAAAAATCTTCACCCATTTCTGGAGTCCAAGCTCTGCTATTAGCTGTTGAAGCTTTTCGCTCACATCTTTCTCAGATGCCCAGATGCTTCTTTGTGACATGACGAAGCCAGCCTTTTTGAGAAAGTTTCTTAACCTGTTTCGTAGACGCTTTGCATCCTCTGGAATATCGTAGCTTACAATACATGAACGTCCATCTTCTCGCGTTCGAGTGGTGGAAAGAATTTGTTCCTGAATTGCCTTCGCCACCCCTCGGCTCGTCAATTTTAGGCCTGCTCCATAGGACGTCTCGTAAATTTCCGTACATCCTGTCTCAAGTAATTGTATTTGGCGCCTCAACTGTTCAACGTAGGCCACTCTTCTCCATTCATCTGCTTTAACACTCTCATAATGTCGTTTTGCAGCGCGTAACTTTCTTTTTGTGGGCACATGCATGTTATCCATACGACTGAATGTTATCCTGCCCTCGATACTGCAGCGCCTCGGCCATGTGTTCCGCTTCGATCGTTTCTGACTGCGCCAGGTCGGCAATGGTACGAGCAACTTTTCTGACGCGCGTGTAGCCTCGAGCAGAGAGGTGATTTGTGCGTAAAGCCGTTTCAAGCAGTGATCGCGTTTCAGGTGTGAGTGGAGCACAGACATCCAGTTCAGCCGAGTGGATTTCGTTGTTTGTAAACAGCCCCATGTCTTTGAGGCGCTCTCGCTGTGTGGCCCTGGATCTCTCCACTTTGGAGCGGATGCGTTCAGAGGATTCTGGTTTTTCAAGAGAAAGCAGTTTGTCATGCTCAACCGCTGGAACTTCGATCACGATATCAAATCGATCGAGTAACGGCCCTGAGATTTTTTTCTGGTAGCGCATCACGGCTTCGTGGCTACAGGTGCAGTGGCGGTAGGGATTGGTGAGATGCCCGCACGGACAGGGATTCATGGCCGCCACCAAAAGAAAGCGCGCGGGAAATTGCACGGAACCCACAGCTCGAGAGATCGTCACAGAGCCATCTTCAATCGGTTGGCGCAAGTGTTCCAAAACGTAGCGAGAAAATTCTGGGAGCTCATCCAAAAACAGGACGCCACGGTGGGCGAGCGAGACTTCTCCGGGCTTGGGCCATGCTCCGCCACCAACTAAAGAAACCGCGCTTGAGCTGTGATGTGGAGCTCGAAATGGTCTTTCATCCATCAATCCTTGTTGGTGGCAGAGCGCTCCAGCGATCGATGCAATGGCGGTCACCTCAACCGCTTCTTCGTAGGTGAGTGATGGCAGAATCGACGGGAGAGATTTAGCCAGGAGCGTTTTTCCAGCGCCAGGTGGCCCCTTGAGAAGGATGTTATGCCCTCCAGATGCCGCGATCGTGAGTCCCCGCTTGACGGCTTCTTGACCCTTGATCCCAGAAAAATCATCCGCGTGATGGACACGCCACACTTTTTTCTCACAGCAAAATTTTTCTTTGACGTCTATTCCAATCAGATGGTCGACAACCTCACGTAGTGAACCGACCGCATACACATTGAGACCATGGATGGCTGATGCCTCGGCCGCATTGAGTGTGGGCACGAAGAGTTCACACTTCTCAAGCTCCTTGGCCATGATCGCCGTCACGAGTGCGCCTTGGACTGGACGCACGGCTCCATCGAGCGCCAGCTCTCCAATGAAAACCGCCTTCTCGATGGCAGATCTGGGGATTTCTCCCATCGCAACCAGCATAGACAGCGCAATGGGAAGGTCGTACATCGGCCCTTGCTTGCGGACGTCTGCCGGTGCCAGGTTGACCGTGATTTTTCCACGCGGGAATTTGAACCCGCTATTTTTTATGGCCGCTCGAATACGATCCCGCGACTCCTTTACACAGGCGTCTGGAAGTCCGACCACACAAAATGATTTAAGGCCGAGCGAAATGTCTGTCTCGACCGTAACCGGCACGGATGAAATGCCGATCGTCGCACTTGAAGTGATGTGAAACATAAAACCCCAAAAACGATTAACGTTGGTGGGGTTTCTTATGAGAAAAGGTTACCTCATCTCAGATGCTTTGTCAAATTTTTTTCGCTGTGACGAAAGAAGGAGCAAAAGGACACCCAGGACGATCACGATATCAGAGAGGTTGATCGCTGAATGCCCAAAAAGGATGATGTAATCAACCGTGAAGCCGTAGCGCACGCGGTCAAAGAGGTTCCCAAGGGCTCCGATCATGATCATGATGGCGGCAAAGGTGATGCCTGGCCGGTCGTTCCAATGTCGATAAGCCACTCTGATAAGCCACAGACCGATCAGGACAGAAATCAGGACGACGAGTTCGAGTTTAAAAGGAATATCAAAGGCGATTCCCCAGTTTTTGTGGATCGCAAAGGTGATGAGTCCAGGCTTAACAAGACTCCCTTCCTGAGGGAGTCGGTGAAGTCCCGTAAATTTGAGCCACTCGTCCGTGAGAACAACCAAAATCGTCGGGATGAGGAGCAGGTAAACCCGCTTGGTGAGCGCTATCACACTTCTTGCGTGAGGGTTTTTTTACATCGGATACATGAGCTCGATGTGGGTCGTGCGATCAGCCTTCGCTCGTCGATCATCTGGCCACAATATTTGCAGGTGCCATATTTGCCTTGATCCATCGACTTGAGTGCCGATTCTACGTCACGCAACGCCTTTTCCAGCTCATCCTCAAGGGAAAGATTATCGGAAAATTGAGCCACCTCTGAGACATTTTCGTCCTCCTTATCGCCAATGTTTGGGAAGTCTGCTTGGAAATCGGCCTCCGTTGCCTTTGGATTTCTATGCGAAAAACGTGAAAGCTCCATTTCAAGACGCGCTTTTTCTCGCTCGAGCTCGCTTTTGATCCTGGATATGAATTCTGATCCCATAAAATAGCTCATTAGGTTCATCAATTTCCTGAAGAATACCATTTTTGTTTGGAAATTAGAATAGGGCCGCAGCCCGCTAATTTGTAGAGATTTTTCGGGGTGTGGCCCTTCGTAGGGTGGTTTTGTTTGTAAATTTGTTGAGGCGTTGGGTTTTGGCCTGGAAAGAAGGTTCCAGGACAGGACTCAACGCCCTTTCAAATACGTGACAAACAAGACCAAGTAACTCTTCCGTCTTACCATTCTTTGGTTTTACCCACGAACACCCCGAAGGACGTTATAATTGCGGGCGAACCTAGAGAATTCGCTTTTGTTTTTGTTTTGCGTTTCAGAATAGTGAGACGGTAAGACGTTTCCCGAATGGATGCACACAGGCGTGGGGCACCTGTCGACAAGCTGTCAGGTGCAGATTCGGAAAACCTCCCAAGAGTTTGGTGTAAAAGAACGACTTACATTTGTATGATATCAGAAAAATGGCTAAAGGTCAATTTACAAATATTCGCTTATATAAGAGAAGAATTTTATATTTAGGAGACAAATGGTATTCAATAGAGGCTGAAATTTAGAAAAGTTATCCACAGAATTCTATGGTTACTCATAACTTATCCACAGCTAGGTTGAGCAAAATCGAGTCGTGCTTGAATACTTATTCATCTCAATTGATATGGCTGAAAAATCATCAAAAATGCTTTTAAGTATAGAGAGTGATGGGTTGTAGGAATTTGTCTTGGCTTCTTTCAAGATAGCGCTTGGACTCAGACTCAGAGTATTCCCCACACAGTCAGTCTTTGGAGTACTTGGGCTTGTGAGGCTCAATAACAGATTTTCGTTTGAGGAAAAGACGATTTGATCGTCAAGAAATGCTCCATAAACCGACTGGTTCGATGGCCCAAGGACGCGCAGAGCCTGAATTTGTTCCACTTGCAGCTGCTCAACAGTCACAAGTGATGGGTCCACGAGGATTTCCTTGATGCTCGTGCCATCTTTTAGGTTTGTTTCCTTTATGGTTGGTGAAAGATAAGCTCCCATAAGCTGCAAAAGATTGAGAAGGTCGTCATCGGTCGTTTCTCCACGATCCGCTTTGAGCAGTAGCTCCACTGATCCGTCTGCACCCCCCGCAACGATGATGCTCCAGTCCCGGCTCAAGATTTGTTCAAATACATCAAAGGTTTCGCTCGGTGGAAGTGAAAGATCGTTTTTACTTGTGGAAATGGCAAGCATGACCTGAGGCAGGATTTCTTTTTTCCAGGTATTTTTTGGGTGGTTGGGGAAGGCGAGTTCAAGTTGGCCGTCACGTCCAAAAATTGAACCAGAAAGATCCATGTCGGGCACTTCCACCCTGCCCAGCCAGTGTTTTTGCAGCGATGGAAAGACGGGAGCATGAACGCTTGAGGTGATACCGCTGATTGGCAGAAGCGTTTGTGAGAGAAGAATAATGCCAGGCACTGCCTCTTGTTGCGTGATCGAGAGCGACGTCAGGAGTTCTTGAGGAAGTTGCGATTGTTTGGATCGGATCGCCACAGCTCGCTCACCGGTCGTGGTTAAAAAGATTGCGAGTTCTCCGTTGGCGGACGTGGCGAGATCATCAATGTCCAAGCTTCTGTTTGAAATGAGAGGAACCCCTGCAAGGGTTTTTTGCCAGAGGGGCCAGGAGGCTCTGGTGAGTTCAATCCCAATGGCCAAGACGGTCCCCTCAGGTGCGGCTTCAAAAATAGTATCGCGCGAGAACCAAAGTTCTCCAACTCGAGAACTCACAAACACAAGGACAAGCGTGACCATACCCAGAAGCCAAACAACCTGGCGCAAAGGCCTGGTTGTTTTTGTATGTCGGGAAAGTGGAATGTTGAGTTTTTGCATGAGCTTAGGGTCGTCGGTGGGCAAAACCACTTCTACTTCCGTTGCTTCGAGGTGGACGTGGAGGAAGCTCATGAGGGGCGCGAGGCGCTGGCCTCTGAGGGTACACGTTTCCTGGCGCGTCCTTCATGGAAAGACTGATGCGGCCGTCCGGAGTCATCTCCATAATTTTTACTTGCACTTCTTGGCCTAGTTTCACGATATCAGAGACGAGCTCGACTCGCCAAGGCGCCATCATGCTCACATGCACCATCCCGTCGCGCTTGGGCAGGAATTCGACGATCGCTCCAAAGTCCATGATCCGTGCAACCTTCCCTGTATAAACCTCTCCCACTTTTGGTTCGCGTGTGAGATTTTGGATCCAGGCGAGCGCTTTCTGTGCTCCTTCTGCGTTGGTTGAGGTGATCATCACCAAACCGTCGTCTTCAATGTCGATCGCCTGCACTTGAGTGGTCGCGATAATTTCGTTGATGGTTTTCCCTCCAGGTCCGATGACGTTGCCGATCAACTCTGGGTTGATACGCAGGGTAATGATGCGAGGCGCATACGGTGAGAGCTCTTTACGCGGAGCGGGGATGGCAAGAGCCATCGCGTCCAAGATTTCCATGCGAGCCGACTTTGCCTGCTTGAGTGTGGTTTCAATAATTTCAGGAAGCAGACCGTCGGTTTTGGTGTCCATCTGGATGGCGGTAATCCCCCGTGCGGAACCGGCGATCTTGAAGTCCATGCCGCCCTTGCCGTCTTCCAAGTCTTGCAAATCGGTGATGACTTTCCACTTGCCTGCCGCATCCGTTGCAAGTCCCATCGCGATACCAGCGACCGGAGCCTTGATGGGGACGCCTGCATCCATGAGAGCAAGCGTGGAACCACAGGTAGAACCCATTGAGCTTGAACCGTTTGAACCCAAGACCTCAGAAACAGCTCGGATGGTATAAGGGAAAGTCTCCTTGTCCGGCATCATGGGCATGAGCGCTTTCTCCGCCAGACCACCGTGTCCAATGTCACGGCGCGATGGACCGCGCAGGGGCTTTACCTCTCCAACAGAAAATGGAGGGAAGTTGTAGTGATGGAAGTAACGGCGTTTGCCGACCGTCTCCATGCCGTCGAGGGTTTGCTCGTCTCCAGGCGCACCAAGCGTCACAACGGTCAAGACTTGCGTCTCGCCGCGTTTGAAGTGGCCGCTGCCGTGTACGCGTGGCAGGACGGCGACTTCGTTTGTCAGTGGACGGATCTGGGTGATTGAGCGACCGTCTACGCGTTGGTCCTTTTCCAAGATCGCGCGAGAGACTTCTTCTTCGAGTACCGAGGAAACGATGCTGGTTCCAAAGGAGAGTTCGTCTTCGGCAGTTCCTGACTCCAGCAAAAAGGCTTTGGTGAGTTTTTTGAGCTCAGCCTTTTGTGTGCTGCGTTCGCTCTTGGTTGCCTGTGGCGTCCCAAAAAAGAGTTCAGCCACTTTTTTCGCAATGAAGGGCTTGGCGAGCGCTTCGACCTTCAACTGTGCTTCACTCTTTACCACGCTGGGATCGATTTTTTCTTTGCCAACGGCGGCGCGGACTTCTTCAATCAGTTTGATCGGCTCAGCCAGATGCTTTTGTCCAAATCGGAATGCCTCCAGGACGACTTCTTCCGGTGCTTCGTTTGCCCCAGCCTCCACCATGATGATTTTTTTGGGCGTGCCGGCGAACGAAAGATCGAGCAGGGATTTTTCTCGAGCGGCGTAGGTTGGGTTCAACATCCATTCGCCGTTCACCTGCCCCACACGTACACAACCAATGGGACCGTTCCATGGGATGTTGCTGATGTGAAGGGCACAGCTAGCGGCGATAAGGCCGATCACGTCTGGATCATTTTCTGTATCAAATGAAAGGGCGGTGACGATGACTTGAATGTCATTCCTAATCCGCTCGTCAAACAGTGGACGCAACGCGCGGTCGATGAAGCGAGAAATGAGGATCGCCTCGTCTGTGGGACGACCTTCTTTTTTGATGAAACGACTACCTTTGATACGACCGGCCGCGTATAATTTTTCCTCGTAGTCCACCATGAGCGGGAAAAAATCGAGACCTTCGCGTTTGTCCTGGCTTATCGTCGCCGTTGCCAAAACAACCGTATCTCCATATTGAATGACACACGACCCTCCTGCTTGCTGGGCGTATTTGCCGACCTCGATCGTGAGTTTTTTTCCTCCCCAGAGGGTTTCAAATCGTTGTTCGTTCATAGCGTTTAGAATTCGAGTCGTCGTGTACGATGCTCTTCTTGATTATTCGTAGCTTCCTCCTGCAGATCCATGAAGAACCCGTTGTCCAGATTCTCGTCCTCTATGCTTTCGTCATTTCCTCCTCCCTTTTTTCCTGTATCCTCTGATGTGCGTCCATTGATCTTGGGGCCAATGAGATACCGTCGTTTATTTTGTGAGAGGTCAGTGTAGTCGTGGACCACTTTTTGCAGGGCTGATGAAGTTGTCTCACCAAAGGCCATGAGCTCCACCATGCGACCACGGGCGAGGATGTAATTGACCAGTGGCTGGAAGTCGCCATCGCCCGAGACGATGACTACCACGTCCAAGGTATCGAGCATCTGCACCGCGTCGATTGCCAGACCGACATCCCAGTCAGCTTTTTTGTGGCCCGAGGCAAATTCTTGCAGAGGTTTTTCCCGTGTCTCAATGCCCGCGCTTCGCAGAGCCTCGAAAAAAGGTTGCTCTTCTTTGCTTTCGGTTCCCACCACGTAGGCCATGGCGCGGATAAGTTTGCGGCCGGCCACCGCGTCGTCAACAATATTTTTGAAGTTCACTTTGCGCTTAAAAAGATTGCGCGCGCTGTAGTACATGTTCTGTGTGTCGATGAAAACGCCGACACGTTGGTCTGGGTGTTTAAACATACAATGTGTGAAGCTAAGCTCCCCGTGGGAGCTTAGCTTCCTAGTAAACTAATACCCCGCGAAAAAAACGCGGGGTTAAAAATTAACGTAGTTCGAGTTCTTTTTTTAGCTTCTCAAACGCTCCCGCATCCTCACGTTCCAAATATTTGATGAGGCGTCGGCGTTCGTTCACTTTATTGATAAGCCCTCGGCGGGAGGAGTTATCTTTTTTGTGTTCCTTCAAGTGCTTGGTGAGATCGTCGATTTCGGCGGACAGAATAGCGATCTGCACTTGTGGGGAACCCGTGTCCGATTCGTGGGTTCGGTACTTCTGGATGATCTTCTGTTTTTTTTGCACGTTGAGCATAATGAGGAGAGGTTGAAGGTTAGAAATCGGATGTTGGAAGCATCCAGAAGTCACCACCACGGCCTCGTTCGTGGCGCCATCCAAGTCTCAGGGGCTCAAGCCTAAAACCTAGGTAGCGTCCAGGTAAGTAATAATGATGAGAGCTTAGCGCAAAGAGAGGTTTTCCGTCAATAGTGTCGGTGTTTTAGAGATCCACTGCGTCGAGGTCTTCAAACGCTTGGTCGAGGTTGTCTTCAAATTCGTCCAGACATGCCTCGTCATCTCACAGTCGCGTGACTGGTTTCCATCCGTATCACAGGACTCCCAGTCTCCACACTCCCAGGTGTCGGTTGTGCACTCTGGTGTACAGCTTTGCGATTCATCTGGCGAGGCCGACGTCTCGAACTGACAATCAAATGTCAGCTCACATTCACGCGTCTGATTGCCAGCGGCGGAACAAGAGCTCCAGTCTCCGCACTCCCACTCGTCATCGGTGCAGTTTGGTTCGCAGGTTTGCGAGGTGATGGGTGAATCAGTTTCGATGAGTGAGCAGTCGTCGGTTTTGGTGCAAGAACGGCTCTGTGTTCCATTGGCAAAACACGGGGACCAACCGGAGCAGGACCATAGATCTTCCGTACATGCAGGTGTACAGCTCTGTGTGGTATCTGGTTCAGGATCCGTGACGTGGGTGCAGTCAAAGGTGAGTTCGCACTCGCGCGTCTGTGTCCCTTCAAGGGAACACGCGTTCCAGTCTCCACAATCCCATTGATCTGCATCGCACACGGAAACCGTACCTCCTCCTCCACCGCCACTACTTCCTCCCCCGCCTCCGCCCACAGCCTGTGCCCCACTTGGGATGAGGAAGAAAAGAAAGAGCAACGAAAAAATTCTGATTCTCATATGTGTCTAGTGTACACTACTCATATCTATGCGCACACATCCCTCTCATCGTCACACCTTAGCTCATGGAGCGGCTCTGCCGGCTCTGGCGACCAATCGTCTGATTGATGGCATTGCCGCCAGCATGGTTGGAGTGTTTTTGCCGATTTTCCTGTATGAATTTTTTCATGCGTCGATCACGGTTGTCCTCATTTGGTTCCTCGTAAACTTTTTGGTGAAGCTTCCGTTTTATGTGCTGGGCGCAAAACTTTTTTCGCGCATTGGGCTTACGCGCAGCATGGTGATTGGAACGCTGGGCGTGGTTCTGTTCCATCTCAGTTACTTTTTTATAAGTGAGGGCGCAGTCTCGTGGAAAGTACTTATGGCTATTGGAATAGGTGGTCTGGTGCTTAATGGCATTTTCTATTGGTCGCCGTTTCATATTGACATGGCGAACTTCACAAGCGAAAAAAAACGTGGCAGTCAGCTTGGAATTTTTTATGCAGTGGAAAGATTGTTGGGAGTGATCGCTCCGCTTCTGGCTGGCTACGTGATCGCGACGTTTGGGTATCAAGTGAATTTTTTTATCGGGCTCATTATCACCGTGTGTTCGCTCATTCCGCTTCTGTTTCTTCCCCGTTTTCAGGTCAGCTATGAGTTTAGCTACCTGCAGAGTTTCCGCGAACTTTTTTCCAAGCGCTTTCGCGCCATGACATTCTCCATGATGGCCTTTGGCGCCGAGAACATGGTTGGTGTCGTTATCTGGCCGATTTTTCTGTTCAAGATGTTCGGTGGGGATTATGTTGATGTAGGGCTGTTTACGGCTGTGCTTGTCGTGATTGGACTTCTTCTGGAGCTCATCGTGGGAAAGCAAACGGACAGGTTTTCCGCTACGCGTCTGCTCAAGATCGGCACGGGCGTGAATGCGCTTGGTTGGATTTGGAAAGGGCTCGTCGACACGGTCACAGGCGTTTTTGCCGCAGCGACCTTCCATAGCTTCGGAGCGATTTTTTTGCGCACGCCCATGGATGCGCTCATGTATGAACAGGCCGCTGACGCCGGTCACTATATCGATGAGTACACCGTGCTGCGCGAGATGGCGCTCGCCATTGGTCGTGTTTCGATGCTCGGATTTCTCCTGTTGTTCACCCAAGCCTTTTCATTGAGCGCCGCGTTTTTTGTGGCCGCTGCCGTTTCGTTCGCCATCAATTTTTTGACGGACTATCGAAGGATTGTCGTGGAATAAAAAGACAGGCCCTGCGAAGCCTGTCTTCTATTTTTTTTACTTGAGAGATGCGTCGATCGCTGCGGCGACGCTGTCGTATGGGAGCGCCCCTTTGATGGGGATGGCGTTCCCGTCCTTATCGATCACAAAAGAACCTGGTGTTCCCGTCACGCCCGCGGCCGCTCCCGATTGGGATTCAGCTTCAATGAGGTCGGCATATTTTTCAGACGTGATGCAGTCGTTAAAGGTTCCAAGGTTCAACCCGAGATCCGTGGCGATTTTTGTGTAGAGTTCCGTCCCCAGGCTCGTGCGATTCTCAAACAGCTTGTCTGCAAATTCCCAGAACTTTCCTTGGTCTGACGCACACTCGGCCGCCAGCGCCGCGGGTTTGGCATTGGGATGGAAGGACAACGGGAAATAGCGGTAGACCCATCGGACTTCACCGTCGTAATTTTTCACGATCTCCTGCATGATTGGATGGAAACGTTCGCAGTAGGGACATTCAAAGTCGGAGTATTCGATGATGGTGACCGGCGCATTTTTATCACCGCGGATGTGGTCCGTGTCTGTCACGACCGGAACGCCGGTCACGGTCGTTGGGACAGCGTCGGCGGCAGGATTTGCGCCAGCCGAATCTGCCGTGTTCGTGTCTTTTCCAGCTTGGAGGGTGAATCCGTTGGTAGAACAGTTGCCTTTGAGCAGACAGGAACCCAAGAGGATAAATCCCAAGGTGCCGATCGAGAGGATGGCGGTGCCAAATCCCAGCCAGAACGCTTGCTTGGAAGGAATGACATCGAAAAAGTTTTTAGCGTGGTGAATGGTATGTGGGTGTTGTTGTTCAATATCCATAATATCCATACATAAAGGTTTTAGGTGGCAGGAAGTAGGTGGTAGGGAAAATAGAAAACTCAACTACCTCTACAGTCCATGCGTGGCGAAGAGATACGGTACAAAGACTCCCAGAGGCACAGGGCCGAGTTTATGGGAAAGATTTTGTGTGCGGAACCAGGCGCGCAGGGTCAGGTTCACTTTTGGTGGCAAGGGGCGTCGCTGGAGCAGAAATCCAAAGACGATTACGGCAATGAGTATCAGTTTTTGGTTCATGACGCTTGGGTGGTCTTCCTCTAGGACCCAAAGGGTTTGGGCTCCCAAGACTTCCGCCGTGCACACACTCCCGACAAATCTTGACGTGGATGGTTGTGTGGGGCAGTGCGTTTGCCCCGAAACCACAAATGCGCCCAGGACGAGTGTGAGCATGGTGAGGCCTGTGAGGATTTTGTTCACGGGGGGAACCTCCATAACGGTTAGCATCCTATCATAATGTTATACTCTGTGTGTATGGGGAAATCTTTGAATGAGTCGATGGCAGATTTTTTGGAGTATCTTGAGGTTGAGCGAGGGAGGTCAGAGCTCACGATCCGCAACTATGATTTTTATTTGAAACGATTTGCCAAGTGGGCACGCTCTCCAGCTCCCAACAAGATTACCGACGACATGGTGCGCAAGTATCGGCTGTGGCTCAATCGGCTGGAAGAAGGGAGGGATATGGCGACTCTCAAGAAGAGCACACAAAATTATCACCTGATCGCTCTGCGGTCGTTTCTCAAATATCTTTCCAGAGTTGACGTCCTGTCCCTCTCTCCAGAAAAAATCGAGCTTGCAAAACAAGACATGCGTCAGGTGGAATTTCTTGAGGCGGAAGAGTTGGATCGGTTGCTCGCGGGACCTCTCAAGCGGGAAGGGCTCCTCGCGGTGCGCGACAAGGCGATTCTCGAGCTTTTATTCTCGACCGGCTTGCGTGTGAGTGAGCTCACACATCTCAAAATCGAAAACATCAATTTGAAACGCGATGAATTTACCGTGCGCGGGAAAGGCGGAAAGTTGCGTGCAGTGTTTTTGTCATCGACGGCGAAGGACGCTCTGAAGACGTACCTTGCTGCGCGCCGTGACGCGTCACCTTTTTTGTTCGTCTCCCACGATCGGGCACATCTTCACAAAGAAGGGCTGACTCCCAGATCCTTGCAGCGCATCGTGGAGCGCTACGCAAAAGAGGCTGGGATCACCAAGCACATCACCCCGCATTCCCTGCGCCACACGTTTGCGACGGACCTTCTCATGAACGGTGCGGACATCCGTTCTGTCCAATCTTTGCTCGGCCATGCGTCCATCACGACCACACAGATTTATACGCACGTGACCAACAATCAGATGAAAGACGTGCACAAAAAGTTTCATAGGAGGCATGGGAGAGATGTGCCTATTGACAATGGGTGATTGTCGGTGTATTCTGTTTCGAACGTCGATGAGACGTAGGAGGATTCCATGCCAGCAGCTGTACTTTCGTTTCCGATGCAGGATCAGCCATGTTCGGTCTTGATCTGCCATCTCGCGCAGGATGGGAACGACTTCACGCAACTCGGTGAGACGCTCAAAAAGCAGGCCGACCGGATGAGGTGGCTCCCGCTCTCAGGCGCGGATGACGTGTCCGCCCGGTTCCGGATGACTCTCGCGAGCGATGGGTTCATCATTACCGCGTTCAGTCGATCCAACGGTGAGCTCGTCGGGTTCGGTGGAGCAGCCCTCGCGGACACGCGACGCGATGAAGGAAATGACTGGCGGCTCCTCGACCTTCCGTACGAAGGACTGCCGGTCGCGCTACGCCAGCGGTTCAACAAGGGTGACTCCCACTTCTGGGTGTTGCGTGACCTGGTATCGCTCCACGAGCGCGTGGGAGTCGGCACGGCCATCCTCGCCACCATCATCCAGCGACTGCGTCGCACGTCACAGCCCGCTGTGCTGCTCGCCCGGACGGACTGTCGCTACTGGTCACACAGCGAGCACTGGCTTCAAAACCGCGGTTTTTCCAAGATCGCCTCCACGTTCAACCATGATGCGGTGTTCGAGCGGGATCTTTCACCCATCTAGCAGGCGACATGGGATGCAAGACGAATCGGGCGCACGACCTTCGGGTACGGCGCTTTTCTTTATGGAGGGACCTCTGGACTCAATCACGAGCGTTTGTCCGTGTCCAGTTTTTTCTGTGCGAAAAGTCCGTAGGCAAGACCGATGATCGTGAGTGGAATGATCATCAGACGAGCGTTTGTGATAAGCGTGAAATTGAAAAAATCAACCGCCACAAGCCAGAGATCAAAAACGCCGTAGACAACAACCAGTACGGTCAGCAGGAGTTCTTCTGATTTTGGTGTTTTATCCGTTTTCTGTACGACCAAGCTGAGGAGTTTGATGGCACACCAAAAAAGGAGTAACACCACAGGAGCTAAAAGCGGGACGAGTTTTATTCCAAGGGCATCTGCGATCGGGTTCCAAAATGGACTCCCGTGTGCCCCAAGAATAAAATCGAGGAACGCATCGATAAAAACCAGGACGATGAGAATTGTCCAGCCGACAGATTTTGGGAGGATCGGTTTCATAGGTCAGAATCTAGGCATGAGTTTACCACTTTTTCTTTTGGGAGCAATTCGTTATCATTCCCCCACGCCCTTGTAGCTTAATGGATAAAGCAGGACTCTTCTAAGGTCTTGATGCAGGTTCGATTCCTGCCGAGGGCACCAAACGATACTCCTCGGCGCTTTCAGCGCGAGAAGTATCGTTTGGTGCAGAAATATTAACCTTTGCGCGAACCTTTTTCCAATCGCGAAGCTATTGACCTTTCCACGCGCCGAGCGCGTGGTGGCTCTGAACTTTATCGTACGCGCGGAGCGCGTGCCAACGCCAACCCTGCGCGCCTCGCACGCTCCCTGCGGTCGCGTGTACAAAACCAAAAATTTCCTTACCAAGCCATTTTCGGCGGGGGTGTGGGGGGAGCCGACAAAAAATGGAAAGGAAATTTTTGGTTT
>JACRJW010000104.1 GCA_016235605.1 Candidatus Uhrbacteria bacterium | reverse complement strand
CGTCTTCGACACTTTGAACGAACCGCAAAATACGCACTTTTTACCCCTCAAAAAGTTGGCCGCGCAACTGAACACGTTCTTTCGTCTTGTAACCATAAGGATATTTTAGCACCCTATGGTTACGAAACGCCCTAATTACCTAACATTTTTGTAGTAATATTTTTACGTCGCATTGACGACAGAGTGATGGCGTCCCGTCATCCTCGCGTGAGGCTTCGATGAGCTACATTCTTTTCCAGATGAACATGAACCACACCAGTTTCGCACAGGAACTTGAGAAGAGCATCAACCGCTGGCTGAAGGGCAAAAACATCACCATCGTCTCCCAGTCGCAATCGATAACCCATGATGGCCGTCTGCTCCTGTCCATCTTCTACCAGAACAACTAGCCGCGACTCGCACCTACGGCCGCAAGGAGACGCCCACCCATGGTGTCCTCGGCTCGTGGGTGCGTCTTTTTATTGCTCAAAAAATTAAAAGACGGCCGCTTGGCGGTCGTCTGATAAAGTTGAGCGCCCGGCGGGAAGACCGCGCAGGCGCATGCGTTTTGAGGAAGGTGATCTCACGTTCAGTGAGATTCTTCCTATCTTGTATGGGAAGGAGTCACTTCTCAAGAGCGGGCTTCGTGGCAAGGAATGCCATCAGTTGTTGTGGACATCAGGCATCGATGAGATTGAGTCCCACGATGATTGCAGCGATGATGATCACCAGCCCGAGAGTGACCAGGAAGGAATCGGCCGTCATGACGAGCAGTACGCCCCCAACGACCCCGACACCCATGATGAGTAGTCCAACGAGCGCTTCCTCTAGATCATCCATCATCAACTGTGGAAGGGAACCGAAGCTCTGGCCCCTCATTCCCGCCCAGTGTTCGGCAGCCACGCGAGCCTGTTGCTCGATCCGCGTACTCGTCGAGAACATGCCGGTATCGTGTTTCTCTCGTGCGATATTCCCCGCGAGCCGATGGAGCTTTCCGAGACGACGCTCGAAATCCGCGAGGACAGACGCACCGCCCTCCCGCGTGATCCTCTCGCGCGTCCTTTGGAAGTTGTGTGCGATGTACCTGCGTATTTCGCGAGGAAACATGTAGGTTTTCTGCGAGTCGGCATCTGCCGCGAGAGCGGTCATCGCATTTTCGAGGATCCGATGGATCTCGTCCGCGCTTCGCCGTTCGCGCGCTTCACGGAAGATGCCATGGGCGACGAAGGAAGCACGGCCGACACGGACGACCGCGTCCTTTGCGATCCTCTGCATCGCCGGATGCATCTGATGGGCGATCGGGCTGCGGCTGATGCCGTGTCCTGCACCGAGGCTTCCAAACGCATCGCTGAGGATGTTCAAAGACGCCTGGTCGGCATGGGCAGGGATCAACCCGCTCAACTGGATCCTGCTGTGCGCAGCAATCTCCTCCGACGTGCATTCCAGATACCAGGCAGAATGCTCGATCGTGTCCTCCTGAAGACCAAGCCCTCCAACCTCGTTGTCGTCTGGCTCGACATCCGACGTGGTTGATGCGGTGGCCGGAGTGATCAGTGCCGATGCTGGAAGGATGAGTCCTCCCGCGAGAAAGTCTCGACGCTCCATGTTGTGCTCCTGTTGCTCAAGATCGTGGATGCCAGGATGTCCGACTTCATACGAAGCACATCATATTTTGTCGTATCATGTCAACCCTTGCCGGCGGCGTGGAATAAAAAAGCCGCGTTTCGGAAAGTCCGGAATGCGGCACGTTGGTTTGACCGTTAGCGGGAGGAGATTATCCTCCCGAATTGGAGCGCCAGAGCCTCATGGAAACCTCCATGGTCATGGAAGGATTCTCGCGATAGCGGGGGCCACCGCCCTGGCGGATTCGGATGGCGAAGTCGCCACCCATGGACTCGCCGGGATAGAGTGGAGCCAGCTGAGCCTGTGCCGCGATCGCCGTTCCCAGCTGCGCCGTACCGAGAGCGAGAGCTTCCTTTGCGGTCTGCATTGCACGCACCCGGAAGATCGTCCCCTTGATCGCTCGCATTGTCTCTGGACTGGCGTGAAGAAGAGCTTCTTCGACTTCCGGGCGAAGCATGGCCTGTGGCATGATCAGCTCGGTTGGATACTGCCCCTCCCCGTAGGGAGTCATGGGGAAGCGTTGCATGTTCACCTCAGTTGTCCGTAGAAGTGATGTTAAATTGGACGTCGATGCTAGGATCGACGGCACCACGAACATCTTGGTTGAGCCGATCTACGAGATTCTTCTCTTCGATTCGGAGTTGATTGAGAAACGGAGAGAGATAGGCGTCTGCGGCCATCCGCTTTTTTTCTTCCTCCTCGTCGAATCCATCCGCGATACCGATGAAGATGAGGAGAAGCAATCCGAAAAGGATTGGGTGTGAGACGATCAGAAGGTAGATCGTCTTCGCTTCATTGTGGACATAACTCGCGCCGCCATTCAGAGCGATGAAACCCAGAAGGAGCAATAATGCCGCCTCCAAACACAATACCAAAACTTTCATGGCTCCTCACGGATGATCTAAATTAACTATAACATGCCGAGAAACGGCGTCAAGCACATGGTGTAAACCATTACACGATTGGGGCAGCGGTGCCCTCTCCACTTCTGCTCGAATTCGTGTCATTAAAGCGTCTGGTTGATCGAGGTGCTTGCGCTCTTCACGGCGCTCGGTGAAAAACCGCTGCTGCTTTCAATGGTGGAACCGATACGATAGTCTCCAAAAAAGACATCGCTGATCGTCTGGATGGAACTCGCCCAGTGGCTGCCAAAAATGGCCGTGGCGATTTCTTCGTTTGCAATCGGTTGTAGGACGCCTCCATACCCAATGGCATAAACCGTGGATCCCAAGAATTTCACCAGCTGTGTTCCGGGTCGATAGATCACGTTGTCCCCAAGCGAAATATCTCCCATGGCTGAGCTTGACAAAATTACCAGGTCGTCAAAATCGCTGTACCAAGATTTGTAAATGGCTTCGTTTGGAAATGCGTGTCGTTTTCCATCAACGCCATAGTAATAGACCGCCGTGCACGGATCGTTGACTTCCACGTCCCCGCTACATCCAATTTTGATGAGATCTCCCGCTGAAGCGTAACTGGATGTTTTGGAAATTTTCACGGTGACACTGTCGCCGCTCGTTTTGTTCCCATCATCGTCTGTGCAACGCGCATACAAGGCATGGCTTCCAGTGGATGAAAACGATTGCGTGGTGAAGGCGATGTCGCCTTTGAGCGTCATATTTTTTGTGTTCGTCCCATCCACATATAGATCGCAATCATCCACAGAGCCCTCATCAGACACAAGAGCCGTGAACGTTACCGTTTCATTTTTAATCGCGGTGCGTGGGGAGAGTTTTTCAACGGTCGGCGCATGGTTTGAAGAAGAATCCGCATCAACCGTGAACGTGAGACTTGCCGTAGAACTTGTGTTGGCGCCACGATCCACGGCATACAGATACGCGGTGTGTGAACCATTCGTGAGCGTGGTCGTGTACGTCGTTGCCGTTGTGTTCCCGATGTTGACAGAGGAGCCTGAGTCCATTTTGAAACTGTAATAATTGATGGCGGTTTCGCTATCACTGGACGCTGTCCAGGTGAAAGAAGGTGTGGAATCGTTCACGGCGTCATTCTCCCCGCTCACATCAAAATTTGTCGGTTTTGTCGGAGAGGCGCTGTCGTAGCGATAGATCGCCCCGTTGTCGCCCACACCCCAGCGTTCGCTTGCGGAGACATAATTGAGGTCAACGAGCACCGGCGAGCCAGAGGAACTGACCGTGCTCCAGGTTGTTCCTGCGTCATTTGTCTGGAGCAAATAGCCTGTCGTGGATGAAAGGATTCCATCCTCATCATTCAAGAAAGAGATGTCGTCAATCGTCTCTGTGCTTGGCAGGTTCGAGATGCTTACAGCGCTCCACGTGGAGCCGCCATTGGTCGTACGCAGGAACGTACGGTTCTCACCGCTGGCGAAACCGTGTGAACTATCTGCAAAGGACACGGTCACGAGATGTTGCGATGTTCCAGACGTTTCACTCGTCCAGGTCGAACCGCCATCCGTGCTTGCATAGAGATGTCCACTTTCTGCCGCGATCCAAACTTTGGAAGTGCTCGTTGAAACCACGTCATTGAGATGATAGGAGGAAGTGCCTGTGGGGTTGGTGATCTCTTTCCAAGAAGCGCCCCCATCCGTCGTCTTGAGTGTCAGGCCATATTCGCCAACCGCAAATCCAATACTGGAAGAAGCCATGGTCACGGCACGCAATCCATAACTGCTCTGTGCGCTTGTAGTGAGTGTCGGACTTATCACGCTCCAATTTTTCCCCCCATCGGTCGTACGGATGATGGTGCTATGCGCTCCAACCGCGACAGCTTTCGTGTCACTGATTGCCGCAACATCAGAAAGGTCGTATGAGGTATTGCCTGTGCCCGCTGACCAGCTGAGTCCTTTGTTTGAGCTATACAAAACGGTTCCAACTTTTCCAATCGCGAAGATCGTGCTGCCATAACTGTCCGTGCCCAAAAGCGTATTGGTTGTCGGGGAATTCAGTTGTCCCCATCCAGAAGCAAAAACATTCTGGGGCAGGAAAAGGAACACGATAAGAAAGACGGTGATGCGACGCATAGGCCTAAATGATACCATCTCTTGACCTCATACAAAAACGATTTAGAGTGGAGGCGGAGGGAACATGGAACCAATCAACGGACGGCGTCTTTCGCGCAAAGACCAGCGGAAACGCGCGTCGCTGGCATCCAAGGCGCTGCTTGACGGCGCTTCCGTGCGCCGTGTCACCGCCTTGTTTGGCTACCCATCGATCCACGCCATGATGTTGTCGGTCAGACGCTACCGCAAGCGGCTGGGCATCCAATCTGGCAAGGGATGGATCAAGCTTTCGTGCAACACGGATGGAAGCGTCCGGCTTGTGCTCAGCGCCAGACCGCTCACGAGATGTCGCTGGAAAAACGGCCAGGCGATCCACTGGCACGTGGAGGACGGCTCGATCGTCCTGTGTGCTGTCCCGGTGCTCACGAAAAAAACGGCCTTCTATACATCCGACCGACCGGAATCCGTGGCCTACTATCTGTATCGCGTCCAAGGGATGCCTCTTGCAGATGTTGCGGCACATCTGTCGGTCAGCCGCAGCAAAGCGTATCGTCTGATGCTCCAACATGCACGGGCGCATCCCGAGCTTGCAAGCCAGCGGCGCTCTCCCAAAGCCGCCGAAGGGATCGTTTCCGTTTGTCGCCATGGTCCCAAATGGGCGCTGTCACTGGTGAACCCGGTGAGGCGATTGGGATGGGACGTCTGTGACATCGTCCGATGGGAATGCGTCGGTGGCCACGCACGCATCCTGCGCCTGACACGGGAAGTTTCTGTCTCTCAAGCCGCCGGCTGATGTCCGGCGGTTTTCTATCTCCAACTTGATCTTTTTTCTTTTAGATGGCAGGGTTGGATGCGGAGGGAGCCATGCCCCATGTTGTCGAGTTGCGGGAACTCCTGTTGAGCGACGTCACGGTCTGGACGGTCCGAGACGAGTCGGGGGTCCATCGAGACAGGTTTTTTCAAGCGTTGGCGAACCATGAATTCGCCCAGCGCGTCCTGCATCGCAGCCTGCCGCAATCGTTCTCCAGATTTATCTGCGGCACGGGCCACATCCATGAAGGACTGGTGCAGGCAAGGTTCCTTGATCGTCAGCGGACAAGCGTGTCTGTGACGGGCGAAGGTCTGGGCCTTTTGCGCCTGAACCGGATAAAACCGGACATGGTGGAGACGTACGTCCGTACGGTCGCGGCGCGTTTCGACGTCCAAGCTTCAAGTGAAACGTACCATTTTCCGCGCACAGAATTTGCGCGCGTACAGCCTCTTGATCGGGTGGTGAGGGAGAGAAATGGCGGCGACCCACGGCACGGACACAAACAGGACGCCATCAATTTTGCCGTGCCCATTTCCTACAAGAAAGAAGGCACGATGAGATGCGACATCATCCGTTTCACCGACTACGCGGATTTCCTCGCTTCGATCCGTGCCCTGCTTGTGATGACAGGTGCCCAACTTTCAACGCGTCTTGTTGAAGCGGCCCTGCTGGAGCATGCATCTGCCAAAGCATGGAAGAAGCCTCTTTCCGCCATCGTTGCCCGTCTGCATCTGGAAAAGGCAGGACTCCTCAAAAGCGTCCGGCCGTTTGCCGCAAAAAGCAGGCTGTGGACGCTCTCGGAGTTGTGCGAACAGTTTCTCGTTGAACGGCCGACTCTTCCGAGCTTGCAAGTGGAGACGCTTCGCTGCCTGTGTGAGCGTTTCAAACAGGATAGTGGACCGCTCCCGCTTCCGACGAAAGACAAAAAGTCCGCTTCGATGCTTCGGGGCGAGCATCTCTTTTCCTCAAGGGCTTCACGAAAAAAGTCCGCCGTGCGATCCTGATCCACAACGCTCTGGCGTCCCGTAAGGCTGGGACGCTTTTTATTTTTTGATCAGGCTCGCGAGATCGAGCGTCTGGTCAAATCGGATGTGTTTCACGAAATCTTCTGCGTGGGAGACGACGAGCATGCAACCCTTGTAGTCGTTGAGGGCGCGGGCGATCACGGGAAGATGGCGGAAGTTGATGTGGTTGGTGGGTTCGTCAAAAATGAGAAGACCGGGTTCTTGCAAAACGAATCGCGCAAAACACAACAGGCCTTTTTGTCCTTCCGAGAGGGCGCCAATGGGTGTCGCGAGTGCGTCGCCGTTGAGCAAAAACCGTGCGCCGGTGCGACGGATCGTCTCGTTATCAGGCTGATCCATCATCTGTGCGAGCGAGGCATAGGCGGTTTGGGAGAAATCAAGTCCGGAAAAATCCTGTTTGTAGTAGCCAACTTTTACGCCAGGCGTGATCACCGCATCTGGATCATGGCCTCCAGCGAGCGTTCGAAGCAGGGTACTTTTGCCGATGCCGTTTGGGCCCTCGATGAGGACGTGTTCACGACGACGGAGCGTGAGATCGATGGGAACATGATGCGGTTCGTGGTTCACAATGACTTTTACGGCCTTGAGATGCACGATGGTGTCTACGAACGGCTGGGAGGGAATCTGGAAATCACTGATCGTGCGGTCATCACGGCGCACGTCGACCATATTCTCCTCAGCCTGCGCAACTTCGTCACGCAGTTTGCTCGCGAGCTTGCGCATCTTTCCGCCTTTGTGCGAAAAAAAGTTTACTTTGTCTTTGCGATCCTGGATCGTCTTCAAAAGCTGGGCGTTTTTGGCGCGATCACGCTCAACACGAGCGGCGATCTCCTCAACCACATCGGTGTAGTTGCCGTCGTATTTTTCGATCTTGCCGGTGAAGACATCCAAGTGCAGTACGCCTTCGGTAAAACTGTTCAAGAAATCCGCATCGTGGGAAATGACCAGAACGGTTTTGGGATACAGGATGAGGAACATCGTGAGGTGGTCGATGCCGTCGCGGTCGAGATTGTTGGTCGGCTCATCCAAAAGTAAAACGTCAGATTCTTGGATAAGGGCATAGGCGAGCAGGAGTCGCGCCTGCTGGCCGCCGGAAAAATCACCGATGAGTTTCTCTAACGGCGCAGTGAGGTTCACGACCTCGAGCGTGTCCTTGATGCGTTTGTCCAAATTGTACGGCACCTCGGGGAAGGCGTGCGCAAAATACTCCCGTACAGATTCTGTGAGGTGCTCTCGTGCCATGACCTGCTTGCCCGTTGCGATCGTGGCGCCTTGTAGCAAGTGAATGTTTCCCTTGTCCGGTTTCAGTTCACCAGTGATCAATTTGAAAATGGTGCTTTTGCCCGCGCCGTTTTGTCCCATGAGCGTGAGCTTGGTATTTTCGCGCACTGAAAAACTGGCCTCATCTACAATGGGGTTCTCGCGGCTGTATCCAAACGACACATCTTCAAATCGCACGATGACATTTAGAGAGGCCATAGACGGCCAGGAATCTATCATGGTTCGAAAAAAATGACGAGTCGCTGATGTCTGGCAGGTTAGGGGGGAGTCGATTGGCTTTGTCTGTTTTCTTTTCATCCATAGGTGTATGTTGTCCTAGTGGCAACAACAGCCCGTTGCTGGAAACGACGCTCTACTTAGCAGAGGGATCGTCGGGTGAGAAAGATGTTTGCCTTTTTCTGGACGGGATTTTTGTTCTGTTATTCACTAAAGCCAACGATATGGCATCAAAACGCACCATCATCGCGCTCCTTCACAATTTGGGTTTTACAGACAATGAAGCGAAGTGCTACTTGGCGGCGTTGTCTTTGGGTGATGTTCCTGTGCAGGCCGTTGCGAAATCGGCTGGCGTGAACCGGTCCAATGCCTATGCGGCGGTGCGTAGTCTCATCGAACGCGGTCTGGTGTATGAATCGATCCATACGGGGGCGAAACGCATCCAAGCCGCCCCGGCTGAGTCGTTGCGCGACTTTGCGAGGAAACGTCAGAAGCAAGCGACGAAGCTCCGATGGAAGGTTGAGGATCTTGTCCCGATGCTTTCTGCGCTGAGCGCGGGCATTACCGATCAGGCGCGCATCCTCGTCCTTCAGGGTTCACAGACCTTCACGAACTTAAAGGCGCGCTCTCTCCAAATCGTTTCCGACGGCGACGAAATGCGCGAAATCGATCTTGTCATGCAGGCGGATGCAAGACGGGAAATTCAAGAATTTGACGAGCAGGTTTATATTCCAAGACGCGTCGCGAAAGGGTGTTATAAACGCACGCTGTGCGTTGGGGACGAATGGAATTGGAGATCGGAAAAAGAAAATCGTGGGAAACTACGTGAACTCCGTTTTCTTCCTGAACAGATCGTCAAACAATTGGAAATGTCCGATGTGAATATTTACGCGGACGAGGTGACCTTTTATTGGCAATCTCCTCAACCGATTGGACTCATCATCCAAAGTCAAAAAATCTCAGACATCATGCGCACGTTGTTTGACATCATGTGGTCTCAGACCCCACCGGCCGACTCTCATCCTCCTTCCAGCTCACGACTTCCTAAAGAAGGTACTCATGCAACCAAACCCCATCCTCATCGTGACCAATCGGCATGATGAACACGCCGACCATGTGATTGGCGTGATGAATGAGTGCACGATCCGTTCCGTCTGTTCCTGAAGAACAGGCGAAACGGAATGCGGACTTTTTCAAGGATCATCTCACCAGGTAGGAGGTTCACGTGTTTACTCTGTTCCTTGCGGGCTATTTCGGGTGTGCCGAGTCGATCGACGATACTGCCGAGTCCTTTACGGGACCGGCGATGGGATGGGAGGCGGATGCGAAGGGCACTGT
>JACRJW010000106.1 GCA_016235605.1 Candidatus Uhrbacteria bacterium | reverse complement strand
TCTTTTGTCTGGCAGGGATTGCCTTCATCTGGCTGACAAGGAGGAGCCGTTCCACGCCGTCCCGCGTGCGCCCGCTGATTGTGGCCGCACGCACCGTCATCGCGAAAGATCCGAAGCGATGGAGGAAAGTCGCAAGTGCGGCATTCGATACGGATCTCGAGTTCGGGACGTTTCAATTCTGCACAGCGGACTGTGCATGGAAAGGCAGGTTTGAAGCCAAAGGACAGGCGGCCGCGTTAACCTTTGAGCAGGACTCCGGCGAAGTGGAGCTCGTCTTCCACGGAGGACAACTGATCGGGGCAAGCCTCGGTGAGGAACTCTTCCGCGCGGAGGACCCCGAGGTCCGCTGCAACGAACCGCTGGCGCGAAACCTCCTCGACGAAGTCCGCAAAGCCGTCGGCTTCAGCGCTCTGGAGAAGAGCACCGAACCGAAGGTGTACAGCAAGTCCATTCCGAAAAAGAAAGACAAGGATGACCGCGATGAATCCACGCAGAAGCAACCGAAGCGCAGGAAGCGCGAGTGATGACACTGCGACGTCAGAAGAAATCTCTCTACAAACCTGTATTATTATTTTTCTAAGCGATTTCTTAAGACAAGCAGCGTTGAGCGAAAACCCCGGGTCAGTCGGCCCGGGGTTTTTTCCAATTTGCAGGAACAGATGCAGCGCATTACAGTGGGCTCATGAAAATTCTCCCCCTCATGAATCTCTCACTGGTTTCACTCGCCCTCTATGGATGCGCGGCAGTTCCGGGCACTCCTGCAACGGACACCGGAGGAATCGTCATGCAGCCTGTAACGTCTGTGTCAGAGCAATCGGAAGGCATCACACTGACCAGAACGTCACTGGGCATCACCGGATCCATCACAGACACGCTCCTGCTGGATGAAATGGAAGCGGACGGCGCGGCCGAACTGCATTACATCAACCCTGCGCTCTACAAAGACACGGACATTCTCGCGGCGTTCTTCACGTACTACGCGGGCGGCGGGTATCAGATCGCTGTCCGGCAACTCCCGAGCGGCGTCATCGCGGTCGAGAAGCGCGGCATTTCCGAAGGCAGCGGCGATGAACCGGGGGGCTGCGGGCCGTGGGTGCGGCTGAAGGAATATCCGACGCTGCCCACAACCACGATCACCTGGCAAAACACCGGTACGCCGACGGACGAGGTGGTGATTGAGTGCGAAGGTTGGTAAACAGAGAAAGTTGTCACATCAGCACGCCCTCAGCGTCATAGGGTGTGCTGCTCTTTCTTTTATTTCTCTTCCCCATTTTTCTATGAAAAAACTCATCGCCAGTACCGCGGCAGCCCTGGTGCTCAGCGGAGCCGTCCTGACGCCGGCATTCGCTCAGTCCTCGGCCTCATCGTCCGCAGGTAGCTCAAGCAGTGTCACCGCGAGTGTAGACCTCGCCTGTATGTCCGCGGCCATCGAAGCCCGCGAGAACGCGGTCATCTCGGCCCGCACCACGTTCCATGCCGCCATCATGGCTGCGCTGAACACCCGCAAGGATGCGCTGAAGGCCGCCTTTACCATCAGCAATGACCATGACCGTCAGGTCGCGATCAACGCTGCGTGGGACGCCTTCATGAAGGCCGTGGTCAACGCACGCGCGAAGTACAAGACAGACATCAACGCCGCGTGGACCGCATTCTTCACGGCCAGCGTGAACTGTAAGGTCGCACCGGACCGTGGTCCGGTCATGAAAAACAAGGATAAAGATCATGATGACAAAGACAAGAAAAACGGAAACCGTGGCCTGCACCTCGGCTGGTTCAGGAAAGCCCTCCGTCTGGGCACCAGCGCCGACGCTGATGCGAAGGTCAAAGTGAATAACTACGTGAAGTCGAATGTGAAGGCCAACGCCGACTTCGACCTCTCCTTCTAAAAAAATCACAGAAGTGGGAACGTGGCCCCGAAAGGGGTCACGTTTTTAGGGCGACTGAGCCATCATGGCATTGCACATGAACAGTGGTGCCACGGGCCGGGATTGAACCGGCGACCCCGGGCTTATGAGTCCCGTGCTCTACCAACTGAGCTACCGTGGCTCACGTGCCGGCAAATGGTAGCAGAAAACAGAATCCCCTCAACCTCAGGACACCCATTCATAAATATCCTTCCTGTGTCCGATAGCAACAATCTCAATCGACGAACTTCCACGCACCGCGTAGATAATACGATAGACCCCCATCCGATACATGCGATAACCGGCAAGCGGGCCGGTGAGGGACTTGCCGATGGCCCAGTCGTCAAAGATGTCGCGGCAGGCACCGAGGATCGTCCGGCGAAGGGGGCGTGCGAGTCGGGCGAGATCGCGCTCGGCGGAGGACCGGAAGGCCATCTTTACCATAGATCTTTCAGGACTTTTTTGGCCGAGATCAGCTTATCCTTCTTCGTCCGCTTTTTTATTTCATCGATGAAACTCTGTTTGAATTCAACCTCTTCCCACTCCATCGCTCGCTCGAGGAGCTGCACAGCCTTCGCCGCCTGCGGGACATCGTCCCGTAGCGAGATTTTCTCCAGAAAGACCGCAAGGTATTTCGGAAGGGTGAGATTCAGGCGCTTTTTGGACGTGGGCATAGGCAAAAAATAAGTGTAACACCAGTGTACCACAGGTGTGTTTTTAATGCAATAGAAAAGAGACAGGAAAAAGATGATTAAAAGTCAAAAGATCTATTCAAGACCTCTTGCACACACAAAAAATCTGAGTATCTTCCTCACCTATGGCTGACAAAATGGGCTGCAATCATTTTCCCGATAACCTCCTCTGGCTGAGTGCTGCGAAACTACTGCCGGAGCAGGCGAAGGCCGATCTGAATGTTCACCTCGGAGTATGCAGAGACTGCCGTGCACGTCTTCGCACCTTAATTGGTAACAGCGCACTAAAAAGGACCACGTCCATAGCTCCTGCTCAGGCTGCAAAAGGTCTGCAGAGACCGGTGCAATAGCGGCTGCGGTGTGACACTTTGGTGTACACTCCCCCCATGCGTTTCGCGCGTCTGTTTCTCGTCGGCCTGATGATGGTTCCCGCCCTGTGCAGCGCAGAGGCGATTTTCATTGCGCCGACGCTTGAGCTCTCACCGGAGCATGGACGGCAGCGGCTGGAAGATACGGAACGATCGTCGATTCTCCTGCGGGGAACGGGCGACCGGCTGAGCATTTCCTACACGTCCCCTGTCCGCATCGACATCGACTTCGTTCCCATCCGCCGCGGGAACGGCTATGACCCCGCGGAGATGGCGCATTTTTCGCTGCCCCCGTCTGATAGCGGCCAGGCGATCGTTGACCTCACAGTCACCCCCGGCTGGTGGCCGTTGACGCAGCAGTACAAGGTTTTCTTCTTCAACCCTCCCGGCCGCGCGCAAATAACCGCCATCGATTTCATACCATGGACATGGCGGGGACTCCTGAGCGGTATCGTGACGCACATCGCGATCCGCGAGACGTATCAGGTGTCGACCTTCCATACGCTGCGCGGCAGCAGCGTTCTGAGTCTTCCCCTCTCCGGCGTTCTTGGGGTTGTAACACTCCTCGCTGCCGCAGGCGTCTTCTGGCTCCGGAGAAAGAATCCCCTGCTCCCTGTTTTCACGGCACTCATCATCGGTTCTCTCGTGTACACCGCATGGTTCGGCATCGATCTCGCCCGCTTCAGCGTCAGCCACCTGCGCGCATGGACCGTAGGGCGCACGTACAGTAAAGAAGGAGCGGCGCAGGCTATGACAGACGCGATTCAGTCCGAAGCCAAAAAGAGCAGCGCACCGCTCCTCGTCTTCGTCTGCACGGACCTCTCGGATTTCTACGCCAAGACGCTGCGATACTTCCTGTACCCGATCCCCGTCTCCGTGAGGAATGAGGACATCGCGCGCGCAACCCATATCGTCGTCGCGGAGAAAGTCATCTGGACGTACGCGGACGATATTCTGAACTGCGGGCCGGTCGGTGGAAAAGCACGCAAAATTGCAGAACTCAATGACGGGTCCGTTCTCTTCGCCTCGACCAGATGATTGCCGCCCTCATCTTCCTCATCACGCTTGGAATCTTGCTGCTGGAGGGCTGGCTGCTTGCAGGGTTCTTCATCGCTGCATCAGATAGACTGCTTCGAATGACTTTTGCTCTTCCTTTAGCCGCGATCAGTAATGTTCTGCTGTTTCTTTTATTCACGATATTCAGCATCCGGCTGCTGCCTATTCAGTTGCTGATCGGGCATGGCGTCATCATTGCTGCCACGATATTCCTCGCAGGCCGAACCCTTCGAAGCGGCTCAGGACAGGCGCCCGCACTTCATTCTTTAAAAAGTAGTGAACCAGCAGGCAGGAACGTAAAGTCCCGTTGGGGACCACGTCCCCTTTACGGGAATACCCGCGCCCGGTTTGTAAAGATTGTCTGTATTCTTCTCCTCAAAAACATCTTCGTTTTTTCTCTTATTCACGCCGTCGTTCTTCCTACCTTCTCCATCGACAGCTTTACCAACTGGACGATGCGATCGAAGATTTCCTACACAGATCACGCCATCGCCTTTGACCGTGATGAAGCACGCGGCATGGCGAAGCCGCAGTACCCGTTCCTCACCCATGCGCTCCAGATAGCGGCAAATGAAGGACAACATTCGTGGAGTGATACAGCTGCAAACGGGATCACGTGGCTGCTTTCCCTCAGCTGTTTCGCGGCACTCTTCCTTCTGCTGAAGCGGCTGCGCGGAACCGACGTCGCATTGATTGCGCTGACTCTCATCGCAGGTGTTCCTCTTCTTTCGATTCATCTCGCACAGGGCTACGGTGACATTCATCTGGTGGCATATCTGCTGCTTGCACTGATCACATGCGCTCTATGGATTGAGCAAAAGCACACTTCATATCTCGTGCTCTCCTCCCTCTTCATCGCCGGAGCAATGTGGACAAAATCCGAAGGATTCTTCTTCGGCTTCGCGCCATGGGCACTGTTGCTTCTTGTCTCCGCAGTGCTTCAGAACAAGCCGTACCGTCACTCAGTCTTTGCCATCATCGGATCCCTCCTGCTCTTCCTCCCCTTCCCTCTGCTGCTTTTATGGAAGGGGCTCCCCTTAACTCCGCACGGGACAGACATGTCCTTCGTGTGGCATCCGGAAGGCATTCCCGCGCTGCTGCCGTCGGTCTTCGGTGGCGGCTCCTTCGGAATTCTCTGGTACGTGCTCCCGGTCGCAAGTGTCGCCCTCCTCATCGCGCACAGGAAAAAGCTGCCGCAGATTGATTCATCTCTGACACAAATCCTTCTCTGGGGCTGGCTCATCGTCGCGGAAAATCTCATCATCTATCTCTTCACCCCCAACGTCGCTTTCCTCATCGACGGACAGTCCTTCTTCCGCCAGATGCTCCCCGCCGCCGCGCTGCTGATCCTCGCCTGCGCTCTCATCATCAAACCGATTCATTCTTCGTCACACTCATGACCATTATGTTTCGATTAAAATCTAACGCAGGGGTGAAAGGAGGGGTACCGCCGGCTCGGGGGGGGTCGGTCAGCGGGAAAGCACAGCCGGCGGCGATCTTTTCTTTGCTACTTTCTTTTCCATGGTCGGGAAAAGAAAGTAGGATCTTCTCTTGCATCAAATGAAACCTATCCTTCTCTGCTTACACGGTTGGGGTGGCTCGGGTGAATCTTTCACAGAGCTCCGCGCTGCACTCGAAGGAAGCAACCTGACCATCCTCACACCCGACCTCCCCGGCTTCGGCGCCGAACCGGAGCCGCCCCGTGCATGGACGAACGACGATTACGCCGACTGGGTGGAGAAGTGGTTCCAGTCCGAAGTCCGAAGTCCGAAGTCCGAAGTCCTTTTGCTGGGTCACTCCCACGGCGGCCGCGTCGCCATCATCCTTGCCGCACGTCAAAAACGAGCAACGCGAAACGAGGACGTAAAGTCCCACGTGGGGGACCACGTCCCCTTTACGGGGCCAACAAGCAACTTCACGCATCTTTTCCTCTGCGCCCCCGCCGGCATCCGTCGCGGGCAGTATCTCAAGCGGACGACCGGCTGGATCATGGCAAAAACCGGCAGGCTGCTCCTGTCGGTCCCCATCGTCGCCGCCCGCTTCCAGCCGCTCGCGAAGCGGCTCTTCTACCGCCTGCTCCATGTCCACGACTACGAAGTTGCCAGCCCCGCAATGCGTCAGACGATGGTCCTCGTGACGTCACAGAACATGCGTCCGCTGCTCAGCCACATAAAAATTCCGACCGACATTTTCTGGGGGGAGGATGATCAGATCACGCCGCTGCGTGACGGCCGCATCGCGCAGGGCGAAATAAAAGGAAGCACACTTCATGTGTATCCACACGTCCGGCACCGCGTCCACCGCGACAGGGCGAAGGAGATTGCGGGGGTCATTTCTGCTTGTCTCCGGCCTGCATGATTGGTCTCAGTGGATTATTCGGCACCCTCACATCATCAACAAATCCCGCTTTGGTTCGATGATTCAGAAGCTGGCCATTAATAAAGTCAACGACACCCTGTCCTTCGTATACTCTTCCCGCTGCCTTGTTTCTCACAAAATTGTCCACAGTGCGGCAGGATGAGAAAATATTGCGTACACGAGGATCTCTCTGCATTTCCTCCGGAGACATAAATCTAGTGACGGTTTTCTGGCCCTGCTCAATAAAGAACATGCAATTCTCGCCGAGCACCAAAACGAAAGAAGTGTTGTCGGGTCGGAGGACGAATATAGTTCCCTTATCCGCAATGGGCAAAGGTTGCGCCATACGACGGTTGATCAGCCCCTGAAAATGACCTGCTTTCAGCTTTTCCCCGTCGCAATCCAGAACATAGACCACGGGCTTCTTATTCGAATCGGCAGTGGAGAAAGAGAGCCAATTA
>JACRJW010000009.1 GCA_016235605.1 Candidatus Uhrbacteria bacterium | reverse complement strand
TGATCTGATCAATGGTGTAAGACGCGTTTGCGGCTGTGTACTTGAATTGTGCACCCTCAACGGTTTGGCCTGCGGCATCAGCTTTCGCCACCGGGGACGCGCCGCCCAACGCGGTCGTGAAGGTACCAGCGGTAAGAGTGATGGTCTGGCCTGTCGCTTCTGCTGCATCAGCGGTTGCGCCGGAAGATGCGGCAGTGGCGCTCACGGTCAGGTCAGCTCGCAGGGTGTTGGTTGCGTCAAGTGTGCTAAGCAAGTTTGCATAGACATCAACGTAGATCGTCTCGCCAACGCCCAGGGCGTAGTCAACAGACCACGCGTTGCCTGTAGAGGCTGCCGAAGACTTCGTGACCGACGTGGTCATGTCGCTTGACGGACCATACTTGAGATAGAGGTTGTTCAAGGTGGTCGCAACCGTGTCACCGCTTGTGAGCGATGAATTATCCAAGTCAACAGAGAACTGCGTCAAGTTGACGGTCTCGGTTGTGGCGGCTGTGACGGTGAACGAACCAATCTTGTAAGCGGTCTTTGGATCGATCGCTGTCTGGTTTGCGTAGGAACCGCTTCGTGCCACCGTCAGTGCACCTGCGCGGACCGTAAGCGTGTTACCAGTCGTATCCGATCCCGGGCTGCTGATGTAGCTGCCGGAGACCTTACGAAGCACATTGCTAGAAGCGGCGTCAGCATCGATCACACCAATAAGTGTGTCGGTGGCGGTCAAGCTGTTCGTGCCATCATTATCAAAGATATCTGCACGAAGTTCCATCGTGACAGGAGAGCCTGGATACACGATAAACGAAGATCCGAACGTGTACGTGGTGTATGGCGTGCTTTGGCTGTCCTCATTCAAGGTCGCTGTGGAGCCAACCTGTGAACCGTCAACAAAGACGGCGCCGTTTCGCAACGAACCGATCAAGGTTGCGCTGCTCGCTGGATCAACGTCCACACCCGTGAAGGTCATGTTAAGGCTTTCCACCTTCATGGCTTCACCAGCCGCTTTCACTTCCCAGCTTGCCAATGTGGCGCTTGACTTGGCGTTCACCACATCACCGGAAGGAGACGTTGACAACTTTGAGTAGGTCAATGTTCCAGAGGAGATGGTTTGGGCGCCAGCGTCTTGCGCGGCAAAAGCCCCGGTCGTGGAAGTGGTGTTGCCGGTCACAAGGAAGGGCTGTCCGTAGTCCTGATCCACGAAGACCGCGTCTGCCCTATTGCGCAGACCAACGGTAATCGTGCGAGTGGAACCGCCAATGATGTCGGCAAGCACTTTGAAGACGTGAGAACCTGTATTGAGTTTCAGTGGGTCAGCAGAAAGATCAAACGTGATATAGCCGTCCGCGTCTTCCTGGGTGACCGCACTTCCGCGTTTCACACCTGCAACGTACAGCTCCCAGTTATTCACGTCCTCCGCATCGATGGAACCTGTGTTGCGGAATCGGAGCGCATAGAGGTACGACTCATTGTTTCCAATGGTCATGGTCTCTTCCCAGAGACGATAATCGTCTTGTGGGTCAAGCGAGCTGTTCGCGGCTGGAGTCGAAGCCGTGGCAAACGCGACCGTTCCAAAGGTGGACGGCAACGAAGCAATCGTATGCACGGCAGAAGCCAGAGCGGAACCTGTTGACTCAAACGAACCGGAGTAGTTGACATCATCCGGGTCAAGGCTCACACCAACCGTCTGGCCAGAGGTGCTGGCGGCAACGTTGGAGCGCACATGGATGGTCACGGTCTCACCGGCAGGAATCGTGAAGAGTCCGCTTGTATCGTTCCATGTGACAACGCCACTTGAAACCGTTGCGGAATCAGAGACACGGAGCCAACCGTCGAAAAGATACGCGGCTGAAACCGTGGTATCTGAGGAAACTCCCTTGCGGGTCAACTTTACCGTTGTTACGACAACGTCACTCGATGTGGAGTTTTCGAAGTCATACGCGGCAAGATCGGCAATGGCCTGACCGGCAACGATCGTGCTGGCGGCTGGAGAGTCGTCGGAGAGAGAGACTCCAATAGCTTGTGTCTCTGCATACTCTTCGGTCTCAACCATCTGGGCCGCATCGGTCAAGTACGCGGCTTCCGCGTCGATGTCATCACCGGCCGTGACGGAGTCTGGATCAAATCCATCGCCATCCAAGACGAAACCGTCCTGGAAGCCGTTGCCTGACATGCCTGCGCTGGAAACTGAACGAAGCTCACCATCCCAAACGAGATAGGTGTCTGAGCCATCGCTCCAGAGCATTCCGTCATATCCGGCTGATGCGTCCGTCAGAGAATCGCCAACGGTGTAGTCAACGAAGAATACGTCTGGAACATCATCGATGTTCGTGTTCCAATCGCTACCCGCGAGGCCCTCGGCAACATCTTCTGACTCAACCCAATGGATGGAGCCGTCGGTTGAAACCGCGTAAACCTTTTCGTCTGACTGAATCTTGATCCAGTGTGAACCTGGACGTGCGACAATATTTCCTGCAAGGGTGATGTCGGCGAGATCCTCATCGGAAATCTGGACAACATCGTCAAAATCTTCGTACCAAGAGAAATACGTTTTCTCGTTGGGGAAGGAGTAGCGCTGACCGTCTGAACCGTAGTAGTACACGGTTGAGAGCGTCTCGCCCATGATCAAATCGCCGTATTCGGCGGCTTTGGCCTGGGTTGGCACGAACGCCGCAAGGCCAGCCGTCCAAAGGATAGTGGCGCCTGCAACCGCGATCGTGAGCACTTTCTTCAATCGGAGGGAATTAGACATAAGTTTGAATGCAATATTACTAGTGGAAGTTGGACGTTGGATGTTGAAAATTGGATTTCGAATTCCAACTTCTAACCTCTAATATCCAACCTCCAAACTAGTGAACCTTTTTAGCCCTGGTTAGGGGCTTGGGTTAATCTACGAGCAGCGACCTTTCGGTCTCGACCTTTCTGCAACTCGTGAATGAATGAGCTTAGAGCTTCTCCATCAAAGGATGAAGAAGCGAGCCAGAATCCCTTCTCAGGGAAGGACTTCCGACTCGTGGGCTAACGTAAATTCTTTCAGGACTTGAAACGCCCGGCGATAATTCCCTTCGGCTTGCAATGCCAGGGCATTTTCAACGGCCTGCGCCGATGCACCTGCAAATTGCCGTTTGACGTTTTCTATTTCGTCCTCAAGGGCAAGGGAGAGCTCGCGTTCCGTGTCTTCATCCGGCGTTTCTTCATGGGCGGTGATGATCACTTCGACGGCTTGATCCTTCGTCTCTTCAATGATTTCTGTGACCTCTCCGCGCACTTCAGGTGAGAGATCACCGGCAGAGGAAGCGACCGCGGAAGAATACGCCTCGGTTTTGCGGCCAACGGCTTTGGCAAGTTCCGTCTTTTTTTCCTGCGTGCCGGTCTCTTCTTGGAGTTCCTCTTTGATACTTGTCACCTCACTCTTAAAACGGTCTACCGCAACCTGCACGGTCTCCGGGGTATTCTCATGGAGCAGTGCGGAAACCTCGACCATTTCTTCCAAGCGGCGGCTGGCAAATTCAACTTGGAGATTGGCGCGGCTGTCTGCTCGGAAGGCGAGCGCGAGCTGGACTTTTTCAATGCCGAGCTTCACGCTGTAGAGCTCATCGCCAGGCAGCGCGCGACTGGAAGCATTCGCCACGGAAATAAATCCGGTAATCGCAAAAACAAAAATCGCCACGGCCGCACCCAACGGGCGCAACATGGAGTGGGTGAATTGCCAGGTGTAGGTTTCAAGATAGTCGCGCCACGTGTACTGACGGGAAGCCACATCAGAATTGAATCCATTTCGCTTGAGCGCTTTGGCGTGTGTCGCCGCAAAATCAAAACCGCCGCCATAGGCTGGATCGTCTTTGAGACTCTTGAGGGCTTCGATGATTTCTCGCTCGATCTTGTCCATACCTATTCCTTCTTCAGAATGTTCTTACGAATTTTTTTCAAAGCTCTATGAATGATGACAGACACAGCGTTTTCTGTCTTCCCAAGATAGGTTGCAATGTCCTTCACTCGATAGCCCTCGACGAACCGGAGGAGAATGACTTCTCGATCATCTTCATTCTGTAATTTCTTGATTGCGTCTTTCACGAGCTGTGAGTCAACCTGCGTCTCAACATACTGAGCTGAGTATTCTGATTCGACCTCAACTCCTTCCTCTCCTTCTGCATCACTGATCTGCACATATTCTTTTCCTTCTCTCTTCCGATAGAATTCTGCGATGATTCCTCGAGCAACCGTATAAGCAAGTCCTGAAAAGTGCTCAACGGGAGTCCGGATCGTGTACTCCCATAATCTCAGCATGAGTGCTGAATAGGCATCCTCGACATCGTTATGACCTGGAAGTTTGCTGTAAAGAAACCTCTGTAGCGCCGGGGAATACTCATTCAGCAATGATTCAAACGCGTGCTCATCCTTAAAAATTCGAATTCGTGTGAGTAGGAATTTTTCGCGTTTTGTTGGTTGCACAAGGGAAGTAGCGAGAATTTAGATTCTCTTACAGACAGGCCAAGAAAATAGCATTTCTAGGCTGAAAAATCAATACTTGTTTGACAAACCGTAATTTTTTGTCTACACTGGCATCGACAAGATACGTTATCCACATCACCTATGAAATCCATCATCCGCCTCTCCGTCTCCGAAGCCGCAAAAATGTTCGGAGTGAGCCAGCGCACGGTTCGCCGGGCGATTCTTTCTGGCGAAATCACCTATGTCGTCGTCCAAGGGCGCTACAAGTTGAACTTTGAATCCTTGCTCCGATGGTCACAACGCACCACCACCGTGCGCAACAAACGGGATAACGGCGGCATCGGACAATACGTTGACCAGTGGAAAATCAACGCAAAGCTTTATTCGCCAAATCCACAACAAATGGAGGTTGGAGATGAGAAGTTGGAGGTTGGAGATAAAGGATAAGTAGGATTATGCGAAAACTGCTTTGCGGCCTCCTTTCAATCACAGTCATTCTGACAGGAAGTGCGCAGACAAAGGCATTCACAGACGATCACGAATTCGTCCGCACGGCGAACTATTTTTTGATGTCGGGCTCGACGCTCGATGATGCTATCGACACACTTGCTACGTTTGACCTCATCGTCATTCCCGTCGAAGCTCAAGTGTACAACAAAACCTTCTTTGCGAAGATTCGAGATATCAACAGCGACATCGTGATCCTCCCCTACATCGCCACCGTGAGCTGGAACGATTTGTACTGGAATGACTCACTCCATCAGAGTCTCTATCGCCAGATTGAAGACGATTGGTGGCTCACCGATGGAAATGGAAAACAAGTCTCCGTGTGGACAGGGACACGCGCCTTGAACCTGAACAGCGGTTGGAGTGAATATCTGCCTGAGTTTGTGAAGACGAAGGTGCTCTCAACTGGCTATTGGGACGGCGTCTTTTATGATGAGGTGCAGGACTCCATCAGTTGGGTGGGGAATGTGGACGTGAATAAGGACGGAAAAAATGACTCAGCGACAACGGCAAACAGTTTGTGGGCTTCGCGCTATCAGGATCTGTTTAAAACGACACGCCAGCAGATCGGAAAAAAATACATCATGATCACCAATGGAAGTTCTAACCCTGACTTTGCTCCGTATGTGAACGGCCGCATGTTTGAAACGTTTCCCTCCTCCGACGATACACTGACGGAATGGAAAAACATGACGCACGAGTATCTTCATCTAGAAAATGATGTCGGTTATGACTCCGTCCAAGTCCTCAACGTGAATTCGGAAAACACGGGCGAGAACAACGACTACCGAAAAATCCGTTTCGGGATCACGACAACCCTGCTGGGAAACGGCTACTTTGCGTTTGACTATGGAACCGAGAATCACTCGCAGTTGTGGACCTACGATGAGTACGGTGCCTATCTTGGCGCACCAAAAGGTGACCTGCAAAACACCCTCAACCCGCAGGACACAGAAATCAATACGGGCGTATGGATGCGTGATTTTGAACAAGGCGCCGTGATCGTAAACGCCACCGTCAGCACACAAACAGTCAAGCTTGACGGCGACTACGAAAAACTCCACGGCACGCAGGATACAAGCGTGAATAACGGCTCGATCGTGTCACAGATCACGCTCGCCTCAAAAGATGGGATCGTGCTCCTGCGCCCGATTGAAACGATCGTCGACGCCGTCTACGAGAACGGCGCGTTCGCCCGTGTCTACAACTTGGATGGAGAGACCACGCGCACTGGATTTTTTGCCTATGATTCAACAAAGCGTGGCGGCACGCAGATCATCTCGTTTGACACGGACAACGATGGAGAGCGCGAAACGGTTGTCGCAAACGACACGTACGTCTACATCTACGAATCGGATGGTTCGCTCTACAAAAAGTTTGCTCCCTACACAGAAACCTACACACGCGGCATCAACATCGCGGTTGGCGACATTGAAAACGATGGTACGGTCGAGATTGTCACAGGAACAGAAAACGGCGGTGGTCCGCATGTCCGTGTCTTCAATGGAGACGGCGTGCTCATCAATCCTGGATTTTTCGCTTATGCGGATTCGTTCCGTGGTGGCGTGAACGTGGCGATCGGAGACTTAAACGGCGACGGGATCAAAGAAATTATCTGCGGCGCAGGATACAATGGCGGTCCGCATGTCCGTGTGTTTGCCAAAAACGGAAAGCTTCTGAATCCAGGATTCTTTGCCTACGACAAATCGTTTCGCGGTGGCGTGAACGTCTCGGTGGGCGACGTGGACGGTGACGGCATCGATGACATTGTGACAGGCCCTGGACTCGGTGGTTCGCCGCTCGCGCGTGTGTATGACCGAGACGGAAACTTGAAATCTGAATTCTATGTTTTTGACCACACGGATCGCGATGGACTGGAGGTTGTCGCCGCTGACATTGACGACGACGGCATCGATGAAATCCTCGGCCTCACCTCGGACGTATTTACGCTGAGTGCATTTTAACGATACGATACGCCTATGCATCTCCCTGACGAATTCAAAAAAGGTCTCGCCTGCGACAGCGTGAGTAAACCTGACTCAATCTTCGGACGCGCGATCTGTTTGTCTGTGCATCCTGGCCGGATGATCCTGTTTCCGTTTGTGAAGTGGTTTGATAAACGCTATCGAGGGAAATCTGGATTCGCGCATCTCTTATTTGGATTTGATCTGCTCCTCATCGGAGCGTTGGTGGGTATCGTGTCTTCTCTTGCCTTCCTTTCCCTCACACAACCAGGGGTTTTTGAGGACAACATCACACTTGAAGCCGCCGTGGCCCCGCGGGAGATCGTCGCAGGCGCTTCCTCCACACTTGTCATAGAATATGCAAACGGCACGGGGGAAGGACTCCGCGACGTTGACCTCTCACTCACCTATCCTGACCACTTTCTTTTGCAAGCCCTCACCTCGGAAGAAACGGCCGTAGAGGGCGAGGTCGTGCATCTTGGAGACGTTCCGATCGGTGCGCGAGGGACGATCCACGTGAAAGGCGTGATGTTCGGCGATGTCCTGGGCGAGCAGACCTTCACAAGTACCTTGACCTTTGTCCATGGCGAAGATCGAGATATCCCCGGCAAAAAAATCGCCACGCACATATTCTCCCCTGCTTCCTCCACGCTCGAGCTCACCCTCACCCTGCCGGAAAAGCTGATCGCCTATCAACCGATCGAGGGGATCATCACCTATCGCAACAACGGCGAGATCGATTTCCCAACCATCACGATTGAACCGGAATGGTCGGCAGGTTTCACGCTGCTCACCTCAACCGCTTCGCTCACAAATGGTTCCTTCGAGGTTCCGGCGATCGCTGCACACGCACAAGGCTCTGTGACCTTCACGGGGACACTGGGCGACACGGGTCCGGAAGTTACGTTCATCTTCCACCCATCCTTCACGTTTGGCGATGACCGCTACCGACAAGAAACGCTAACACACGTGGCACCAGTTCTTCCTCCACAACTCAAAATTGAACACGGCATTTCCAGGAGCTCTGTGGAGCCCGGCGCCGAAACGATTTTTACCGTCCGCTACGAGAATGTCGGTGAGAACAATCTCGTGGATGTTGTCCTGGGCGTTGAATCTGACAGTCCGTTTTTTTCCAAAGATTCCTACGAGGTCACAGGCGCAACCCATCCAGAGCTTGCAATAATCGTGCCAGGCGCTTCAGGAGAAATCGAAATCCCCATCCGTCTGCGCTCGTCCATCCTCCAGAGCGAGACAACCGACTACGACGGACTCGATCTTGTGACGCGAACGACGGCAAACTACACATTGGGTGAATCTGGCCAACAAATCTCTGCCAAAGGACCAACAATCATAAGCCCGATTACG
>JACRJW010000105.1 GCA_016235605.1 Candidatus Uhrbacteria bacterium | reverse complement strand
GGACACTCGGCGTTTTGATTTCAACAGGCGCTTGGACAATTTTTCTCTCTGGCTCATGCTGCTTCCCTTCTGCGCCATGACGGTATCGCTCCGGCATCGTAAAAATCCGCACTTCAGGTCCTGAAGGTTTTTGTGGTTGTCCGGCTGGTTGCTCAAATTGTCCTTTTGGATTATCCATACTTAATCGGACTCTGTCGGAGGCTCGAGAAGTTTCCCTTCACCATTTGGGTTATAGCCGCCGCTTACTTCCTCGCCATCAAGATATCCATCGCCGTCTGTGTCAGGATTTAAAGGATCTGTCTCCCATGTCCGCACCTCCTCAAAATCAAACAACCCGTCGCCGTCTGTATCTGCTGCGCGCGAGCTGGTGCCGAGTTCTTTTTCCTCCGCATCGGTGAGACCATCTTTGTCGCGATCAGCGGTTGATGGTTTTTCTTCTTCCACAACTGGAGCAGCTTCGTCGGCTGAGACGGATGATTCCTTATCCACCTTATCCACCTCTTCCACCTGATCCACCTTCTCAGCTGGCGGCTGTGGCGTCACCGGCGTTGACGAACTCAGAATCTTCATCGAGAGATAAAACGCCGCGCCAACCATGACCAAGATACCCACGATAAGCAAGGTCGGTTTCCAGGGAAAAGACCGTCTCGGCGAAGCCATGCGCCCTGCCATCTTGGTCACCGGCGCTTGGGCTGAAGCAACAGGCGCCTCCGTTGGTGAGGCAACTTGCGGCGCGGTTTTATCAGACTCGGAAAAAATATCGTCGGGTTCTTTTTTTACATCATCGAACATAGGGCGTAGGTATTAGGTTGTAGGGAGTAGGTTGTAGGTGAAGAGGAACTAGAGACGACCAGCACCGAGAGGATTATACCCAGCGCTCACTTCTGCCCCATCGAGATAACCGTCTTCATCCGTGTCGGGATTCAGAGGATCGGTGCCGTACTGTGATTCTTCCTGTGTGGTAAGACCATCATCATCTAGATCAGCTCCTGCTTGCGCCTCTTGCGCGAGAAGACGGTCACTCACAATTTCTTGGCACGCCTCCCTAAGATCCTCATCGACAATCTCTTGACACAACGAAACGTCAAGGTTGCGACGTGCTTGCGTGTAGTAGGCAAGATCTCCACACAACTCTGGCGCACGCTCATTACAATTTTCAATCGTAATGGGACCCGCGAAAAGTTCCTCGCAGTTTGCCTTCCGACCAGCATCCTTCATATTCGAACAGTACCCACCGTCGTTGGAGTCGAACGCGAGCTGAAGATTCACGCCATCAAAACATTTGGACGCGTCTTCTTCAACAGAAATCGTATCGCAATAAGAAACGTCTGAGGAAGCCTGCGCCACGCTCCAGTAACAATTATCCCTCGCTTCTGCCGTTTCAAGCAACTCGCACGTCTGAACCGACTGATGTTTCGTTGCCAAATCTGTGACTTTTGCCTGTTTGCAACTCTCGGGATTTTCCGCGCTGTCACAGGAATCAAGCGATGAGACAACGTCCTCTTGCAAGATTTCACTTAGCGCCTCCATCTGCGCATCTTTTTTGATCCAACGGACGATCACGAAAATAAGGACGACCACAACCACAACTCCCACCGCCGCAATCGCGACAGGTTTCCATGGAATGGATTTGGCTGTGGGTTGATCTTGAAAGTCCATAGTGAGGTGGTTAGGTGGCCGAGATGGATAAGGTAGATAGGGTGTTCGAAGTCCGAAATCCTGAACCACCACGTCTACCTTCTCCACCTTACCACCTATTCATACGGACAATACGTGAACTCAAAGTCGCTGAACGACATGGCGCCAGAGCCAAAGAATGTGTTTCTCAGTGGAATCGCTTGCTCGCTTGAGTCACACACAAACCCGTCAGGGAATGGCAGAGTCACATTCTCCCCTGGTTGAATTTCGCCTGAGGTCGAGGTCGTGTCACCGCTTGCGTCTGTGGCGGTCAGCGTTACCACAGTTCCCAGAATGGAGTCCACGATCGCATCATACATCGTATCAATTTCATCCGCGTCTGTGGCGGTAAAGGCGTAGTTGCCTGTGCAGTCGCTTGTTGAGGAAGCGGAGCTGGACGTGGCCCAGGCACAATCATCACTGGAAATATGCGCGGTGTAACCTTGATACGTCGAACTGCTTGTGATAGCCGCTGTGTAGAAGTAGTAAGGCGAAGCATCGACGAAATCGTCGTACATTTCTGCCGCGCAGGCAGGCTTAGCCGTATACGTGTTGCCGTTATAGGATTTGGAAAACGAACTCAAACATTCTTCTGATTCGTCTTCATCACCAGAGCTCTCAACAAACGTATGATTCCAGTCATAGTCCCCATCGGTCAGGATCACCATGATCTGCACATCCGCCTCGGAGGTATCCAAAATCGCATCTGCTTCTTTGAGAGCATTATAGGTCGGTGTGGAGCCTGAGTTGAAATCCACACATGTGGCATAGGTCTCAACCGAAGTGAGCAGATCGGACTCTTTCTCCTTACCCACGAGGGAGAAATCCGTCCAAGCCCCATCGGTCTGTGCTGTGTTTGAATTGCAGAAGGAAGCTGTTCGAAAGGCTGTGGTGTAAGACACGAGAGCGATTTGAATGGTTGAATCCGTTCCATTATAAGCATCAAACAAATTCTTGATCGCATCAGTGGTTGCATCCACAACAAAGTCGATTTTTCGACTTCCAATCTCTGGTTCACAGGTGGCACTCGATGAGCAATCATCATCTTTATCGCACGAACTGCCATCATCAGAACACTCCCCAGCTGTTGATCCTGACACAGGGTCATTCATGCTGCTCGTGAGATCCGTCACAAATACAATGTCCACGTCCGGCGGCGTGACATCGCTATCGTCAACCGTGGCCGTGATGGAGGTGCCGGCCGTGCACGCTGGGATGGAGAGCGAAGCGGCGTCTGGAGAAAGGCCGTCCTCGTTGCCGTAGCTGTACAGGCTAATCGTGTCCACGAGGTCTGAGGCAGACAGTTCGCTCTTCACGAGCAAACCCGTTGTCTCAAACGAAGTCGGACAGGAAGATCCGCAATCGTCCGCGCACACAGGGGCAACACATTCGCCACCGGTGCATGTATTTACGTCTGTCCCGCTCGATAAATTTTTGACCGTCCCAGACGATGCGTATGTTGAATAATCCAGCGTGCAGTAATCGCCGTTCTCATCGCCACCGTTGCATACACCCAACCAACGGCAGGTATATCCCACACTGTCGACCGTTTCTGAATCGGCATGGGTATCGCAGCTTCCTTGCGTGGCCTGAGTGCCAGCATCAAACCACTTGAATTCGGTTGAATAGGACCCGTCACACACTTCTGATCCATTCACGATCTCATCACCGCAGTACCCACCTGAGCGCGTTTTGTACTGACACTGTGCGTTGCAGTAGTTACACGTGTCTTCGTAGTCAGCATCGCACACGTCGCCGTTGTCTTGTCCGTCGTCACAGGATTCGACTCCGGACTCCACGTAGTCATCTCCACAAGTGTTTTCCACACACGTATTCAAACAGTCGTCATTGTTGGATGAGTTTCCGTCATCACATTCCTCCGCGCCCTCAACGGATCCGTTGCCGCAAATTTGTGTTCCTCCCACGCAGGCCGACCAACTCGCAGGCCACGAGCAATCACTCTCACAACTTCGGTAGCGATACAGGCTGTAATTGAAGTCAGGGCACGAGCCGGAGTCACATTGAGCATCAGTCGTGCATACATCTCCAGCATCTGAAGCACTCGTACATTCTCCTCCTGAGCAAGAACCAGAATCGCACTCGCTGTTTTTCGTACACTCTTCACCTGCGTCATCGTAATCAGTACACACGTCTCCCGTGCCGCACGCTGAACCTCCAGCGCCACAGGTTCCCGTGTCACAGTCAGAATCCGATGTACACTCTGTCCCGTCCGAACACAACGCGCCTTCCCATTCTTCGTAATCGCCGTCGCATTCTTCCGCGCCGTTCACGGTTCCATCTCCGCACGACAAACCTGGCTGCGTGCAATCGTATGCACAACTGACGTTGATGTCGCTTGAATACTGGCCGTTGGAAACATCACAGCCGTTTAGATACGCCCAAGATGATGTGTCGTCAGCCAGTGCATCGGAGTAGTTGTACAAACCCGTCTTTGCACAGTCGCATTGTTCTGTCCCGGCCAAGTAGCCATCTCCGCACAGATACGCGTCCGCGTAAGAACAGTTGTCATCACAGTAGCCGTAGGTGCCGTTCAATGATCCGTCGTCACAGGTCTCGCCCGTTTCAATGACACCGTTGCCGCAGGAGTACGGCACGCATTCGGCGCCGGCTGTTTGTGCCTGTGCTACTGACTGATACCCAGAACAATCACTCAGACACGCAGAAGAAATGACACCAGCACTTCCTGTGGAGTCCGTGCATCCTGTGATCGTCTGTGTGTCGCCGATCTCACAAACTTCTGTCGGACCTTGTGTTCCATCTCCACAAATCACCGAGTCGCCCCAGGTCCCACCGTCACAGAATTGTGCGCTCGAGACAAATCCATTTTGAAGCGTCGTGGATGGCGCATTTCCGGTCGGATACTCAGCCACCACCGTGGCTTCATCGGTTGACGATCCATCGATGTCGTACGCCCAGGCGACGTTGCCGGCGGTTTCCATTTGCGTGTAGAGCGTGTAAGCAATCCCTCCGAGGCTCTGGTAACCGTAGATGTGCGAGTTGTCAGGGCAGATAAACGTACCGGCCTCGCCGTCCCAACAGGACGCGGAGTCATACCCTTCCTTGTTACAGTCATAAAATTCGTTTGTCGGATCGGTCGGCGGTGTGTCACCCAGTTCATTGGCAAACGCAGAATTCCAGGAACCCCACGCGGAGTTGGTGAGCGCGGGGACGAAGGTTCCAGATTGGACATCAGGGAATCCGAGCAGACATTCCTCCGTGCCTGGACAGTCGTCGTCGGTTTCACACGAAGTATCGGTGGTTACTTCACAATGGGCGTTTGCCTCCCCGAACGTTTGCAATTGGTCGATCGTGTCCGTCACATCCGTAAGACGTTGCATGTCGCGGGTAAGTTTGGCTTTTTCTGCGTCGCAAACTCCCGTGCCAGAAGGAAGATCACAGTCTGCGTCTGTGGTACACGCGTCGCCTGTGAGCGAACACACGCCACTCTCGCAGGTCTCCACACAGTCGCCATCCCACGAGCAGTCCAGATACTCACCCGTCGAGGTCGTGACCAAATCTGTCCCGTCCGAACACAAATTCACGTCCGTGACCACGTCGTCGTTGGCATTGAATTTCCAATTTTCTAAAATCTGGGAAAAAATGTCAGCAGCATCCTCACCGGCGTTTTCATTGTAGGAAACGATGTAAATGTTGGGGTAGATCGTCGTGCCGTTTTGGTTTGCCGCCGCGGCGTAGAGCGTGGTGCCAGATTCCACCGCTCTATAGCCGTCGAGGGTTGTTTCTGTGAATGACCCGGTAAATGCTTGTGCCTCAACCCAAGCCGAGGGCGAGTCGTAATCAGGATTCGGCGCTACACGGACACCGATCGCGTCAGAGCTGTCTGCCACTTTGAAAATGAGTTCTTGGATAATGCCAGATGAGGAAAGCGAGTTTACATCAATGGGATCATCGAGCGCCGGGAGATCATCATCCGTGCCCGCCTCGCCCGCATCGCGGCAGTAATAGAACGAGAAGTAACTCGGCGTGACGTCCTCCACATACGGAAAATCAAGCGTCGTGGAATCGAGCGCAGGCCACGGGTTTTCACACACGACCGAGGTGACGGTGAGCAGTCCGGTCGTGGTATCGTCCACGGTTGAGGTCGGATTCAGTTCATCGACCGTGATGGTTGCGGTCGCAATGACGGACTCCTCGCCGGTTGTGCCAGATGACGTGTAGGAAGCCGTTGTCGAATCGCCGCCCGTACCATCCACGAGCGCCACCACATCGTCCTCATCCGTATCATCCACGCTGGAACTCCAGGCATAGGACCACTCATAGATGCCGGTGATCTCACTGATCTGTTCATACGCACCTGAATCACGCAGGGTGAGTGGCGTCACAGTGAAAGAATGTTCTTCGCCGGTGGCGCTGAAAAACTCAGCACTGACATCTTCGTATTCTTCCGGATCGACCATTCCCTGATCCTCAACCAACAGGGAATCCAGTGCACAAATTTCATCTCCCACGTAAAACGATTGGACAGACTGACTTGATGTACATCCCGACCCAAGACACAGCGCCGCACCATTTTCGCTCAGCACTCCATCGAACGCCGTGTCCAAGGAGTCGTCATCGCCCTCCACCACGAGCCGATAGACGCCGCCTGACTCAAGCAGAGAATTATAGCGCAGGGAGACTTGTTGGGTTGTCCCGGCGGAATCCGTTTGAGTTTCATAGCTCACGGGCAAGAGACAACCAAACGCTCCCGACGCTTGGGCCTCTATACCAAACACCCCAAGGACGAAGCTCTTTACCCATTGCCAGGCGCGAGCCAAAGGCGTGGACGCTCCCGCATCGGCCTCTACCGTTGTAGTCGTGTAGCCATCTGGACACTGGCTCGCGTCGCTGACTTCATTGCCGTCGATCGAGACCAAATCAAGATAGAGATTTCCATCAAACGTCGTATCGTCCATGGGGAGCGTGAACTCCGCCCAGATCGCCGTATTGCGGCAGTAGCCGTCGCCGGGAGATGCGGTGTTGTCAGCGGGATAGATTTCTCCGAGCTCTGGCCGCTCAAAACAACAGTTACTGGTTCCACACCCAAGCGTTGTCGCGTCCCCGCAAGAATAATCGGTCGTACACGAACACTCCAGTTGGTACGTCGCGCTATCGCTTTCGCCCTCAACGGAAGCCGTGATCGTGGAGATCGCGTAGCCGTCGCTCACTTCCTGCGGAGCGCCCTGTGCAATTTGTCCCACGCTGTAATCCCCCACGGCAAACGTCGATGAAGATTGTGCATCGCACTCTTCGCCTGATCCTGTCGCATCACCATCGCCGCAGAATGATGGCGTCGTGTACAGATATGAGGAACCTTCGTACAAACATCTGTCTGAGCAACCGTCTTCGCCCGCACTGCCACCATCACAGTCTTCTCCGATTTCAACTTTGCTGTTTCCACAGCAGTTGTTGGAAGAGGACGAAGCGCACGCAGAGGTCCCTTCATGCAGACACGCGGAGGAACACCCGTCGCCGTCGACAATGTTTCCATCGTCACAGTCTTCACCGGTCTCTGGGCTTCCTCCGTTTCCGCAAATCGCGTAGGCGTCTTCCAATGGGAGAGAGCCTTCTTTGAGACAATTACTGGAGCACCCATCGCCGCTCACGGCATTGTCGTCATCGCAGTCTTCGCCACCTGTTCCTTCAGCCCAGTCCCGTGTCGCGTCGCCACAGCTTGAGGAAATGGATCGTGAGCCTTCATTCAGACAGCTTGAAGAACACCCGTCGCCAGATTTTGAGTTACCGTCGTCGCAATCTTCTCCGCCTAGGCTCGACGACCAATCGCGGGTCCCATTTCCACAGCACGAGCCGGCCGCACTCGAGGTGCAAGCCGTCGTCCCTTCATCCAAACATGCAGAAGAACATCCGTCACCATCCACCGTGTCGCCGTCATCGCATTCTTCGTACGTTTCCACCGTGCCGTTTCCACACACGCCGTCGGAGGTCGTGACAGGTGCGCCGATATTGAGACAACTGGCAGAGCAGTACGCGGGCAAATCACTGGTGAGCTCAATCTCACCGCCTTGGATCATATACGCGACGATGTCACTTTGATCGGATGAAGACCCTGTCGCATCGCCGACGAGGTTGGCTACATCACGCGCGCCCCACGCACTCCAGGTGTAAGAACTCGACTGCAAAGCTTGCCCATCAACAGAACACTCGTCCGGCGCGCCGTAGGCCGTGGCATCAAACTGTGCTCGGTCGCCGACGTAGGTCGCCGTTGTTTCGTCAGGCGAGACGGTCACCGAGTCGACGTCGCACGTCACGTCAGAATCTTTTGTCTGGAAGGTCCAGGAAAAATCATTCTTGAAATAACGGTTGGCGTCGTCGCCGTAATTCGATCCAGACTCTGAAAGTTGATTCCCGTTGGCCGCCAAAATCGCGTCGCCGTCCAGCACGATGCGGTACCACGTGTCAGAGGTCATGGCCTCTCCTGTGTCAAAGAGGACTTCCATCCTCTGTGTGGAGAGGATGTAATCAATAGATGAGACAAAATCAACGGGCGTGATCTCGGACTCTGCACACAGGGAATCTTCACACTCATACATTGTGACGGTTGAAGTATCAATCGTCGTGACATCCATCTCGGTATTAAACTCCGCCCACGGCAGAGCGTTCACGCAAGCCGTTGAACAGTCAGGGAAATAGTCATCGACTTCAGGATCCGTAAAGTTGATCGTGAGCTCGCCCTCCCCTGAAGGTTCACCCTCTGAATCTGTCACCGTCGCCGTGATTATGGCTGGATCCCCTGCTGCGGTCTCAGACTGCGCGTCCACGACGTTTGTACAAATACTCTCGCCCGGCTCTGAATCATCAATCACGGCTCCGTCAAAATCGGAATCCCAATCCAAAACATACCCAGAACAGCTGAGCGTCACGCACTGATCGTCCGCGGAAACAAGGCTCGCAAGGTAATCCACGTCTCCCGCTTCCTCCACGGATTCTCTCACTGGGCTCACGTTCACGCCGCCCACCTCGCATAAGTCTGTGCTGCTGCTGGTCGTAAACTCCCAACGGTAATCTCCATCAAGATACCCGCCGCCTTCAGACTCGTCCGCTTGGATCGCTCCGGCCTCACCACTGCCATTCAATGTCACGCGATAGCTGGTACTCGCCTCAAAATATCCGCCGGAAGGTGTCCAGCTAAATCCCGTCGTGCTTGTGTCAATAGAGGACACGCTCACGGCTTCCCAGGTTTTGCAGTCCCCTTGTGTCCCGTCACCCGCCGTCTGCTCTGCTGCCGTAAAAAAGGCCGCGCATTTTTCTACAACAATATTCGCCCCACTCAAGGTCGACTGATCCATGGTCATGTCAAAATCGGCATGGACCTGCGAGTTAATACAAATGTTCTCTGGATCGCTCCATCCTTCCCATGGCGCAGGTGAGGAAATCGTTGAGTCGCACGAAATCACCACCTCTGGCGTATCAGGCGTCGTGCCCGTGGAAACCTTGAACGCGTAGTGGGCTTCGGTCACTTCTTCTTCGGCACACGTTGAGCTTGTACACGATCCGTCTGTACAGCAAGTCTCGCCGTCCTGGCACAAACTCGCGTCCTCGTTACAGTCCCCGACTTCAAAGTTTAACGAGTTGGATGCATACCCGCTCGTGGCCTCAATGACGTAGACCGGTCCGGTGGCGGCAGCGTCAGGGACGATGACCGAACTTACTTGGTCGTTCTCCCACAGTGTGTACGCGGCGGACTGTCCAGAATAAAACTGCACGTCGCCATCATCATCACCAAAATTTTCACCGTAGATCGTCACCTCCGTTCCCACAGGTCCAGCGCCTGGATCCATGTCGCACACAGAAGGCCCCGGCGCATCATCCAGCACCTCAAGATCCGTCGCGTCCGATGACACGCCGTCCTGGCGCTCAAGATAGAGAGAGTGGCGCACGTACTCAATCGCGTCGTCTGTTTGGTAGGTCTCTGGAATTTTGACCGTGATGGATGTGTCGTGCCAAAAATCCTCTCCGCAGGCATCAGGAAATTCCGTGTCGGCGAGTGCCGTTGCTCCCGTTGTTTGGTTTTCCAAAAACACCGAACCTTCAGCCGTCCCAAAGTTGGTACCGTAAATCGTCACATACTGCCCTGGCGGTCCCCACGTCGACTGGTCCGCGCACACGCCGCTCTCACAATCGCTGTCGTCCCCGCAGTGTTCACCGTCGTCTGTCCCGCCAGAACACGCGCTCCAACCTGTATCAATGGATGAGATAACCGGCGTGGTACCCGAAGACGTATCCTCAACCGTAAACGCTACTTTGTTGGATCCTGCGCGGATCGAATCACAGTCGCCTCCGGTGTCGCCACAATCCTCATCGCTTGAGCAATAGTCGAGCGACTGGGAGCACCACGATGTCGCACACGTTTCCCCCGCGTCTGTATCGCAATCGGCGTCCTTTGAACAGGTCGCGCCTGTTGGGTCTCCGCTCTCATCAAGACAAACGTCATCCCCTGTGAACACCTGTCCCCAGTAGGTTCCCGCATTCACGTTTGGAACGCCTACGGTAAAAAACTCGCCATCTGTGTCCCAATGTGCGTACGAGGACGCTTCGTAGTTGGTAAAATAAAACGTCGAGCTCCCTTGCTCCTGACCAAAACTATTCCCGTACACGTCAACGGCCGTCTCACTCTGCCCTGAATCAGGATCGAGCTGACAAATGCCTGGCCGCTCGATCGCGTTCACATCAAAATCCGCAATCGACGGACCGTAGTCGTCATCGGTGCGATCAGGATCTTGCGTGGTGTCCGTAGTCGTGACAGAAATCGGACCATCCACGGCGAGTGTGGGAACCTGGACGATGATCTGTGTGTCTGACCACTGCGTCTCATCGTTACAGGAATACGCTGCGGCCGTGACCTCGTCGCCGCTTTCGGTTCCCAAAAACGTCACCGTTCCTTCGTTATCGCCAAACGCTTCACCAGAAATGGTGATGAGATTCCCCACGGCGCCGTCGCCGGCTGACACGGACTCGATCTTGGGCGTTTCCACACACACCCCGTCGACGCATTGGCCACTGGAACAATCCGCGCTTTCCTCGCAGGAATCTCCTGTACACGCTCCGCAATAATACGCGGAGTCAGAATCGCCGCCGCAGTCCACGTCTGTCTCACCCAAGTCTTCGTCTTGCACTTCGTTGTTACAGTTGGCGGCACGCAATACGATCTCCACGGACGTCGCTGTATCATCATTACCGGCGCAGTCGGATCCTGACGCCCAGATGTTGTAGCGTTCGTTGGTGGTGTACCCGCTTGTGTCCCACTCCTGCGCCGTATCCGTGTAAAAGGCGTTCTGCGTGCCGCCTCCGGTAAGCTCTCCCATGGTCGAAAGCTCCACGCCGGAGGAATAGATCGCCTCGTCGTCATCGATCACGTAGAAATCCACGCTGGAAACGCCCGTATCATCGGTGGTCGTCGCCTGCAACAATTCGATCGAACCTTGGTACAAGCTCTCGCCGTCCTCCGGCGCGTCCATGCTGACCGTTGGGCCTTCGACATCCACTCCTGTTCCGGTCGTGAACTCAAATGAACACGGATACGACGTGCTACAAACAAGCGAAGATCCACTTGAGGATTCGACAACCGTGGAGTCGATCTCGATCGTGTAATCGCTGCTGGCATCAAAACAGGAATACGCTTCATACGGCGAGCCGCACGCTTGGGTTGGCGTGAACGTCACGGTTTTTCCAGAGACCTCAAACGTGCCTTCAAGCGCGGCGGCCGCTCCGGATTCCGTGACCACGATACCGTCTTCAACCGTTGATGCATCAACGGATTTTGAAAAAATAAACTGGAGCTCGAGATTCTGCAGGGCCTCTGCGCAGTCCGTATTCACGGAGCGCAGATAGAATTGCGCGCTGGAGGCGCTGTCGGAATAGGAAGAGGAACCGCTCTCCTGGGAAGTGATCGTCGCGCCCGTCGCTGTTGAAAGCGCGTTCAAGATGAAACTCACGATCGCAAATGATGCGAACACCAAAATCAGTCCGATCAGCGCGTTGAGTAAAATTTTCTTTGCACTCTTGACGCGCTCGGCGTTCCCCCCGGCGGTCATGAACATGAACCCGCCATAGAGCACAAACGCGACCGCAATCACGCCGATAAAGCTGATCGCGGTGCGGATGAGTCGCGTGATGATGACCGTGACGTCTGCGGTGGTGGTAAACCCGGCTTGGGCGGCAAAACTTTCTGTATCAACCGCCAACACAGGCGAGGCCACAAAAATCCCGACACTGATGAGAAGTGCCAAGGACATTCCCAGAACAGATGATCGTCGTGGAAGGTTCATTTGATATCAATCTGAATTATCAGGCAACTCATCCCCTGAATCGGTTGTGCAAGCAGAGGCAGAAGGCGATCCTTCACAGCAATACGGATAGCTCGACGAGCGCGACGTCGTGCAACTGTCAGGCCCAATCGCCGGATACATGCAAATCTGGTATGTACTCTTGATGTCTTGGGTGAGCACGGGCCAATAATCCCATCCGCCGTCTGCGTTGCTCACAAACGTGGGATGTTCCATGAGGACTTCTGTTGCTGAACCCGAATTGTCCTTGCGGATGGCAAACCACATTTCATAATAGGGATCGGGCCACAGGGACGCACTCGATGCATTCACGGTTGAAGATTTTAGGAACGTGTTGAACAAAATGGTCAGGTCATCGGTTTGGCTGATTTCATCTTCAGAGATATCAGGATCAAGGGTAGACACTTGCGGCACCGTGTCCTCGATTTCGTCCGTGGTCGTAAAACTCCAGTCGTAGTCGTCATTGACGTCACCGTCTACACAATCGACCGTATCCAGACTTGATCCGCACGCATCCCCATCGTTGTTTCCATCAAGCGAATTTCCCGCGGCGTCGACGAGTCCATCAAACGTGGCGCCGGTGGGCTCCCCTTGTGGAACATCGTCTGGATTCAACGTTGCGGCTTTGGCGGTCACGGAAATCAACTCATTGCCCGGCAAACAATAGATCGTGTCGCCACAGGGATCTTCACCGCAGGCATCTGTCGTCGTGAAGTCAATCGTGCGATAGCCGTTGCTGATCGCCCACGTGCCTTCGATGTTGGCAGAGCTGACGTCCAGAGCTGAAATGTTCGTAAATAATTCACCCAGCGCCACATCATAGGTTCCCGTTCCCGCCACCGGATCCATCGCCTCGCTAAAATCGACTTCGATGGTGACGTTGCGCGATTCTTCTGCGTCCACCACCGGCACGACGGACGTGACATGC
>JACRJW010000103.1 GCA_016235605.1 Candidatus Uhrbacteria bacterium | reverse complement strand
GTGACGGAGAATGTGCCGGATTTCTCAAAGAGCACGTCCACAATGGCGCGTTCGGACGGACTGAGCGTCACGGAGCCCACGAACTGCTCCTTCTCGTACCGTCCGTTGTCTCCTCCGACAAGCTTCATTTTCGCCCCACCGAAGTCAATTCTGAACGTACGGGTGTTCGCAGTGTCGGTGAGGTAGAAACGGATGACTTCGCCTTTGGACACAGAGAGATTGTAATCGGTATCACCATTGACGAGCATCGTATTACCGAAGCGTCCCATGAGCGTGTGATCTGCATCCTTCGTACCGAAGGGAACAGGCTGACCGTTGTCATCGAGAAGCAAATCGCTCACTGCAAGAACTTCTTCCCGATTCACAGGATTGTATGCTTTTGTATCAGCGGGCGTGACAAGGATATTGCCGTAGAGACCCATCGGTTGCTGCAGATCTTCACGAACATGTGTGTGGTACCAGTAGATGCCCTCATCAGGAACTTTCACGGTGTAGGTGAAGCTCTTTCCCGGCGCGATCTCTTTCTGCGTCACACCGACGGCGCCGTCATTCGCATTATCGAGTCGTAGTCCGTGCCAGTGGACACTCGTCGGGAGATCGATGTTGTTTGTGACCTTCACCGTGAACGTCGATCCCTGCTTCACGCGAAGGAGCGGCCCCGGAATTTCCCCGTTGTACCCGTACATGACGATTTCCTTTCCACCTGTGGTGAGCGGCGTCGAACCATTGATGGTCTTGCGGACGAGGGTCGGGTTGAGGCTGATCGTCTGGCCTTCTTGTATATCGATAATACTGGATGCTTGCGCTTCAGGTAGCGAAGAAATAGCTTCTCCTTGCCCCGGCAGGAATCCTGTCGCGCTGTTGCCGCCCACCTGTGGTAAGCCTGTCGAATCCATCATGCCGTTCATTTGATGGTTCATCATCCCGCTGTTTGTGGCACAGGCAGAGAGAAGAAGGAAACCGAGCAACGGGAGAAATTTCATACGCATAGAGCAGGAGGAATAGATAAAATTATGAGCTGATTTTTGCAAAGAGAATGAACAGCGCCGTGAAGCCAACCGCCATGAGGACCGGCGCGAAGTCGGAAATCCAGTTGCGCTTCAGCGGATGGAAACCTTTGAGGAGAAGTGAGTTCGTGACGACCGAGACGGAACTGAAAGCCATCGCAAGCCCCGCAAGTTCCGGTCGCAGAATGATACCCCACGCCATGAATACTCTGGCGGCGATGGGAATGCCGATCACGTTGTAGAAGAGCGCAAAAAACATGTTCTGCCGGATCTTCCCGACGGTCGCGCGGCTCAGTTTAATTGCCGTGACGACGTCCCGCAGATCGTTCTTCACCAGCACGATGCCCCCTGTCTCCATCGCGATATCCGTGCCGGATCCCATCGCAATTCCAAGAGAGGCCTGTGCAAGCGCCGGGCTATCGTTGATGCCGTCGCCTACCATTGCGACCTTCTTTCCCAGTGCCTGCAGCTTCTTCACTTCGTTCGCCTTCTCCTCCGGGAGAATCTCCGCGAGGACGCTCCCGATACCCACACTCTTGGCGATCGCCTTCGCCGTCCTCGCGTTATCACCGGTGATCATGTAGACCTCGATGCCCATGCTCTTCAAACGATCGACCGCTTCTCTGGAACTTTCTTTGAGTGTGTCGGCGACAGCAACAATGCCGATCACGCCGTGCTGATCACCCAGCATCATGGCGGTTTTCCCTTCTTCTTCGAGAATCTGCAGTTTTTGCTCGCACCCCTGCACATTGATCTGTTCCCTCTCCATCAGCTTCCTGTTCCCCAGAAAATACTTTTTCCCCTCAAGCGACCCCTCGATCCCGTGGCCGGGAACGGCCCTGAATGCTTCGGCGCCACTCAGCGCAAGCCCTTTTGCTTTTGCGTGAGCAACGATGCTCTCAGCGAGCGGGTGTTCCGAGCCCTGTTCCAGTGATGCGGCGATCGTCAGCACCCTCTCCTCCGTTCCGTCAAATGCGAGCACGTTCGTCACTTCCGGCTTCCCCTTCGTGAGCGTTCCGGTCTTATCGAAGATAATGGTATCGATCGCCTTCGCCGCCTCCAGCGGTTCGCCACCGCGAATCAGAATCCCGAGCTCAGCGCCCTTGCCGGTCGCCACCATGATGCTTGTGGGCGTTGCGAGTCCCAAGGCGCACGGACAAGCGATGACCACAACGGAAACGAAGGCGAGGAGCGCGAAGGTGACCGGAGCTCCAAGGACAAGCCACACAATGAGTGTCACGAAAGCCGCAACAATCACGGCAGGAACGAACCATGCACTCACCCAGTCCGCAAAGTCCTGTATAGGCGCTTTGCTTCCCTGTGCGTCTTCCACGAACCGGATGATTCGCGAAAGTGCCGTCTCGGCGCCGATTTTCTCAGCTCTGAATTCCACGGAGCCGTTGCCGTTCAGCGTCGCGCCAAAGACACGATCTCCTTCTTTTTTTTCAACGGGAATGCTCTCGCCCGTAAGCATCGATTCGTCGATCGACGTCAGGCCCTTCGTCACAATCCCGTCGACGGGAACTTTCTCCCCCGGGCGCACGATGACGATATCTCCGACCTGCACGTCCTCGATGGGAATATCTTTTGCCTGACCATCCCGCAGGACACGGGCAGTTTTTGCCTGAAGCCCCATCAACTTCTGAATCGCAGATGATGTTGCGCCCTTCGCCCGCGCTTCGAGCCACTTCCCGAGGAGCACAAACGTGATGAGAAATGCCGCAACTTCGAAATAGAGATCGTGCATCTCGCCGATGAGCGTCCCCTCGGTCCAAAGATGCACCAGCACATTCCAGAGACTGTAGAAATAAGCGGTCGACGTGCCGATCGCGATCAGGCTGTCCATATTGAAGGTGAACATCCGGAGCGCCGACCACGTACTGTGGTAAAAATCCTTTCCGAGCCAGAACTGGACGGGAGTGGACAGGATGAGCGAGGCAATGCCCATCCAAGGGGTGATCAGAGCAACCAACGGAAGTGACGGAACGAATGATCCTGCCATGAAGTAGAGCATCGGAGTGCTCAGGAGGAGCCCCCGGAGAAATTTCTGCCGGTACGCCGAAATCTCCGCAGCTTTGCGCTGTTTTTCCTCTTCCCGATTCACCTCCGAGGTAATCTCAGCGCCGTAACCGGCGGCCTTCACTGCCTCAATGAGAACGGGGACGCCGGCAGTTGCGGGGTCATGACGAACGTACGCCTTTGCCGCTCCATAGTTCACGTTCGCCTCTTCCACGCCCGCAGTCTTCCTGAGCCTGCGCGTGATGATCGCGGCGCAACTCGCGCAATGCATGCCGCTGATGGAGAGCGTTGTCTGTGAGGTCATATTCTGGCGGATTGATAGGCCGGATGAAGACGCTCTTTCCAGAAAAAGAATGCCAAAAGAGGGAATGCAAATGCTGTGAATAACCCAGGGTAATATTCCCATCGAAGAACGGCTTCGATCAGATGATGGATCTCGAAAATGTAGAGGATGCCCGGGATGATCAATAGCCTCCTTTGCCAATGTTCACCCAAAAGAAGGAAGGCAGACATAACAAGGAGGAGCCAAAACATAATTTGAAACACGACGAACGCACCATTCGCTACAGACATTTTTAACACTGCTTGAAATACAAAGGCGAAGATGGAATCAATCTCAGCGAAACCAGTCAGATATTCTTCGATGCCATGGGCAATGAAGATAGGGATCGAAATGAAGAAAATGCTGTGTAAGCGCATAGCAATTAGTGTGAAGAAAGTCGCACCTTGTACGTTGGATTAAGTGATTCGATCTCTTCGGTCCATTTCTGCATATCAAAACTTTCGTCGTGATCAATGACAACCTTTTTCGTATCAATATCGACAGTAATGCTTGTGATGGACGGAAACTCGCCGCTGACATCTTTGATGAGAGCCGCGCAGGAAGCGCAGTGGATGCCGGGGATGGAGACGATGGTCTGCATGGATGAATGGGGGAAGAACGTATAGTGAGTGAAGCGAACTACGAACGCTGCGACAGTCCGACCACTTTCAGAATATCCGTGATGAATGCCTCTTTCGCCTTCGGCGAGGAGAGATTTTTCGGAGCGCACGTATGGAGATGCGACTGCAGCACCATCCCCTGAATGTGCTTCAGATGGCCCTGCATCGCGAGCGCGATCTCCAGAACCTTCGTGCAGTAGGCATCCTCATCGACGAGCTGGTGCAGCTTGGCCGTGAGGCCTTCCAGCCGCTTGATCGCATCGAGGGTCTTCTTCTTGGCGTCGGCACGCATGCATTGAAGGGGTAGGGGGTAGGGGTACCGTACTCCCCTGCCCCTTCAATGGTCAAGTACACTGTCATTGTGCTTCGACGATTATCTGTCCCGTCATGTCGTTATGGCCGGAGCCGCACTGGACGGAGCAGCGGAAATCGAACGTTCCCGTTTTGTCCGTCGGGATAGCCACGCTCACGGTATTGCCCTGTATGATCGTTTCATTGATACCAAGGCCGGGAACAGAGAGTCCGTGCGTCCCGCTGACCCCGGTGATTGCGAGCATCACCTTCTCACCCTGCTTCACCCGGACGACAGTCGGCGTGAACTTCCACAGTTCGGCTGTCATTTTGATTGTACGGGCATCGGCAGACGGTACCGGCGCAGCCGCAGCATCAACGCCGAGCAGCGTATCGATGACCGTCTTGAAATTACTGAAAGGCACCGCGCCGGAGATTTGCTCTCCGTTGCCGTCCTTTCCGACGATCCAGAACCCCGGCGTCCCGCTGATTCCTGCCGTTGTCCCGTCACGCAGATCGTCCTTCACCTCCTGCGCGTACTTGCCCGTGTCGAGACAGGAATCGAATGTCTTTGGCAGTACGAGGCCGGTGGCGTACTTCCTGAAAAGGCCGGCTCCGTCCGGAGCGGACGCCCATTCGTCCTGCTTTGCGAAGAGGAGATCGTGCATCTCCCAGAACTTGCCGCCGTCCTGCGCACATTCGGTTGCCTCCGCAGCCTTCTGCGCATTCGGATGGAAGCTTAAGGGAAAATCGCGCATGACGAGTTTCACCTTGCCCGTATCCACGTACTCCGTTTTGAGCTGTGCGAAGGTCTGATCGAAGAAGCGCTTGCAGAAGGGACACTGATAATCGACGAACTCGATGAGGGTCACCGGAGCATCTTTGCTGCCGAGCATGGCATCGTCATCCGGTCCGGCGGGGTCTGCCGGCGGTGCGGGAGCCGGCGGTGCCGGAGCCTGAGCGACCTGAGCGGGGGGCGTTCCTGCTGCAACGGGGAAACTTCCGGTGCGCCACTTGCCGAGACCGAAGCCGACGATCAGTCCCATGAGGCCGACGGAGAGCGCAAACCATGGATTGTTGATAGAGGAGCCAGCAGAAGACAGTGGAGAGCTTCCATCACCCTTCTGCGCTGTTTCTTGCCAATGGAGGGGAGTCATACGAAAGAAGAAAAGGAGTAATTAAATGACATTGAAAGAACCACGCACCATCCCCATCGAGCAGCTGAAGGCCAGCCGTCCCGGTGTTGATGGCGCTGTAAATTCGATGATATTCTGACCTCGTGTAAGAGTTTTCACGACGTTGAGATCGGGAATGACCAGCTGACTCGTGCATCCCTGCGCACCCGCACCGTCGACCACCCATCGCACGGGAACACCGGCTTTGATCGTGAGAACACTCGGCGCATAGCCGGCAGAAGTCACTTTCATCGCAACCTCCTGCACACCGCCATTGACCGCCGGAGCGGAGCCGAAGGCAGGCGTCGGGCTTTCCAAAAAAGAATCCAGATTAATGCCGGTGAGCGCAAAACCGCTATTGAGGTTGAAGAGCGCGAGAATGAGTACGAGCGCGCCTGAGAAGCGCAGGAAAAGGCGTGAGAACGTTCCCGTCGCGGTCGACGAAACGGCGCTGAGACCCGCAAGGGACGGAAGTGTCCCCAAAGCGAAGATAAACATCGTCATCGCTCCCGTGAGAAAACTTCCTGAGGCGAGTGCGACGAGTTGCAATGACTGTGTGAAGCCGCACGGTAAGAAGAACGTCATCGCGCCGAGCGTGAAGGGAGCCATCGGATGATCACTCTCCGAAAGATTCGCCACCCAGCGGGAGAGTTTCTTCGGCGGGCGGATCGGGAAACTTCCCTTCGGGATGACCTGCAGGATGGTGAGCGCCAGCCAGAACATGATGAAAGCCACGGCGATGCTCATGTATCCCGACATCTTCGTCGAGAGCGTGATGGATTGCCCCAGAAGGCCGACGAGGCCGCCGAGGACAAAGTACGAGACGAGGCGACCGAGATTGAAATGAAGAAGCGGTCTGAATTTCTGCCACGGTGTTTCTGCCTGGTGAATCTCATTGTGTTTCGCTGCGAGCGCAAGCAAAAGGCCGCCCGTCACGGCGAGGCAGCTGGAAGTACCGGCGACGAGACCGATGGCGAAGACGCCGCCGAAAGAGAGCGCTCCGGAAGTCGAGGGCGCAAGCGACACGAGATCGAAGGCCTGCAGGAGTTTATAAACGGCAAAAATGATGAGGAGCGAGCCCCCGATCTCCATCCACTTTCGCGCATCGGGGGACATGTCCGAAACGGACGGCGCATTCCCGTCGGCGACGGAGTACCCCGCCTTCTCAATGACGGAGGAGATCTGCCCGAAGTCCGGAAGATTGTCAGCCTTCGCGGTGATCCGTGCGACGCCGCTTCTGTGATTCACATCGACATGCGTGACACCGGATACAGCCCTGAGTTTCCTTTCGAGGAGGAGAGCGCAACTTGCGCATGTCATTCCCCCGATGGAAACCTGTGCGCAGCGCTCCTGTGAAGATGATGGTGACATAGAGAGAATGAGAAAAACTGCTAAAAAACTACCAGCAACGCCGGCCCACTGCCATGCGGTGTTCTCTAGAAACGCAGAACGATGGTTTGCGTTGATACCGGTGGATTCGGCGGCGCAGTGGCATCAATGAACGCATCGGCGGCTCCCGAAGCGGCCGCGGCAGGTATCGCCGGAGGCAATGCGGCCCCGGCGAGAACGGAAGGATGATGTGAAATGGCCCTGGAATCGCTGACCGTAGCAAGGCAGTGTCCGGCGCACGTGCCGCTCATCGGCATCTGTGGACTGTCCGGAACACGCAGACACTGCTCGCAGTGCACCGGAGACATCGGCTGCACCGGCGACATCGCCATCTCCATGTGTTCCCCGTGACTGACAGGCATGCCCTGCGCAAATGCCATCGGCATCATGCAGAGGCTGCCAAGTATGACGTGGGAGGAGAATGCCGTTGCCGTCAGGACTCTCAGGAACATCGACACTATGATACCACAGGATTATCCCGTCACTGCATGCCCGGACACAGGAAAAGGAGGAAAGATCACACATGCCGCCCCTTTGCAGAAGATAACATTTTTCCCTAGCCTGAGACGTAAAATCCGTTCTATACTCCTGCTGCGGTTCTTTTTTCATCAAGCATTATCAAAACCCGTATTCCTCGGTAGCTCAGCGGTAGAGCAGGGCGCTGTTAACGCCAAGGTCCCTGGTTCGAATCCAGGACGAGGAGCCATATAAATATTCTAGAGCTTTTGCCGTTGGGAACTTTACGAATAATTAATCCAGTGCCCATTCGGTATTTTCAAATCAACATAAGTCTTATTCAACTCTCCTTCTTTTTTCGCAAGTTCAGGACTCATCGCCTGCACTACAAATACTTTAGAATTATAGAATTCTAAAAACCAAAACATATCTTCATCGGAACCGTCTATCGTGTAAGCACGAATTCTGCAGACCGAGCCATCTACAACGTCGAGCGTTGGGGCTTTGCCCAATATAGCTGGCAATTGTTCCAGATCTTTTACTTTTGATTCGTCGAAAAATCCTATCCTTAACTGCTTATCTCGACTCATCAGTTTGCCAAGAAAGTGCAAATGCAAACCAATAACCGTTCTGGCAACCACGTTATCTATTCTTTGAGCATCACGAGGAGTCATACTAGTCATTGAGACACCATCGGGAATTCCTGGCCTGATCGCCGAATCAAAATTTTCCGTATTTTTTTGGATCCTTTCATTCAACTTTTTCTCATGTTCCAAGGCCCTTTTCACTCTTTCCGCTATCTCAGGATGGGGATCTTTAGCCCCTCGCACAAGATGTATTAGAAAAAATTCATCGTCTTGCGAGAACCGCGCGTTGCACTCAGTACAAGAAGGAACCCATGTTTTTGAAAGATTTAAGTCTACTTTCGGATACAAACTCTGTGGCGGTACGTGATCCTTCGTGAAGCTCGGCCGACCGCAATATGTGCATTCAGGCATGGGAGATATCTTGATAAGATCAGAGGTTACAGTGAACACCTGAATTGAAGCATTGTACAGAATCCTCCGTGCATTCAAACAGCTTGAACCATGTCGAGCCATGAACCAGTCAACCGCATGCGCTGCTCTGGCAGCGCTTTTTGCGTCGCAAAAAGGTGTGGTTTCCGGTTCATGGCAGGCCATTGAAAAGCTTTTGGTGCATAACGCACCTCTAGTGAGAGGCGTTTTTTTGTGTTATAATGCTCAGATATCGTGAGTAACAAAAAACACAATTCCCACCCCCGCATGGTTGAAAAAAATGCTTCAGAGGATGACCTCATTGATACAGATGACGTTCCCGATGAATCGATACGTTCGCTTCAGGCCGACGCGGAGCGCATATTGATGAATGCTTTGGAAAGCGGCTCAGAACTCACAGCAGCTCAGAAGCAAGAGATGGAACGCTCGATCGACCGGCTTTCCCAGAGGAGCACGACCCGTGCCACGGCCTTCCGGAAGATCTTCGATGCTGTCTCTAAAAATAGGCAAGCGAAAGATCCCCTGCGTCAGCAGCCGATTCCTGCCGTGCAGATGAACGGCATCCCCGAAAGTTTCTGGAAACGTCTGAAGGGAGACAGGGATGCTGTGTCTGCAGACAAGAATGATGCCGATACCGTCGCCTCCTTTATGCAAACGGCCTGCACGGGCAACAATCTGCTCTCGCTTGACCGTACGCTCACGCGCCAGCAACTGGAGGAACGGATTGCCATCCTCGACAAGTTGGCCGCCCTCTACGAGCACAGCAATGACCATGTTGCGAAAGTCATGCGTGACACCCTCATCCGTACATGTGGTGTTCCGGCGATGTCCGCCAATACCGGTGGAGCTATTGCCCGTCTGGAGGAACAGACCAATGTCTCCGCGGGAGCCGAGAACAAGAATATTTTCTATCTTCAGGATGCGGAGCATGCCGGAGTACTGAAGATCACGAAGGGTCGTCACGATAGGGATTTCTATTCGGTCCTCAAGCTGATGCGCAATATGGCTGTGGTAGCGCTGCGCCTCAATAGCACTCTCCCCGACGGCCACTCGCGGGTCGAGACCATTTTTCAGGACATGACGATTTTCCTTGAAGGAGGTGATCAGGCCGGTGACCAACCGAAACTGAAGCGCATTGTCCGACAGCAGTACGCACAGGGCACTCCGATCAAAGAATTGAGCGAGGAGGAGAAGGCGCAACCTGCCTTCCAAACCGCATGGAGGGCGTTCCTCCAGACCGTTTCCGGCATGAAGAAAACGGACGGAGTGGTACTCGATATCACGGATTCCCCTGCCGGATTTACGCCGGAGCGGGGCAATGTTGCACACACCGAGAATGTCTTTGTCAGGAAAGAGGGGGAAGGCTACGTCTTCTCCATCATCGACCCGGACGTGTTTGACACACGCGAGGGGGAGCATAAGTTCAGCCCGTATGAATATGTACGCAGCGCCGATGGCACCATCAGTAAAATTCAGGGTGCCGTGAAAGGCGGCATCGTTGCGCTCATGAACGGCGCCCGGAAGCTCGTGACTGACTGGCAGGACCGGTATGTGAGGAAGGAAAGGAGCTCTCACAAGTGACATCCCGCGACACTTTCGTCTGGGCACACACCACAACAACTGATAGAACAATTGCATGCCGGACATTCCCAAAGACATCGCCCTGAGAAACGGCCTCATGATGCCGAGAGTCGGATTGGGTGTGTGGCAGGCGAAGGGAAAGGAAGGCGTACAGGCAGTGCGATGGGCGCTCGAAGCCGGTTATCGGCTGATCGATACCGCTGCGATTTATGAGAATGAGGAAGAGGTCGGCACAGCCATCCGCGGGAGCGGCATCCCGCGGCAGGATATTTTCCTGACGACGAAAGTCTGGAACGACGATCAGGGATACGACACGACGCTTGCCGCCATGGATCGCTCCTTACAAAAACTCGGGACGGAGTACGTGGATTTGTATCTCATCCACTGGCCCTTCACCGGTGTCCCGTGGCCGTACACCGACGAAGCGGCGATGAACGACCCCGCGAACGACAGACGCGCGGAAACATGGCGGGCGATGGAGGCGATTCTCGCTTCAGGGAAAGCAAAAGCCATCGGGGTCAGCAATTATTTGATTAAACATCTGGAAGAAATGAAAACCTACGCACAGACGCAACCGGCGGTGAATCAGATCGAATTGCATCCGTTCTGGTATCGCAGAGAATTGATGGAGTACTGCCATGCGCATGACATTGTCGTCGAAGGATATTCCCCTCTCTCGCGTGCAAAGAAACTCATGGACCCGCGCGTCACGACGATCGCAGCGACGTACGGAAAATCGAACGCGCAGATTTTGCTTCGCTGGGGACTGCAGCATGGCAACGTTGTGATTCCGAAGTCCGTTCACAAGGATCGTATCGCAGAAAATATTACTGTGTTTGATTTTGAACTGAGCCTCGGGGACATGGCGGCACTCGACGCACTCGATGAAAACCGGAGTGCGATTTTTTAGCACATCCTCATCACTCAGGCCGCTTTCCGCTCGCGATGCACCGGCAGAACATTCTCCTGCGCGACGGGGAGGATATCGACCAGCACGGTCCCGTTACTGAAGGTGACCATGCGGTACCCCCATTGCTTCGTCGTCGGAGCGGCTTCGTGGCGGGAAACTTCCTTCCTCTCCCCTCTGCCGGGGTACTCCAGTGACCGGTGACGGGCGATGAAGGCATGCACATGCATCGTCGCGTCCGCAGCGGACACCGTCCGGAACTGCTGCAGGGAATGCATGTTCAACAGTTGTGCTTCCAGTTGTGCGACGTAGTCGGGAATGTCCTGCTCTGCATCGTCCGCCGGAGCCGGTGAAAGGAAAACCTGCTCACCGCGCTTCAGTCTTTCATCGATAGAATTCGGGCCGGCACTGACGAAGCCGGACCGTGCAAGAAGATACTGCATGCTGTTCCAGCAACGGACTGCAACCTGATAGATATCGCCCGCCACCGACCTCTGTGATTCATGCGACCCTTCGTTTCCGCGTGATTGTTCCGCCACAGGTGCACCCGCTTCGGAGCGAAACAGAAGAGGCATTCCCCTTCCGTCCATCGTCGGATCATCAGGGCCGCGCTCGCCGGATTGCAGACCATCCGCACTTTTTTGTGTAAATCCTGCCATACTGAAACAGTAAATATTATATCATAAATCAATTATTTTGTCCATTCTATGCGCGGCTTCGTGAAGCGACAAACGGCATGTTCTCGGCGGCGCGGAGGGTTGGCCGCAGAAACTTGTATCCATAAGTCATTGTTGTACGATGACCCCCTTATCGCTGTCGCGATGAGGAGCATCTTTGATCGATTGATTTTTCACACCCTCGTACGAAAGGAACCCAGCCATGATGATGCGCACGATTTTGATCGTCACCTTCGCCCTGTGTGCGATCTTCGGCAGCGAGTCTCAGCAGAAGGGAAAACAATCGCGGGTCGCGGCGGGCGCCGCGGAGCCGTCGCCCAAGAAGGACGAAAAAGGCCCGAAGATTCAGCAAGTCCAGCCGGAAATCGCCGACCTCACCGGCTACTACACCTGCAAAGGGCAGGAGGCCGGAGGCAAGAACTACTCCGGCATCTGCACCCTCGTAAAGAAAGGCGACGTCTACCTCATCTCGTGGGTCGTCGGCGGCGGGTCAAGTTTTTCCGGCATCGCGATCCGCCAGGGCAGCCAGTTCGCCGCCAGCTGGTCCATCGCGACGGAAAAGGGACTCGTGCGCGGCGTGAATTTGTACCGCATTGAAGCGGGGAAGGATGGCCCGCGGCTCGTCGGCCGCTGGGCATCGGTCCCCGGCCCCGGCGTCCAGCAGCCGGAAACCCTCACCTTCCTGAAGAAGCTGGACACCGACGATGATGAAAAATAACACGTTGAAAATCGATCGTAGATGCAGCCCCGAACCCCCCTCCTCGTTGGCAGGGGGGTTTTGTAATAAGAGCGTATGACTTCTGCGACAGAGGCTTTTTGGGAAGTAGTAGAGTGTGGAACCGTTATCGTGGCTCTCAGAAAGGCTACACTGAAGGTATGCACCGACTGCTTCCCGCCACCTTTGTCCTCCTGCTCTGCGCCTGCACGACTGCGGTGCCGCTGCCTCAGGAATCTGCAGCACCGGCACCTTCTTCATCTGCCACTTCGGTAGCGTCATCGCCCCTTGAACAAGTCCCTTCGGAACTTACGATTGATCATCTGTCACAGATGAAACTCGAAGGACGTGATCTGAAACTGGAAAGTATTCTCACAGACAACACTGCCTACGTGCAGCATGCGATTTCGTACCGGAGTAACGGATTAAAAATCAGCGGCATTCTGAATATTCCGAAAGGCACGGGGCCGTTCCCGCTCCTCATCTTCAATCATGGATACATTGCTCCCTCCATCTATACACGCGGACGCGGACTGCGGCGCGAACAGGATTACATGGCACGACACGGCTTTGTGGTGCTCCATACCGATTACCGCGGACATGGAGAGAGCGACCCCAGCCCCGACACGCGGGAGATCTATGACGCGGGCCTTGAGTATGCGATGGACAGTATGAATGCGATTCTCGCCATGCGGGCAGCCGCACTCCCGTCGATTGATACAGAGCGCATCGGAATGCTCGGGCACTCGCTGGGAGGCGGCGTGACGCTGAATATCCTCACGAGTCATCCGGAACTCGTCACCGCCGCCGTCCTCGCTGCGCCCGTTCACAGCGATGCGTGGGAAAACTTCATGCGATGGCGCAGAGAACGGCCGGAAGGTGACCGCACTGTCGCAACTCTCGGCACACGCGACACAAACGCTGCGGCGTGGGACGCGCTTTCGTCCCTCTCGCGTCTGAACCGCATTACGGCACCAATTCTCCTCTTTCAGGGAACTGCCGACAAAGACGTGCCGCTCGCATGGTCCGATTTCCTCAGTGAGCATCTCTCCG
>JACRJW010000101.1 GCA_016235605.1 Candidatus Uhrbacteria bacterium | reverse complement strand
GATCCCCGGACTCCTCACGTTACCGGTCCAGATGGTGATCCTCGGCAAGGGCTCTGCCGCCTACGGCACACTCTTCACGAAGCTCGCAAAAGACTACCCGCACCGCTTCGCGATCCTTTCAAACGAAAAAAACATCGAGCAGGCAATGTACGCAGCGTCCGACATGGCGCTCTTCTTCACAGATCCGAAAGACATGACCGAGCTTTCTGACTGCCTCGCAAACGGTGTTGTGCCCATTGCTCCGGAAAGCGGTGACCTAAAAAACTACGATCCGAACCAGGAAAACGGTACCGGCTTCCTCTTCGACGGAGACACCGTCTGGCACATCCACGCCGCCCTCGTCCGCGCCCTCGAAACCTTCCGGTTCCCGTACGACTGGAAGACGATTCAGAAGCAATGCCTGGAGCAGGCCTGAAGGGAAACCGACGCGCATCATTGTTGCTCTATATCGAAAATCTAGTACGATCATTTTCGTGTTCTTTTCAACAACCGCTTCCTCTTACAGAAAGAAGTGACCCATGGGACAACGAACGCAACAGACCGTACTCACGGTTACAGTCAGCAGTGCAGTGCTTCTCATCGTTGCAGCTATCATCGCTGCATCAGTCACCTGGCCGGAGTTCGGCCTTACTGTTGTCCTGACAGGAGCATTTTGTTTCGGCTTTTTTGGAATCATATCTATCTTTGCGCTCATCGTCGTAACGATGGTGAAGCTCGAAGAGAGAAAGAAAACCAAAAAACAAGAATCAGCACCAGTCGTGCAGGAGGCACCCGAAAAGAACCACCCCGATTCGTAGAATCGGGGGTTTTGCAACATTTGGCGTATTGCATATAATAATTAATTATTGTATAATATACATATGACAGAAATTGATGAATCAAAAGATACAAATTTCTCCGGACAATTCCACTCTGATGTTTCTTCATGGAAAGAAACACCGACAAACGCACAAGAAGCCCGGCAGGATCTGATGCGGCGCCTTGAGAAAAACGACGAATTTTCCCCGCACGCTCTTCGTCATGTCTCGCCCGAAATGAGTTTTGGACTTATAGCGGCAGAGAGAATGATGCGGGCCGACAGCAAATATAGATACATGCCCGGCCCCCCTGCATTTCATAATTCAAATGACTCTGTCCTGCTCGGAGAATCGGGGAAATGGGAAATTCTTGCGGATATGGAGGAAGAACGTTGTTTTGCGTGGAGATGGAATCCGGACCACTGCGAAGCCGAATACCGCATTGTTCCGGTGACGAATGTACTGCGTTATCGACTACACATGAATCGTCCTTCGATCCAGCAAGTAACGAACGATTCTGTTCATGAAATTCTAGGCCATGCAACAGATACGCAACTCATTGGAGATCTGCCGCTGCGGGAGATGTTTTTGCAGCTTGGCAACCGCAGCGATCTCCTGAGAGAAGCGGTGGGTGATATGAGACTTTCTCAACTCTGCGATGATCTCAAAGCACTCGCGATCATTCCTTGCGGTGTCTACCATGAGAATGGTGAAAGTAAGATAGGAACGACGACGTGCAGGACAGGGGTCAACAATCTGGCCTGTGCCCACTTCGGTGATACCAACCAGCCGGTCCGTGCTGTCATAGAAGATGCTCTCACCGTGCTAGCACTCTTCCAGCAAATATCGCCTGCGCAATTACGGGAAGCTCAGAAAGTAGTGGAAAAGCACGCGCGGATAATGGATCGAATGGATATGACAGCTCGCAGAGAGTACGGCAGAGCACAGGAAAGGCAGCAGCCTGCCGGGCGTACTGCATTGCCAATCATCAGACATGAGTTACAGGAAGACCAGCGCAGATTGGGCAAGGAAATCGAGACATTATGTGAAACGCTGCTTGAGCCTCTCAAGCGGATCTCCGGCGCATCCATCCAAACCATTGGAGCATGGAAGCTTGCGCCACAGATGAATGGAATCTCCCATTTTTTTTCGCGAAAAATACAGACAGACAGGCAACTCAGAAAAGACAGTGAATTTGAAAAAGAGACAATACGGAGGTTACTGACCGCAGATATCCGGACACAAATTGTAGAAAAAAGAGGGACAGCCTGACATCTTTTTGCATATATACTCTCTACAAACAACAAAAAAATGAGCATGGAAAGCGGACCATTCCGCGGCGAATCCACTTCCGGACGCGTCATTGCAGGAGCGATGAACGCGCCTGTAAATATTGTGCGGACGACACTGAGTCCCGCGACACTCAAAAGTAGTTATCAACGGGAAGGATTTATGGGAGCTACTATCGATACAGGGCTACGCGGAGCGGGCGCTGTCACCCGTGAAGTGCTTGGTGCCGCCACCGGTGTTGTCGGCTACGGCATCGGGAAAACACGTGATGCAGTGCTCGGCACGCTCGGCTTCGGAGCACGTGTCGGTTGGGCAGCGGCACGGAACGCGGAAATCATCCCGTTCGTGCAATCACCACAACAAATGGTAGAATTACAAAGACGTCGCCCGTCAGCTAGTTCAGATGAACTTAACCTTCTCGCCTTCGGCGAAGCATTGGGTCGCATCGCCAATATCGGGCAGCGGCCGGGGACGCCACCTGCAGGTCCCGACACTCAATCTCCCGCCTGAGTCTGTTCCCTCAGATCTTGCGGAGGGAATCTATGCCTGTCGCATCCTGCTTCACTTAGATGATAAAACGGAAGGACCATTCGATGCCGCGATGCACTACGGCCCGCGTCCGGTATTTAAAGATTCGAAAAGTTGCGAGGTGCATTTGATTGATCGTGCACTCCCCTCCCCGCCCGACAAAGTGACTGTAGAAGTTGTGGGAAGGATTCGGGATGTGGAGGATTTTGCATCGGCAGAGCTTCTGAAAGAGGCTATGCAACAGGATATTGAGAAAGCAAAAATTCTACTGAAGCAGTAAACTAAAGTGTGTCACCCTGAGCTTGTCGAAGGGCGACGCACGATGCGAAGACGTGGTTCGACAAGCTCACCATGACACCCTGAAAGTTATCGAACTATCCCCATGCTCTCCTTCCTCAAATCCCTCCTCGGCAACCGCAACCCCATTCGTCTTCTGTGGCATCATGCCAAGGCGTTTGCTGCGGGACTCCGCTACGGCTTCCCCGCACGCAAACTTACGGTGATCGGCATCACCGGCACCGACGGGAAAACGACGACGGTGATGATGACGGCGCATATTCTCGATAAAGCGGGCATCGCAGCGGGAGCAGTCTCGACAAGTTTTTTTAGCATCCGCGGAATGATTGAAGAAAATCCGACACACAAGACGTCGATGTCGCCGTTCATTCTCCAGAGTTTCCTCCGCCGCTGTGTGAAGGAGGGTTGCACGCATGCGGTCGTGGAAATTTCCTCGCACGGCCTCGTCCAGCACCGTAACGACTTCCTCCGGCCCGCAGTCGCCGCCATCACGAATACATCGCCTGAGCACCTCGATTATCACAAAACGATGGAGCAGTACCGCAAAGACAAAGGCACTCTTTTTAGCATGCTACAGGGAAAAGGAACGAAGGTACTCAATGCAGACGATGAAACATTCACTTTGTATAAAGAGATACTCTCGAAGCGAACCATCGTCTATTCCCCTCTGCGCGATCTGAAAAATATTGAGACGACAACACTCTCGACGAATGCGATTGTTTCGGTCGATGGAGTGAGTGTCGCGGTGAAGCTACCGATTCCCGGTACGTTTAATCTGTACAACGCGCTCTGCGCTCTCTCGTGTGCAGCGGCAGTCGGGATTGCTCCGCAGAAATCTGCTGATGCCCTCGCAACCTTCACCGGCGTTCCGGGCCGCATGGAGCGCATCGACGAAGGCCAGCCGTTCTCGGTCTACGTCGACTTCACCGTCTCGCCTGCGGCCTACGAAAAAACCCTCGACGCGATCCGTGCGACCCTCGCAGAGGGAAAGCGCCTGCTCGTCCTCACCGGCAGCTGCGGCGATCGCATGCCGGAGAAGCGGCCGATGATCGGGGCCATTGTCAGTGACCGTGCGGATGTCGTCGTCGTGAGTGAAGATGAAACACTGACGGAAGATCAGAACAAAGTGATCGACGAGGTCTGGACAGGCATTGATCAGGGGAAAATTGAAGCGCACAAAATCTTCGACCGGCGCGAGGGCATCCTTTTCCTGTTGAAGGAAGCGCGGCCGGGTGACGCCGTCGCACTCTGCGGGATGGGTGCGTGCACGACGATGCAGACGCGCGAAGGGTTGAGGCCATGGGATGAGAGAGAAGTGGCACAGGAGATTCTGCGCGACATACAGAAAAAATGAAGCACTCCCCCATCATCGTCGGCGTCGACGAAGCCGGACGCGGGGCGCTCGCGGGGCCGGTGGTTGCGGGGGCATGCATTGAGATTCCGAAGCTCAAAAAAAATCCGCTGATTGATGACAGCAAGCAGATGACACCGGAGAGTCGTGAGGAAGCGTACGAATGGATCACGAAGCACTGCACGATTGGCTTCGGTATCAGCGATGCTGCGTTCATCGACAGGCATGGGATCTTGGCAGCGACGGAACGCGCGATGCAGTTAGCGGTCGCGATGATCGCGACAATCACGCGTCCGGATTTTCTGAT
>JACRJW010000102.1 GCA_016235605.1 Candidatus Uhrbacteria bacterium | reverse complement strand
CGAGATGATCGACCTCACGGGATGGACCATCACAGGCGCCGGCTCAAACGAAAAAACGCTCACTCTCCCCGAGGGAAGCTCCATCGCCCCCAATTCAACCTATCTCATTACTAATTATGAAAACGGAAACAAAAACACGGCTCTCGTCGTTCTTCCAAACTACACCACCGCCACCTTGTCATTGCCAAACGACGGATTCAGTCTTGCTCTCAATGACGCTCTCGGTTCCCAAGTCGATGTGGCAGGAGGAAGTGGAAGTCCTTTCGCTGGAGGATCTGGCGGCACTGCAGACGCTGCTGACGGACGATACCGATCCATGGTCCGAGCTGACGGACTAGTCGCAGGATCCGACAAAACCGCCTGGGTCGATGCAACGACGACCTCAGGATTTCTCGGTGGCGTTCAAGATCTTGGTACGCCAGGAATGGTCGAGCCGGTTGTAGAAGCTCACGAAAACTCTCCTGTCGTCATCCAGAGTCCTGACGCCTCGGTCGGGGTCGAGGGATCTCAGGCTGAAGAAGTCACCGCAGAAGCAGTGGTGGTCACAGAAGAAACTGAAATCATTGTCGAGCAAGACCCATCAAACGTATCCGTCCCATCTGACCCAGTTGTTGCCGAGGACGTGATAGAAGAGATTCCAGTGGTCACAGTGGAAGATACAGCCGTCGAGGAAACAACCATCGATGACACAGCAGAAAGCACGGTTGAAACGGTCGTAAAAACGGTCGAGGTGGTGATCGAACCTACCGTGACCAAAGAACCTAAACCAGAAACCGTCGTCGTGACTCAAACCGTCACTCACTACACGCCTCACGTCATCCTCATCAATGAATTTGTTGTCGATCCAATCGATGGTGAGAATGAGTGGATCGAGCTCGTAAACCGCTCTCTCATGACGATTGCTCTGACAGGATGGACGGTCGAGGACGCCTCAGGGAAAACAACGGACCTCTCATCACTTACGATGACGACCGGATCCTACGTGGTCGTGGACTCCCCAAAGGGAAGATTAAATAACGACACTGACACGATCATCCTGCGAGATCCGACTGGTCAGGTGATCGACTCGGTAGCCTACGGCGGGGATGCGCTTCCCTCTCCCAAAGACGGCGAGGCGCTTGCGCGTACGGGGAATGTCTTTGTTATCACGCAGACACCAAGTCCCGCACAGGCAAACCAAATCGAAACGCAGGAGGCCGTCATGGTTGAACAAGTCGCGATCGTGACCGCAAATCCCGTGAGCGACGAATCACCCACGGTGGAATCTGTGGCACTCAGTCCAGAACAACAAGAAAAAACTGTTTCCCCATCCCCAAAAAAGACTTCCACAGCAAAACTCACTTCCTCCACGCCAAAGAAGACAGGATCAAAAGCGGTTCTCTCGTCAACGATCTTTGAGAGCAAAGGTCTACCTGACGATGCACGTGTTCGACTTGAGGGTATCGTGACGGCGCTCCCTGGATCGTTCGCCCGACAAATCTTCTATCTCATGGACGAAACCGGCGGCATCCAAGTCTATTTCTATGATGCAGATTTTCCACAGATGAGTCTTGGCGATGCGGTAAGCGTCACAGGAGTGCTGAGCACCTCCCACGGGGAGAGACGGATAAAGATGAGCGCACAGACGAATCTTGCGCAGATTGATCGCGACCTCTCTGTCACGCCGACCGTACTCAAGGTCGCAGAGCTCGTAGGTCAACAGGTCGGTTCCCTCGTGAGTGTGAAGGGTCTCGTACAAACACGTGAAAATGAAAAGCTCGTGATCGAAGAGAATGGATCTACACTCATCGTGTCCCTAAAGAGTGAACCGAGCATTGACTCTGCTCCATTTGAACGTGGAGACCATGTCACCGTCACGGGGATCCTCACGAGTTACGATGGCGAGTTGCGTTTGCGACCACGCAGCCAAGATGACATCGTGGTCGATGAACCTGCTGCGGCTCTGACACTGAGCACACAGGATACAGGAAAAGGACTCTTTGAAAGCACGCAAGCACAGACAGGGATCGTTCTGCTCGTTCTCACCGCTGCCGGACTTGGTTTACTTGCCATCCGCAGAAATCAAAACCGCCAGCTCACGCTCGGTACCCCCTAATATGAGTCCGTATCGCATCAGTGCCTCGCAGCTTCAGGGCTCGATCGAGCGCAAGGCTTACGCCTACGGTGTGTCCCCAGCCGTCTCAACGTTACTTGGGGAGTATGTAATTGAACTCATGAAAGACACGTATGTCAGACACACAGAAAACAAATTGGTTCCAAACCATGTTGGATAAAATCAACATGTTCGCTGAACAATTCGAGCTCGATGAGGTCGAGACGAGCGCGTTCCGCGACTTCATCCTCACGACCGCCAGAGAGCAGTTCAAGGTCGGAAGCAAATCCGGCGCCGGATGGGCGTTCAAACAAGTCCGTGAAGGAAAAATGTCACCCAAACAAATGCAACAACCCGTATGAACGGCTAGATGAAAACGCCCGGTTGAGGGCCGAACCGGGCTCCCCCCTTTTATGCTATAATCAAATGGACCTATGGAAAATGAAATCACCAACAATCAACTCGCGATCACGATCAATCAACTTGGGGAAAAGTTCGATCAACTCGTCGGGAGATTCGATCACCTGGAAGGAAGGTTCGACGGACTGGAAGGAAGGTTCGACGGACTGGAAGGAAGGTTCGACGGACTGGAAGGAAGGTTCGATCAACTTACCAAAGATATTGATGAACGTTTTGACGAATTCGCCATG
>JACRJW010000100.1 GCA_016235605.1 Candidatus Uhrbacteria bacterium | reverse complement strand
TTTATACAATTATCGAGGAGTTTCCAAATATCATTTTCCGATGTATCTTAAAGAAGTGGAGTATCGCTTCAACCATCGCAACGACAATTTATTCAAACTATTTATGAGTATCTATTTTGGTTACGTTTCGCCCTAATTACCCAAACTTATTCTTCATATTTCCTTTATGCAAGTGAAACTCGACCCCAGTGCCATGCCCAAAATCCCTGGCGCAAAAGTCGCGATCCTCCAGGCCAAGTGGTATCGCGAACACATTGACAAGATGGTGCAAAAAACCGTCGATCTCTTGGTGGCGGCTGATTGTCCAGCTCCGGAGGTCCACCTCTTGCCGGGATCCTTGGAACTCCCTCTCGCGGCCCAGGCGCTCATGCGCCGCGGAGGGTACGATGCCATCATCTGTTTTGGCGCGATCATGCAGGGTGAGACAAAACATTTCGACATGATCATGAATATGTGCGCGGACGGATTTAATAAAGTCATGCTTGGAGAAGGTGTCCCGATCATCATGGAGGTAATCCCGGTAGGCAACGTCGGTCAACTGGAAGCGCGCAGTAGGGACGATGCCTTCAACAAGGGTGTGGAGGCAGCCATCGCGACGGCGGAGATTATCGATTGGCGTCGACGAAATCTTGGCACGTAGCTATGTCGATGCGTGTTCACCTCGTGGCTGGATACATCCATAAAGATATCTGTGACATGATGATCGACGCAACCCGATCGATCACAGACGAGCTTGGTTGTCGGATCGACCGCGTCGTTTGGATCCCAGGATCTTTGGAAGCGCCCTTGGCCGTGAAGGAACTCATCGAACAAGACCGACCCGATGCGATCGTCGTCTTCGGCGTCCAGGAACAAGGCGCGACAAAACATGGCGAAGTAATTGCCCACCAAGCGACAAGCAAGCTCCTGGACCTCCAACTCCAGTATCGGATGCCGATGGCGATCGCGATTATTGGTCCCGGAGCGACCCTCGAACACGCGAAGGAGAAGGCTGAGCGCACGGCACACAAAGCCTTTCGTAGCGCCGTGCACATGGTGAGACTTTTAATGGATTTAGACACAAAACCATCGTAAATACAGCCCTTTGGCATGAATCGTTTGACAAAAACCAGGCTTTCTGGTACCCTGTTCTCTTGTGCAATATCGAGTCTCGCTCTTGCCCCACATGGGCATCCGTGGGAAAGCCAGATCCAAGAGACCACTGAAAAACTGATGGATTTTCGTTGAACGGGCTGTCGAGCCTCACGAGACGTAGGTTATCTACGTTGAGTGGGGTCGACGGGTGCCCGTGAAACGAAAAGACGCAGTTTTGCAGAGGTCTCTAAACGGTTTGGTAGATAGTCCGTCCTAGCTTGTCCTTGACGGAAATCATCTGGGAATTCACGCACAGGAAGAAGTAGATGAACTGGAAAAAGTTACACTGTAAGCCAGAAACAGAACTTCCACCCTAAGATGAAAAAAGCACCCGAGTCATTGACCCGAGTGTTTTTTCTTTCTACCGCAGGACACCGCCCCATTCCAGGACATCGAATCCATCGCGGTTGGCGCGAGGCAGACGTGTTGGTGGCTTAGATGGTTCTGGAGTCTGGATCTCGGAGTAGTCCATCAGGATGCGGAAGATGTTGTCGGGCGTGACTGAGAGGTTGAGTGGTGCAAGCGCATTCATCGTCCTGGTTCCCTGGAAGCCAATCTTGTAGTACGGAGCTGTCTGCATGCGCGGCAGCCAAAATTCTACGAAGTCATTCGTTTCGTTTTCGTTCAGATTCATTTTTGTGAGCGTGGATCTCAAGAACGATTCAACACCTGCTTTCTCAATCACCCAATACGTACTCGGTGCTGAGTAAAGTCCACCACGTCCTTCCCAGAACAAGTATGGATAGCTGAATCCATCTGCTTTGTTCACGAGATGACCATCAGGATACGCCGTCACATTCCAGCCGTTGCCGTATTCAGGTTCAGTGTACGAGAAGCCCCCACGAGGGGTGACAAACACACTCACGTCCATCTGACTCTCAGGATACAAATAGATGACTGGCTTGCCGCACTCAACCGGTGGAATCAGTTCATTGCTCATAAACTCCACCCATCGCCCGAACGAATCCTGGAAGTATAAATACGGATGAGAAAAATCCGCGTAGGTCTTTGGATCATAGTCGCTGCTAAATGTAATCACATTAAACGCATCGTCGTAGTACGAGACGTCGTAACTCGCCGGCTCGTAAACGGGAAGCTCTGTTCCCCTGCCAGGCACGATCCCAACACCTGCTTGCTGCAGATCAAGTCCGTCCACGTCTTCCTGTGAGACGACATGGGTTACGGTCGTAAACCCACATCCACCAACAGCGCCCTTGAGATACGTCGCAGCATTCGTCGATCCATCAGTCCACCTCACGTTTGGAACACCCGTTGATGGATTTGTGTAGCTATCGATGACCTCATTTGCAAAAAACGGCACGATCAAATCATAGAAAAGTACACGACCGTCTTCATCGACAGCATAAAACAAATTTTGACCAATCCCCGTCTGGCCTTCCAGAACCTGACCGTTCCCATCTGATTTTGGTTCCCAGAGGTGGAGGGTCTTCCCATCCGAAAGTGTTACTGACTGGCTCGCCCCCGTGAGCGAAATCGCCTCCTCAGAATATAATCGCTGCCAGTAGCCGATAAAAGCAAATTCATTCCCAGGTGGAGGCTCCACAAGTGTCGTCTCGATTTCGAGGTCAAGAATCGTCGCTTTTGTATCGATCTGATACCCCGTGAGTTTTGCAAGGCGAACTTCGCCCATCATTCCCGTCGCCGTTCCTAAGAAGGTTCCCAGATTCCAATCCACGCCTCGCACCACAGAATCGATGATCACAGGCGTTAATTGTCGTTCTGGATCATACAAAATGTAGTATGTCTCCAAATACTCTCCCATGCCAGAGACAGGAATGCTCGTCATCACCAAATCGCGACCGTTGTAAGTACCGCCGCTCACCGTGCCGAGTTTGTACGACCAACGAATCATGTCAGCAGGACCTTCTGTGCAGTTGTTGACATGCTGTCCCTCAAATTCGTCGTAACACATTGCCTGATCAAACACGCCATCGTCTGGATAACCTGTTTGCTCATCTGAAGGGATCCAGTCGATGGTGAGCGCATCAGCCTGCGCCACATACTCGACCGGCTCGCCTTCCTCGCCCAGACTTCCTGGGTCTACCTGTTCCTCGACGACTTCTTCATCAACGACGGGATACACACCACTCACACGTCGCTCCATCACATCTGAAAAATACACACCCGCCGCAAACACGACGACACAGAGAGCTCCGCAGGCAATAAACGCGAACCAATGCCGCGCAGCATTTGGCTGGTGAGGTTCAGGATGGGGGTTCGTCATAAAAAATGGTTAGAGGGTTTGTTGAAATATTTCGATCAAGAAAAAGTTGCTTGGCGTCTTTGTCGGACATCGGCGTTGGCTGTCCGTTCAAGGTCGAGATTGGTGACAGATAAAGTGTAACACTTCTACGATCCAGAATCACGCCAAGGGTCATCCCACACGAGGTCTCACCAAACCCCTGATCGAAGATAAAATTCCCGAGCGAGTAAATCACCGGGGTGTTGTCGATGACGTCGACTCCCTGGACGACATGGGGATGCGCGCCGACGATCAAATCCGCACCAGCATCAATCATCGCCTGAGCCATCTCGCGCTGACTGTCCGATGGAGCGGTAATGTATTCCTCTCCCCAGTGCGGCATGACGATGACAAACCGTCCGGCCTGGTCCTCAGACTCGATGATTGGGGTCAGGTCCGGAATCAGGAATCCGAACTGATTGAAACCGATTAAACTGATCCCAAGAGAACAACCCGATTGATCACAGAGGTCGTATCGGTAAATATCATCAGAACGGGAGGAGCCTCCGAACCAATCGATCCCAAGATCAATGGCGAGGCGATCCCGCGTCTCCTGTTCGCCTTCTGCGCCAAAGTCGTCTGAGTGATTATTCGCTAGACTCACCACATCGATGAACGGCTTCATCGCCTCAACAGACTCAGGCGCGAAGGTGAACATGAATGGCGGATCTTCCGTCGTCTGACTCTCGCGCTCACTCACCGCCCCCTCAAGGTTCGCGATTCGAAGCTGCGATCCTTGCAAGTAACGTGTGACGTTCTCCCATGGATAATCCGCTCCCTGTTCTTCAATCTTGATTCGCACACCGCGATCGAGCATGACGTCGCCAACGAACTGCAAACTCACAAATGGATCATGGGTGGAATCGCCCTCCAAAAAATATCCGAGGACGTGACTTGTATTCTCACGCCAGTCGCTGGTGGCACCCATGGCAAGAGAATTCCCATGATGCGTCTGCACCCACTGTCGATCTCCACGCAGACGATTCACTTCAAACAACGTCTGCAAGACATCATTGGCATCAATCTCAAGATCAAAATCGGCTGAGCCCTGAGCAATGGATCGCATCGTCACCGCATCGTGATACTCCTGAATGTGCCTGGGGAGATAATGCGACATGTCGATCGAGGCGATCACGATCGCCCAGGGAAGTTCGTCTTGAATCGTCGATGCAAGCGCAGCGACTTCTTCATCCGTCGCTTTGTCGTGGATCACCAGCGGCACGAGCTTGGCATTGGGAAACCACGTCTTCACAAATGGCGTGATGGCGCTCACGCCGTGTTCATCTCTGAACGTCTCAGGCTCAATGGAAAGATCCGGCACAGCAGCTGTGAGCGCGTCGACACTCTGTGAATCAACTTCTACATCCCCAAACGGCGTCGTCCAGGATCCGTAGGTTGTTTGCAGGGCAGAACGCCCAGCAGAAAAATGATTCGGCGAAAGAATCACGACGATCTTTTCTTTGCCGTTCCCAAGCGCAGCAAACACCTGCGCAATCTTGTCTGCGACCAAAAGATGATGCGCCACAATCGCCGATCCCGCGCCAGTTCTTTCAACTTCACTCGCCGTCTCGTTGGCTCTCTCATACAACGACATGGCGGCGTAGCCATACGAAAAAACCGGATCACTTCCCGGCTCAGATTGAGAGGCTGTTTTCTCTTTCGTCGAACCACCGATCACTATGCCCGACAAAAAAATCAGCACCAACAGAGTGCAGAATAGACAGAGACGATGAACAGTACCTCGGACAAAGATGCTCATACCTCGACCGCCACACCTAACCCGAGGGGATGAAACGCGATGTGCTTTTCTTCCAGCAACGGCTTCAGCATAAGCTCGTAGATTCTCGTGAGCATAAAATCCTTGATGATGGCATCGTGGATTGGAATGACGTGACGCGGATGAAGGCGATCAACCAACTCGATGGCGCTGCTGAGCGTCGCCCATGGACCGGCGATCGGAAGGGCGAGAACGTCACATGAGTCGATGCCCACAGGAGAGAAGGAATCACCAGGATGGAGGACATGATCGACAAGGAAGGCGACGTTGTCTGGAACCGGAACAGGAAGCTTGCCGTGTGGTGCGTCAAAAACATCCACTTGGAAACCTTCGATTGTGAGCGAATCGCCGGGCTTCACGCGTTCGTACTCAATGCCATCTTGTTGGAGGAGCGAACCGATCTCCTCGATGGTATAGATTTGCGTCGGCTTACATGAAAGAAATTTTTTGAGTATCGCAGGATCGAAATGGTCGGCGTGTTTGTGCGTGATCAAAATAGCGTCAACCTCTCCAATGTTCTGCGGCTTCAAGCGTCCTTCAATGAACGAAAACAGACCGGGATCGATCAAAATTCGTTTTCCGTTCTTCTCAAGGAGTAGACATGAGTGAAGATATTTCTTAATGCTCATACTTTCTACTCGTAAACAGTATGATCACCTATCGCATCGAGTCGTGCTTGTTTAGGAGTTGTAGGGAGATAATTAAAAACGATCCGAATTTTGTAGTTCACGGAAAAACTGTAACGACCTTTCAAACGACCACCGAGCTTGTGAACTTTCAGTTGTTTGTGATTCGTCGGATCTCGAAACAATGCTATTTTCTCTAACGCTTCATCAATCAGTACGTCTGGGAGCGATTTCAACATGCGAATAAAGGACGGCGTGTAGGAAACGTCCATAGGTCTACGGCATCTGTTTTATCAGGTCACGTAAATCGCCGCGCAAAACTTTTCCATCTCGCGCTTCCTGTTCAGAACGAAGAACAGCCTCAACCGCCTGATCTTCAGCAAAACGAACCAGCGCCTGACGAACAACTTCGGCTTTATTCGGAGCCGCTCCTTTACGAATCATGTCATCGATAAACTGCTCGAGAGGCCCTGTGAGCGGCACGGAAATGGTGGACATAAGATAGTGACGATTAAGTATGAAGTTATCATACGATGTCTTCCTTCTCATGTCAAGGGCTCTCTAAGAAAACACACTCACATCATCGGATAGATCCAATCACATATCTATCTCCATTTTCAGAACCATACACATCAAATGAATCCGTGTCAGAATTATAGGTGATCCCTTGAGGCTCACCGCAATCCCGCAAATTTAACGATGCGCGATAATCTGTGAGTGATCCTGTCTGCGTGTCCCAATAAAGAATCTGTAGTGAGTCACCACCAAGAGAGCAAGCACCGGTAAAAAAGGCTAAACGTGTATTGTCCCGATTCGAAGCAAACAATCCTGGACCAGGATCTTCATCAACATCGGGTAGGGTGGTTTGTGCAAAGATCGTGCCATCAACGTAGGAACCAATCACCATGGTTTTACGATCCTCACTGGTTCCGATAAATTTTGTCGTCTCCTGTTGGTCGAGCGTTCGATCAATGCAATAAGCGGTCGAGATCTGTTGTATCACTTCAGACGACTTCGCGTCGCGGTTGATATAGAGAATATTTTTTTGACATCCATCCCATTCACTCGAGTATGTATACACTTCTCGCTGCCAGTTACTCCCTCTAAAGGTCACTTGCGGCGCCACATAAACCGGCAGCTGTCTACCGTCGTCTGCACTCAGGGCTGGTATCGTTGTTGTAAGATCCCAACCAGCATCCATCAGTGCATAATCGTAATCGTGGAATAAGACGTGTGTCGTGCCATTTGAGAATGTTGCGAGGCCGAGATTCTGTACGGTTTGGACGCTAACGACAGAGGGGGTCGTGCGGGTCGTTATCACATGCGAAGTCCAGGCCGAAACAAGAACCACGCCCACAAGGAAAACAAGAGAAACAGATTTTGACATACTGGATGGTTTTAAAGTTATTTGCATCTCACATGCTCATCTACTGTTCCCGGTGACTCTATCTGTTCTTTATGTTCCCGGGAGAAAAAGTACCAAACGAGAATCAGACTCAACTCTGCAGCGAATAAGCAACACATCCTGCTTCTTTTTGGTTTTGGACAAGCACGCCCCACCCGAAGCCGTGAGGACGGCACTCGCTGTAAAACTTGCAGCAGCAGAGAAGCACATAGA
>JACRJW010000099.1 GCA_016235605.1 Candidatus Uhrbacteria bacterium | reverse complement strand
ATGAAACACTACAACTACCAGAGACCACACGGAGGTCTTGCTATGAACGGCATGACGCCAGCTCAGAAACTCACCTCCGTCTACCTTTCCAAGGTCCTCACTTATTCACAGCCGGTAACTGGATCTCTGCAACAGTACAAAAATTGACAGACACATTTTTTTATTGATAGCCTAGGGTCATATGCGAATACGTTTTTTTGCAGTTATCGCGCTCAGTTTCCTTTTTGTCTTGCCGGCGCATGCTTCCTCCTGGCCAGCCACAGATTCCACAGGCACTGACATCGGGAGCACACTTCTTGCGAGTTCATCCGCTTTTGAACCCAGCGGTATTGTCTGGCATGAGGGGCGCAGCCAGTTTATCGCCGTGGGTGGAGATGGATTGATCGCCACATTGAGTGTCGATGGCACAAGCGTCAGCACCTGGGATATCGGCAAGTCGTATGACCTGGAAGGCGTGACGGTCGCGGACACGGCCAGCTCCTACGTGTATCTCCTGGATGAAAATCTTGCCGCGGCTCTTGAGTTTAATTTGGATACAGGCACGCTCACAGGGCGATCCTGGAGTTTTATCAGTTATGTTCCGGAGGTGGGTAAATCGGGTGCGGAAGGAATTGCGTGGGTTGAGAACGATGAACAATCTTTGGGAACAGGAACCTCTGGCGGGCTTTTTTATATCGGTTGGCAATACGACGGGGACATTTATGTGTTCAACCCAGATTTGTCCGTCAGCGGATCGGTGAGCTTTGTTCAAGAGATTCATATGACGAGCGGCTACACGGATTTGGCGGATCTTACATACAGTAACGAAACCGATACGTTGTATGTCTCGTATGCTTCTTTGGACGTGATGGAGGAGCGGACGGCTGACGGACTCCTCATCGCTTCCTACTCCATACCAGGATCCGATCAAGAAGGCGTGGCGATTGTGACATCTTGTTCGAGCTCAACCGCGACGATAACCTTCGGTGAAGACACGTCGCAAGAGATTATCACCTACAGCGGTTATCCGATCGTCTGCGACGTCGATGAAGACGGCGTTGATTCAACGTCCGACTGCAACGATGAGGACGCGACGGTGAGCAAGGAACAGACGTATTATCTGGACGCGGACGGGGACACGCTGGGTTCTACAACGTCAACGTCTGTCTGTTCCTCAAGTGCGCCGTCGGGATATGTGAGCAACTCAAGCGACACCAACGACAGCATCCCCAATTTCGGAATTGAAATTTCCGGCGATGGGGTGAGTAACGATGGTGATGCTTCCATCGATGAGTACAACACCCTTTCAAGTAACGGTGTGCATCCCTACTACAGCACGCTTGATCCGCTGGACACCGCTGTAAAAACAAGTTCGATCACGTCCATTTCTGGTGCGAAGAATGCGGATATTCTTGTGAAATATGCGGATGATTCCATCTATCGTTTCGACATCTGGTCCATCGTTTCCAAGACTTCCACGAGTGTTCGATCGGTTGCAGGGACAGCCTATCTGGTTGTCTCATTGGGTCAACGAGCGGCGATCGTGAACGGCTATACCGGTGAAATCATTGCAACAAAGTTTTTTCTGTTCTCTGCAAAGAGCCAAGCCTATGCATGGGCAAAGACGTATCTTGGTCTCTAGATCAAGCGGCTCCTAAAAGAAAAACTCTCAGGCAAAGCCTGGGAGTTTTTCTGGCGGACCGGACGGGATTCGAACCCGCGATCTTCTCCGTGACAGGGAGACGTGTTAACCGGGCTACACCACCGATCCAGATGATATATCCACGAGCGACGGCATGGTAACATGAGTGAAAAAGACCTGCAAGGAATAATTATCCCTATGAAACTCATCTCTTTGAACGCCTATTTTGGAACCGTTTTTGAGCCGCTCAAGGAGTTGATCTGGAGGGAAAAAATTATGAGAAAACCGCCCTCAAGATCGAAGGCGGTGCGTTGGTCAGATGGCTTCGTGCCACTGATCCGCGGCGCGGCGTTCCTGGTCGCAACCGTAGCAGGCATCGCCGTGGGCGACATGGCCGCGATCACTCTCCCCCACGAGCCGCTTCACTTCCTCCCACCACTGCGGGCTCTCTAGCCTATGGGAGAGGATGTGGACGAACTTGAGCGGCGGGCATCGACAGGTACATCCCGTCGTGTCTGACGCTGTAACGCCTGCCACCAGGATACACTCGACCGTAGAGTTCACCCATGCACGGGTGTACGGATGTGACTCCACGAGCCTGGTCTGTGAACACCTGGACGTTGTCGAAGAACGCGAGACGCACCAGTGCCCAGAGTTTGTCTGGGCAATCATCGGTGAGGAGTTTCCTCGCGAGGCGTTCCTGCGTGAGGCCCGTCTTGCCCGCGTGCACGAGCTCGATCAGGAACTTGAGCTCGGGGGTCACGATGAACCACTTTTGGAACTTCTTGCCCTTGGGTGAGTTCACCACGATCCCGGCAATGAGCTGGCCCTCATGTGGACGACTGTCGTAGCCGCCGCCCATGTGGTTGGCGTACACGCCCCAGTCGCAGGTGAGGTTGATGCCGAAGTCGAGTTCGTGGTAGCCCGAGAGGTCGAAGAAGATGTCCTCGTTCGTGAATCCGTAGAAGTGGCGCCACATGATGCGCGCGCGCCAACGGTCTTTGGACGGGATGTCTGCTGTCCTGCTGGACGGGATCCTGTACTCGATGTGGTTGAAGATCGGCACACCGTCGTCGTTGCGACCGATCACCTGTGGAATCTCGATCCACAGCACGTCCTCTGGCTCTCGCGCGATCGTACGCTTGACGCGCGCGAACGTGAGATCCCCCTACAGTCCTTGCAAGGTTGCAATGGCTTCTGTGCTCATGATGGTTCCATCCTTTGTTTGACTGGGATTTCCCAACGATTGGGAAACAGAAGAAGATACACGAAAAAGGGGATTCTGTCAAGCACTCCCAGCAAGTTTTTTGAGTCCTCGGACCTCTTTTTCCGTTAAATGCCGGTAGCCACCAGCAGGAGCACTCATGGGTATTTTTATCGAGCCGATTCTGGTGCGCATGATTTTGAGGGTCTGATAGCCCAGCGCCTTACACATCTGCCTCAGAGTTTGCGCCTGCTCATTTTTGATGATGATGGCAAATTTCTGCGCACCGAGTTGCCGTACCTTTACAAGCCCGCCATGCTGAAGTCGCCCCACATCGATTTTTCTGATCGGACGGTCGACGGTCACGACACATTCTGTTTCGACATTGTTTTTTGGATCGAACAGGTGCTTCATCAGGGCCGTGTCATTGGTGAGGATCAGGAGTCCGGAGCTCTGCGCGTCCTGATGGCCAATCGGATAAACGTTTTTGGGGAGACCCTCGAAGTCGTTTCCGCTGTTGACGATATCTCCTGGAGGCTTGTTGAGGAGCAGATAGATTTTTTCAGATGCCTGCTTACGATCCCGTCCCTCCACGCGTACGCTATCCATGTGCGTCACCTGGTCTCCCAGTTGAGCACGTTTGTTGTTCACAAAAACGCGGCCCTGTTCAATGAGGCGGTCGGCTTCACGGCGCGAGCAGTAGCCTTGCGTGGAAAGAAATTTGTTGAGACGGATCGCGTCATGCATACGAGAGAGATTGTAGCACAAAAAGAAAAGCCCCCGTGCGTTTCACGGAGGCTGGGTTGCGGCGATCAGGGGCCGATGGGATCCTCCTCGAGTTTGTTGAACTCGAATTGGCCTTCTCCCTTGTAGACCGCTTTGGCCTGATAGAGCTCTGTCCCGCACTTCACCAGAACGATCCCCTCAGCATCTGGTGTGAGGTTGGGATCTGCGAGCACGCAGTTCGCGGAGAGGGGAGCGGCGGCAGACTCGGGAGCCGGCACCGCGGGAGGCGTTTCTGGAGCGGGAGCTGCCGCTTCGACCACGGGAGTCGGCGGTGGGGCTTCCACGGTCGGCTCTTGCGACGATTCCGTCGGCGCTGTTGCAGGCTCCGTACTCTGTGCGGTCTGCTCCACAGGCGTCTCTGGCGTCGCGCTGAGTTTGTGGATGGAGTAGCCGACCAAGCCGATCGCTGGGATGACGGCGACGAGAATCCATTTGAGGTATTTCATCGAACGTTCCTCCGGGAGTTTGATCACAACAGGGCTGCGATCCAGTGAATGGGTGGCAAGCGGACCAGCACGCTCGACCGCTTCGATGGTTGTGCTTGTGAAGTCAGAGTCAGGGGAGACGATGAGCAGTTTTGGCTTTCCACTGGCTCTGGGCCAAATGGTGACCTCGCCCGTGCACTGGTCTTTCACGTCGTCGGGTTCCTTCCAGCAGATGATGCTGATCGACTTGGAACCCCAGGGCGAATTGAAACGTCCATCAACGTCCTGAATAGATAGCGTGACGTTGATCCGCTCGCGTTTGGAATTGCACACGAGGATCTTGAGCTTGACCGGGCGCCAAGCCCGGAAAACTGGCATGTAGTGCGGTAGGGTCCGCACGTACGCAGAAGTCATGGACACCTCAACTGGTTTATCACCCTGCCATCACTCTGGGATTTTGTCAAGAAAAAACAGACATCCTGGGAAGGACATCCGTTTTCTCTATTTTATCTTTTCAACGATCTGGTGAAACACGGCGGGGTAGTCTGTGGCGAGGATCGAGAGGACTTTTCGATCAATGGTGACTCCGGCCTTCACGAGTTTATCCATGAACGTGGAGTAGTTCAGTCCCAAGGGTCGTACAGCCGCGTTCATGCGCACTTGCCACAGTCGACGGAAGGAACGCTTTTTGTTGCGGCGGTCGCGATAGGCGTTCACGCCGGCTTTGAGCATGGCAGGACGTGCCAAACGGATTTTTGATTTGCGTCCCCACATCATGCCCTTGGTCTTTTGCATCAGGCTCTTGCGGCGTTTGACGTGTTGGGTCCCGCGTTTAACTCTAGCCATACTAAAAATTTGGAGTATTCGGAATTAAGTCTTTGATCGCTCGGCGGTGTGCGCCTGAGAGCGTGGTATCGCGGCGCTTCTTGCGGGATATTTTTCCCGTGTCTCGACTGTTAAAGTGGTCTTGCCCAGCATAACGCTTCAACACCTTTCCGGTTTTGGTGATTTTGATGCGAGAGGCAAGCGCTTTGTGGGTTTTTTGTTTGGCCATAGTTCGACATGCTCACTACGAAGATACATTCGGGGCTGAGTGTAGCTTGGAGAGACAAACGGTGTCAAGAACGCGCCAAGACCATGATCATCCTGCCGTTTTGGAATTTGATCGGTTGCTCAATACGCAGGGGATAGTGGGTTTTTAGCATTTCGAGAAACTGCAACATCACCGCCTCGGCGACATCTTTGTGTGCCTTTTCGCGTCCTCGAAGCGGGAGATCCACTTGGACCTTGTCGCCTTTTTCAAAAAATTTTTTCGCCTGTTCCACTCGGACTTCTAAATCGTGTGTGCCGATGCGCACAGAAAGGCGGATGCCTTTTGTCTCGATTTCTTTTGACTGTGCCTTCCGTTTTTTTGCTTCTTTTTCTTTTTGATATTTGAACTGGCCGTAGTCGAGGATTTTACACACGGGAGGTTCGGCTTTCGGAGAGACTTCGACCAAGTCCATTTCTTTGGCTT